>NZ_CP145809.1:1930972-2252800 GCF_038049925.1 Georgenia sp. M64
CTTGATGCCCGCGTTGAAGGTCTTGTCGACGGTCTTGCCCGACATGACGTTCTTGAGCTTGGTGCGGACGAAGGCGGGGCCCTTGCCCGGCTTGACGTGCTGGAACTCGACGACCTGCCAGAGCTGTCCGTCGATGTTGAGCACGAGGCCGTTCTTCAGGTCGTTCGTCGTCGCCACGTTTCTCTGCCGTTCCTGTCGTCGAGTGCTGGTCGCGCCACCGGTCGCCGGGCGCCGGGCAGCGCCGGTCAGGATACCGCGCCGAGCACCAGCACGCCGACGACGCCGAGGAGGGCGGCCCAGATGTAGCTCGCCAGTGTGCCGATGATGAACCGTTCCGCGGCGGGGCTGCGCTTGTCGGGATGGGCCTCACGCAGCTCGGGGTAGCGGCCGAGGCCCTTGACGGCCAGCACGACGGCGACCGTCTCGGGGTAGCCGGCGAGGACGCCGCCGGTGATCGCGAAGCGCTCGAGCATGCCGATCCAGGTGCCCCCGCGCAGCACGCCGGGGATGACCGGCCCCGGCTCCACGCGCCGCAGGGTGGCACCGACGATCACCCGGCCCAGCAGGGCCGAGAGCAGCAGCACGGCGATGACGACGCCCGCCTGGAGGCCTGTGGTCGAACTCACCTGTTCTCCTTCGGGACGCGTGGGGTGTCGTTGCCGTTGCCGTTGCCGTTGCCGTTGCCGTTGCCGGTGCCGGTGCCGGTGCCGGTGTCGGTGCCGGTCCGGGACCGTGCCTGGGGGCCGGTCCCGGACGGTCCCACGGCGCCGGTGAGGAGCTCCGCGGCCAGGGGCCGGACGGCGCGCTCCTCCTCGATCATGGCCGAGCGCACGCGCTGGCTCACGGCCTGCTCGCTGATGCCCAGCGTCGCGGCGACGTCCTTCTGCAGGGCCCCGCCCACGAGCAGGTCCGCCACCTCCCAGCCGGGAGCCGAGCGACGGCGCACGACGGCGGCGAGGAGCTGCAGGAGGGCGGTCGCCCGCTCGGCGGCCGAGGTGTCCTCGCCGGTGACGACCACCGGCGCCGGCACGGCCCGTCCCCGGGCCCGCTCGACGGCGGTACGGGCGTGGACGAACGCCGGTCCCGAGCTGGCCCGGGAGGTCTCCGCCAGTGCGTCGGTCGGACCGGCGCCGATCCCGACGGCCCACTCGCCCAGCCGGATGAGGTGCAGCGCCAGGTCGACGGCGGCGGAGGGGTCCGACAGGACGATCTGGACCTCGTCGCCCACGGTCCGCTCGAGAGGGAGGACGACGGCGTCCGCGTGGGCGCGGTCCCACCCCTCCTGCGCGTCGAGCAGTGCGGCGACCTTGTCGCCACGTACCTTGCTCGCGTGCTGGTCTGCGGTGAGCACGAACATAGGATCAAGCCTAGGGACTAGACTGCGGCAGGTCAAGGGTTGGGGCTTGATCGCCCGGAGTGGCGGGTCGGGGTGGCTGCGCCGCGCACCGCGATGCCGGAAACGAATGTGTGAGCCCAGGGACGTGTCCGTCCCGACGATCAAGGTTCCTCGCTTGATGTGTTGCCATCGAGTCCATGGCCTTGTCCTACCGGAAGCCGGCTGCCCGCAGCCATGTCACGCGTGCCCCGGCCGGTGGGCGCGTCGCCGTCTCGACGCCGACCGTCATCAACCCCGCAGGACGGCCAGGACGGCCTCGGCGACCTCGGTCGGGCTGAGGGACGAGGTGTCGACGACGGCGTCGGCCGCGGCTGCGTAGACGGGCCGGCGCGCGTTCGCCATCGCGGCGTACTGGGCGCGCGGGGATCCCACGACGACCGCCCGCGGGGCGTTGAGGCCGACCCGTGGCATGGCCGCCGCGAGAGAGACGTCGAGGAAGACGACCGTCCCGCCGTCGGCGCGGTAGGCCTCGAGGCGCTGGGCCACGCCCGGGACGGCCCCGCCGCCCAGGGCGACCACGCCCGGCCGGCCCAGCGCGGCCGCGGCCACCTCGGCCTCGACCTCGCGGAACCGCTCCTCGCCGGCGTCGAGGAAGAACTCCCCCACGTCCGTGCCCACCCGTGCCGCGAGGAGGTCGTCGGTGTCGAGGAGCTCGAGCCCCAGTCGCTCCGCGAGGAGCGCGCCGACCGTGGACTTCCCGGCACCGGGGGCACCGAGGAGGACGAGGGTGGGGATGGGGGTCACCGGGGAACCGTACGTCATCCCCGCACCGCGGCCCACGCCGCCTCGAGCTGCTCCGGGGCCGGGCCGCGCAGGACCGTGGGCCGGCCCACGGCGTCGAGGACGACGAAGCGCAGGGTGGACCCGCGGACCTTCTTGTCGCTGGCCATCGCGTCGAGGAGGTCCGGCCAGCGGTCCTCGCCGTAGGCGGTGGGCAGGCCCAGCGACTCGAGCACCGCGCGGTGGCGCCGGACACCGGTCTCGTCCAGGTGCCCGGCCGCATGAGCGAGCTCGGCCGCGAAGACCATCCCCACGGCGACGGCGTCGCCGTGACGCCAGGTGTAGCCCTCGGTCCGCTCGATCGCATGGGCGAAGGTGTGGCCGTAGTTGAGGATCTCGCGCAGACCGGCCTCGCGGAGGTCGGCCCCGACGACCCGCGCCTTGACCGCCACGGCGCGCTCGACGAGCTCACGCAGGACGGGTGACCCCGGACGCAGCGCCGCCGCGCCGCCGTCGGCCTCGACCAGGCGGAGGATCTCCTCGTCGGCGATCAAGCCGCACTTGACGACCTCGGCCAGGCCCGCGCGCAGGTCCTCCGCAGGCAGGGTCTGGAGGGCGTCGAGGTCGCACACGACACCGGCTGGCGGGTGGAAGGAGCCGACGAGGTTCTTGCCCGCGGCGGTGTTGATGCCGGTCTTGCCGCCGACCGCGGCGTCGACCATGCCGAGCAGGGTGGTCGGGACGTTGACGAGCCGGATGCCGCGCAGCCACGTCGCGGCCACGAAGCCCGCCATGTCGGTCGTGGCGCCGCCGCCGAGGGCGACGACCGCGTCGTCGCGACCGAAGCGCCGCTCCCCCAGCAGGTCCCAGCAGCCGGCGACCACGTCGAGGGTCTTCGCGGACTCGGCGTCGGGCACCTCGTGGGTCACCACGGTGCGCCCTGCGGTGGCCAGCTCCGTGCGCAACGCCTCGGCGCGGCCGGCCAGGGCTGCGGGGTGGACGAGGAGGACGCGGGAGGCGTCGGGACCGACGAGGTCGAGAACCTCGCGGTCCAGCCCGTGACCGACGACGACGTCGTACGGGGCGGCGCCCGAGACCGTGATCCGCGTCGCCGGTGCTGCGGGTGCCGGCGATGTCGTCGGTGCCGCGGGTGCGGCCGACGTGGCCGGTGCCGCGGATGTGACCGGCGCCGCGAGGGTCCGGAGCACCTCGGCGGCGACATCCTCGGCGGTGCGTCCGCCGGTGACCACCCGCACCGTCGCAACCCGTTCGTACACCGGTCGCCGGGCGGTCATGAGCGCCTCGAACCGGGCGGTCGGGTCGCCCTCGAGGAGGGGGCGGGCACCCGAACGGGCCACCCGGGCCACGGCGTGGTCGGCGTCGACGTCGAGGAAGACGACGTGGTGCCCGGCGAGGGCCGCCTGGGTGCCGGGGTGCAGGACGGCGCCGCCGCCGAGGGCCAGCACGCCGTCGTGCTCGGACAGCAGACGGGTGACGGCGTCGTGCTCGAGCACCCGGAACTCGCCCTCGCCCCGGGTCCGGAAGATCTCCGGGACACTCGTCCCCGCGAGGCGCTCCACCTCGGCGTCGGAGTCGCGCAGCGGCACACCCAGGGTGGCGGCGACGAGCTCACCGACGGTGGTCTTGCCGGCCCCCGGGGGGCCGACGAGGATCAGGCGGGGACCGGTTCGGGAGTGAGCCACGAGGCGCAACGCTACCGTCGGCGCGGGGCGGGCCGTGCTGCGGACCGAGACGGGCTGCGAGGGCTCCCTAGCGCTGGTGCTCGGGGATGGCCTCGAGGTAGCCGCGCAGGTTGCGCGTGGACTCGCTCACCGAGTCGCCGCCGACCTTCTCCAGCAGGGCGTCGGCCAGGACCAGGGCCACCATCGCCTCGGCGACCACGGCGGCCGGCGGCACCGCGCAGACGTCGGAGCGCTGGTGGATGGCCCGCGCCTCCGCGCCGGTGGCGACGTCCACGGTGGCCAGCGCACGGGGCACGGTGGAGATGGGCTTCATCGCGGCGCGCACGCGCAGCGGCTCGCCGTTGGACATCCCGCCCTCGGTACCGCCGGCCCGGTTGGTGGCGCGGCGGATCCGGCCGTCGGAGCCTCGGACGATCTCGTCGTGCGCGGCGGAGCCGCGGCGGGTTGCGGTGCGGAAGCCGTCGCCGATCTCGACACCCTTGACGGCCTGGATGCCCATGACCGCCCCGGCGAGCCGGGAGTCCAGGCGCCGGTCGGACGAGACGTGCGAGCCCAGGCCGGGAGGCAGGCCGTAGGCGAGGACCTCGACGACGCCGCCGAGGGTGTCGCCGTCCTTCTGGCAGGCGTCGATCTCGGCGACCATGGCCGCCGAGGACGTCGCGTCGAGGCAGCGCACGGGGTCGGCGTCCAGCGCCGCCACGTCGTCGGGTCCGGGCACCGGAGCGTCGTCGGGGACCGTGACCGGGCCGATCGCCACGACGTGCGAGACGAGACGGATGCCCGCGACCTGCTCCAGGAGCGCCGCGGCCAGCGTTCCCAGGGCGACCCGGGCGGCGGTCTCGCGCGCGCTGGCCCGCTCGAGGATCGGCCGGGCGTCGTCGAGGTGGTACTTCTGCATCCCGACCAGGTCCGCGTGGCCGGGGCGCGGGCGCGTGAGGCGCCGGTTACGGGCGATCTCCCGCTCGTCGCCGGTGCCGGCGTCGACGAGGAGGGCCTCGCGAGGCACCGGGTCGGCGGCCATGACCGTCTCCCACTTGGGCCACTCGGTGTTGCCGATCTCGATCGCGACCGGGCCGCCCATCGTCAGGCCGTGCCGCACGCCGGAGAGCAGTCGGACCTCGTCCTGCTCGAACGACATCCGTGACCCGCGGCCGTGCCCGAGCCGGCGCCGGGCGAGGGCGTCGCCCACCTGGTCGGTGGTGATCTCGACCCCGGCCGGCAGGCCCTCGAGCACCCCGACGAGAGCCTGGCCGTGCGACTCACCTGCGGTCATCCATCTGAGCATGGCCCGATCCTCCCATGCGACGGCGGGGCCCGGCCGGGGGCGTCCACGGGGAGGGCGGTCGGGTGTCGACGGTGAGGGCGGTCGGGTGTCGACGGTGAGGGCGGTCGGCGGTGGGGTGTCACGGCACCCACGCCGGGACTCCCGCCCTCGGCGGACGCGTCCTGCGGGGGCTCGAGTTCAGCGGGCGCGTGCTGCGGGGGCTCGAGTTCAGCGGACGCGTGCTGCGGGGGCTCGCGATCATCGGGCGCGTGCTGCGGGGCCTCGCGATCATCGGGCGCGCGCTGCAGCGGAACGCGGCTGCCTCGGGCTCAGGCGGGCACGAGCCCCGCGAGGTGCGCCACCGTGGCGAGCGCCGCCCCGAGCACCAGCCAGGGCCCGAGGGGGACGGCGTCCTCGTGTCGGGCGCGGCGGATGAGAAGTCGCGCGGTGGTCCATGCGCCGCCGAGCACGAACGCCGCCAGGAGTCCTGTCGCGACCACCCCCCAGCCGAACCACCCGAGCCAGAGACCCAGAACGCCGGCCAGCTTGACGTCACCCAGCCCCAGCCCGGTCACCCGCGGGAGGGCGAGGAGCACAGAGCCGGCGGCGACCGCGGCGGCGGCCAGGACCGCCCGGCCCAGGTCCGTCCACTGACCGGTGGTGAGCGCCGCGACGGTGAGGAGAACGAGCACCCCGGCCGCTGCCGCCCCGACGAGGCGGTCCGGGAGCCGGTGGGTGCGCAGGTCGGCGACGACGAGCGCCGCCGACACGGCCGCCAGCCAGGCCCCGGCCGCCACGACGGCCGCCGGGACGCTCACGCCGAGCGGGTGGGCGGCGGGCTCGCGGACGCCGGGGCAGGTTCGGTGCGCGGCGCGGGGGCAGCTGCCTCGGCCCGCGGCCCCGTCCCGGCCGGGAACGGCGGCGGCGACGCGCGCACCTCTCCCCCGCCCCGGCGCCGGGCCAGCTCGGCGAGCAGGGCCGCGCGCATCACCTCGACGTCGGGGGTGCGGCCGGTCATGAGACGGACCTGGGCCTCCGCCTGGTGCAGGAGCATCGCCCAGCCCGGCACGACGGCGCCGCCGGCGCCCTCCCACGCGGCCGCGAGCGGGGTGGGGGACGGGTCGTAGACGACGTCGAGGAGCACCGCGCCGGCGAGGACGCCGAGCCGGGCGAGGTCGGCGGCGGTGTCGTCCGCGGCGCCCGCCGGGACGGTGGAGATGACGAGGTCGGCGCCGGCGGCGGCCTCGGCCGCGACGGCCGGGGAGGTCCACGCCACGTGCTCGACGGCCACGCCCATCCGGGCCGTGGCCGCGGCCGCGGCGGGTGGTACGCGGCGGGCCACGAGGGTGGAGCGGGTCAGGCCGAGCTCGGCCACCGCGGCCTGCGCGGAGGAGCTGGTGGCACCCGCGCCGAGGATGACGGCCCGCCGCGGGACCCAGCCGGGCGCGGCTGCCTCGCGGACCGCCGCGACGATGCCGTGCACGTCGGTGTTGAACCCGGTGAGGGGGCCGGCCGACCCGCCCGGCCCGGGTTGGACGACGACCGTGTTGACCGCTCCGGTGACCTCGGCGAGCGGGTCGACCGCGTCGAGCAGCCCCATGACGGCGTGCTTGAGCGGCATCGTCAACGACAGGCCCGCCCATGAGCCGTCGAGCCGGGCGACGACGCCGGGCAGCTCCTCGGCGGTGACGTCCTGGAGGCCGTACGCCCAGCCGTCGAGGCCGAGCTGGGTGTAGGCGGCCCGGTGGAGCGCCGGCGAGAGGGAGTGGGCGACGGGGTGGCCGAGCACCGCCGCCCGCCGGCTCACCCCCGGCGCGGCGAGGTCCTGGCCGGCACCGCCGACGACCCCCATCAGCCCTGCGGGTTCTCGGCCAGCCACGCGCGGAGCTCGGCGACGTTGGCGTTGTGCTCGTCGAGGGTCGCGGCGAACTTCGTCTCCCCCGTGTCGAGGTTGACGGTGGCGAAGTAGAGCCAGTCCCCCTCGGGGGCGTTGATGACCGCGTCGAGGGCCGCCTCGCCCGGGGCGCCGATGGGCGTCGGCGGCAGACCGGGGTTGAGGTATGTGTTGTACGGGTTGTCGTCGTCGAGGTCGGCCTGGGTGGGCACGCCACCGACCTTGCCCACGCCGTACAGGACGGTGGAGTCCATCTGGAGGCGACCGTTGACGTCGTCGTCGTCGGTGAGCCGGTTCTCGATGACGCGGGCGACCTGGCCGTAGTACTCCGGCAGGTTCACCTCGCGCTCGACGATCGAGGCCTTGGTCAGGACCGCCTGACGCTGGTCGGCCGGCACCTCGAGGGCGTCCAGGCGCGAGATGGTCTGGGCGACCATCGTCGAGAGCATGGTCGTGGCGTCGTCGGCCGGCTCGAAGGAGTACGTCGCGGCGGCGTACCACCCCTCGGGGTTGCCGTCCGCCTCGGCGGGCAGCCCGATCGCCCCGGTGTCCTCGGCCGCGGCCTGGACCTCCTCGAGGGGGATGTCGGCGACGTTCGCGATCCGCTCGTACACCTGCGCGGCGTGGAAGCCCTCCGGCACGGTGATCGTGACCTCGGCCCGCGAGGCCGGGTCGAGCAGTGCGGCGACGGCGTCGCTCGCGGCCATCTCGTTCATGAGCGTGTAGGTGCCGGGCTGGATCCGTCCGGCGTTGACGTTCTCGCCGAACGCGTCGACGAACGCCCGCTGGGAGGCCACCACCCCGGCCTCCTCCAGGACCGAGCCCATCTCGGCGCCGGAGGCGCCCGCGGGGATCACCACCTGGACCTCGCCGCTGCCGGGGCCGGGGAAGTCCTCGGCCGCGGCCGTGGGCCGGTCGGAGAGGGCGTCCCGCACGGTCGGGTACGCCCAGAGAGCCACCGCGGCGACGATCGCGACGACCACGGCGAGGACGAGCAGCGTGCGGCGGCGCCGCCGGCGGCGGCGGTCCTCGCGGGCGCGCCGCTGCTCCCGGCGGGCGCGCCGGAGGTCGTCCTCGTGCGCCGGCTCGGCCGTCGTGCCCTGGGCAAACAGGTCGTTCACTGCGAGGTCCCCCCTCGGACGGTCTCCCCCGGTCCGACCGGCTCACCGGCGGGCTGGCCGGTGCGCCGCTCGACCTCGAGGGCGTGCTCAACGATCATCACGGCAGCCACCTGGTCGACGACCTCCCGGTGCCGGCGCCCGGGGCGGCCGGACGCCCGCAGCGCCTGGTGGGCGCTGACCGTCGTCAGTCGCTCGTCGACGAGCCGCACCGGAAGCGGTGCCACGGCGGCCGCGACCCGGACAGCGTACCCGCGTGCGGCGTCGGCGGACTCCCCCTGCCGGCCGGACAGGTGCCGCGGCAGGCCCACGAGGACCTCCATCGCCCCGACCTCCGCGGCGATCGCGGCGATCTCCGCGACGTCACCGCCGTCGCGGCGCCGGGCGACGGTGCGCACCGGCGTCGCGAGGATGCCGTCGGGGTCGCAGCGCGCGACGCCGACCCGCACGGAGCCGACGTCGACGCCGAGGCGCACCCCGCGCCGCAGCCCGGCAGCGCTCACGCGCCGACCAGGGTCGTCACCTCGGCGCGGACGGCGTCGAGGGCGCCGCCGAGCGCCGCGACGTCGGTCCCGCCACCCTGGGCGACGTCGTCCTTGCCGCCGCCGCCCCCACCGAGGGTGGTCGCCGCGACGCGGACGAGGGCACCGGCCCGCACGCCGGCCTGCCGGGCGGCGGCGTTGGTGGCGACGACGACGACCGGGCGGTCCTTCGCGACGCCGCCGACGGCGACGACGGCGGGCGCGGACTCACCGAGGCGCTGGCGCACGTCCAGGGCCAGGGTGCGCAGGTCGTCGGCGGAGGCGACCTCGCCGGCGTCGTGAGTGACGACGAGCGCGGGGCCGACCCGGTCGGCGGATCCGGCGACCTGGGCCGCGCCCCCGAGCAGCTGGGCCTGGCGCAGCGCCGCCAGCTCCTTCTCGGCGGCCTTGAGCTTGGCCATGAGCGAGCCGACCCGCTCGGGCAGCTCCTCCGGGCGCCCGCCCAGGATCGTCGAGACCTGGCTGACGAGGGCGTGCTCCTTGGCCTGGTAGCCGTAGGCGCCCGCGCCGACGAGGGCGTCGACCCGGCGCACGCCCGAGCCGATCGAGGCCTCGCCCAGGAGGGTGACGAGCCCGAGGTTGCCGGTGGAGGGCACGTGGGTGCCCGCGCACAGCTCCTTCGACCAGTCGCCGCCGATGGAGACGACGCGCACGCGGCGACCGTACTTCTCGCCGAACAGGGCCATCGCCCCGGCCGCCCGGGCGTCGTCGATGTCCATGATCTCGTCGGTGACGTCGAGGTTCTCCGCGAGCTGGGCGTTGACGCGCCCCTCGATCTCGGACAGGACGTCCCCGGGCACGGCGGAGCCGTGCCGGAAGTCGAACCGCAGCCGCGACGGCGCGTTCTCGGAGCCGGCCTGGGTCGCCTGGTCGCCGAGGTGCTCGTGGAGGGCCTTGTGGACCATGTGGGTGGCCGTGTGGGCGCGCGCGATCGCCCGGCGGCGGTCGGTGTCGATGCTCGCCACGCCCGTCTCGTCCAGGGTGAGGGTGCCCTCGGTGAGGCGCCCGCGGTGCACGGACAGCCCGCGGACCGGGGACTGGACGTCGGCGACGTCGACGATCGCCCCGCCCTGGAAGGAGATCGTGCCCTGGTCGGCGAGCTGGCCGCCGGCCTCGGCGTAGAACGGGGTGCGGTCCAGGACGACCTCGACGTCCGCGGGAGCGGTCGCGACCGGGGCCGCGACGCCGTCGACGAGCAGACCGACGAGGCGCGCCTCGGCGACGGCGTCGGTGTAGCCGAGGAACTCCACCGCGCCGCCGAGGCGGCCGAGGACCTCGTTGTAGACCGCGGTGTCGACGTGGCCGGACTTCTTGGCCAGGGCGTCGGCGCGGGCACGCTCACGCTGCTCCTGCATGAGGCTGCGGAAGCCCGCCTCGTCGACGCGCACGCCCTGCTCGGCCGCCATCTCGAGGGTGAGGTCGATGGGGAAGCCGTAGGTGTCGTGGAGCGCGAACGCGTCCGCCCCGCTGAGGACCGACCCGCCCGCGGTGCGGGCGCGGCTAACGGCGGTGTCGAGGATGGTCGTGCCGGAGGTGAGGGTGCGCCGGAAGGCCTCCTCCTCCTCGTAGGCGACATGGGAGATGCGGTCGAAGTCGGTGCCGATCTCGGGGTAGGAGTCCTTCATCGCGTCGCGCGACGCCGGCAGCAGGACGGGCAGCGAGGGCTCGTCGACGCCGAGCAGGCGCATCGAGCGCACCGCGCGGCGGATGACGCGGCGCAGCACGTACCCGCGGCCGTCGTTGCCCGGTCGCACGCCGTCGCCGATGAGCATCATCGCCGAGCGCACGTGGTCGGCGACGACGCGCATGCGGATGTCGTCGGGGTCGGTGGAGTTGCGGCCCAGGCCGTAGGGACGCCCGCTCATCTCCTGCGCGGCCGCGATGACGGGGTAGACCTCGTCGATCTCGTAGAAGTTCTCCTTCTCCTGCAGGAGGAACGCGAGCCGCTCGACGCCCAGTCCGGTGTCGATGGCCTTCTTGTCGAGCTCACGCAGGAGCGGGTAGTCCTTGCCCGAGCCCTCGCCGCGGAGGTACTGGTCGAAGACGAGGTTCCAGATCTCGAGGAAGCGGTCGCCCTGCTTGTCCACCTCGGGGCCGCCGTCGGGGCCGTACGCCGGTCCGCGGTCGTAGTGGATCTCGGAGGTGGGACCGGCCGGGCCGGGCTGGCCCGTGTCCCAGAAGTTCTCCGCGCGCGGCTGGGTCTGGATCCGCTCGGCGGGCAGGCCGATCTTGCGGGACCAGATGTCGCGAGCCTCCTCGTCCTGGTCCCAGATGGCCACCCAGAGGCGATCGCCGTCCAGGCCGTAGCCGCCCTGGTCGCGCGAGGCGGTGAGCAGCTCCCAGGCGTAGGTGATCGCCCCCTCCTTGAAGTAGTCGCCGAAGGAGAAGTTGCCGCCCATCTGGAAGAAGGTGCCGTGCCGGGTGGTGCGGCCGACCTCCTCGATGTCGTTGGTGCGGATGCACTTCTGCACGCTCGCGACCCGTGGCCAGGGTGCCTCCTGGGTCCCGATGATGTACGGGATGAAGGGCACCATGCCGGCGATGGTGAACAGGATCGACGGGTCCGGGGAGACCAGGGGGACGCTGGGCACGACGGCGTGGTCGTGCTTGGCGAAGTAGTCCAGCCAGCGGGAGCGGATCTCGGCGGTACGCATGGTTCCTCGGGTTCGTGTCGGTGCTGGGGTGCGGCGGTGGTGCGGTCACGTGGTGCTGTGGTGGTCCGGTCACCTAGTGCGGTGGCCACGTGGTGCTGTGGTGGTGCGGCCACGTGGTGCTGTGGTGGTGCGGCCACATGGTGCTGTGGTGGTGCGGTCACGTGGTGCGGTGGCCGCGTGGTGCTCTCGTGCGGTGACGTGCTGAGGGCGGCGCGCGTTGCCCCTCACGGACTACAACGCAGATGCCAGGTCGTCGTCTTCCGTGGTGGCCCAGGGCTGCGGCGTCGTGGGTGCGGCCCGGCGCCGGGCGACCTCGGCCCGGGCGGCGGCGACGGCGTCCTCGTCGGGCAGCAGCGCCGCGCGCAGCTCGGCCTCGCGCTCGTGGTAGGCCGCGGAGAGCTCTCCCGGAAGGGCTCGCAGGCGCTGCAGCAAGGAGGGGGCCCGTGCTGCCAGGACGACGGCGGCGGAGCCGACGACGACGAGCCCGACGACCAGACGGACGCCCATCAGCGGCCCTTCCCGCCCAGGACCCGCCGCACCGCGTAGGAGAAGGCGGAGACCTTGATGAGGGGCCCGCCCACCGTGGCGGCGACCAGGGTCGTCAGGGCCGAGACGTCCTCGGTGACCTGCGCGGCCGAGGTGGTGATGGTGTCGACCTTGGCGAGCTGACCGTTGGCCGCGCGGACGGTCTCCACGGCCTCGTCCAGCGCCGGCAGGGTGTGCTCGGTGAGCTGGTGCACGGTGCCGCGGGCCTCGTCCAGAACCCGGCCGAGCTTGAGCAGCGGCACGGCCAGGAACGCGACCAGGGCGACGAACGCCAGCGCGGCGATCAGTCCGGCGATGTCACCGAGCGACATGTGTTCTCCTCGTACCGGTGGGCACCGGCGGGTTGCGCCGGTCTGCCGGGGAAGCCTACCCGTAGGACGACGACGCCCCGGGCACCGGCAAGCCGGCCGCCCGGGGCGTCGTGAGCGCTGGGGTCAGCGCGAGTAGTACTCGACGACCAGCTGCTCGTTGCAGGTCACGGGGACCTCGGCGCGCTTGGGGCGGCGGACCAGCTCGGCGCGGAGCTTGGTGAGCTCGACGTCGAGGTAGGACGGCAGGTTGGGCAGCACGTCGCGGTGGGCGCCGGCGGCGGCGACCTGGAACGGCACCATGGCCTGCGACTTCGGCTTGACCTGGATGACCTGGCCGGGCTTGACCCGGAAGGAGGGCCGGTCGACCAGCTTGCCGTCGACGAGGATGTGACGGTGCACCACGGCCTGGCGGGCCTGGGCGATGGTGCGGGCGAAGCCCGAGCGCAGGACGAGCGCGTCCAGGCGCATCTCGAGCAGCTCGACCAGCGACTCACCGGTCAGGGCCTGCTCGCGCTTGGCCTCCTCGAACACCCGCTGGATCTGGGCCTCGCGGATGCCGTACTGGGCGCGCAGACGCTGCTTCTCCTTCAGACGCACCGCGTAGTCGGACTCGGTGCGGCGACGGGCGCGGCCGTGCTCACCGGGGCCGTAGGGGCGCTTCTCGAAGTACTTGACCGCCTTGGGGGTCAGGGCGATGCCGAGGGCGCGCGAGAGGCGCACCTGACGGCGCGTGCGGGAGACTGCCATGTGTTTCGTCCTGTCGTGTCGGTGACGTCACCGCGGCGGACGGGATGTCCGGACGGTGCGGGGTCGACCTCGTGGCCATGACCCCAGGTGGCTGCCGACCGCGGGCGCGAACGAGCCCGCACGGCAACCTCACGAGGTTAGCACTACCGCTCGGCGAGGATCTGACGGATCCGGGTGAGCCGGGCTGTGATGTCCCGCTCGTGGCCGTGAGCGGTGGGCTCGTAGTACCGCGTGCCGTCCAGCTCGTCGGGGGCGTACTGCTGGCCGACGATCCCGTGCGGGTAGGAGTGGGCGTAGCGGTAGCCGTCCCCGTGGCCGTGCTGCTTGGCCCCGGCGTAGTGGGCGTCGCGCAGGTGCGCCGGGACCGGCCCGGCCTTGCCGGCGCGGACGTCGGCGATGGCGGCGTCCACTGCGGCGTAGGCGGCGTTGGACTTCGGTGCCGTGGCCACGTGCACGACCGCCTCGGCGAGGATGATCCGCGCCTCGGGCATCCCGATGAGGGCCACCGCCTGGGCGGCGGCGACGGCGGTCTGCAGCGCGGAGGGGTCGGCCATGCCGACGTCCTCGGCCGCCGCGATGACGATCCGCCGGGCGATGAAGCGCGGGTCCTCCCCCGCGACGACCATGCGGGCGAGGTAGTGCAGGGCGGCGTCGACGTCCGAGCCGCGCATGGACTTGATGAAGGCGGAGATGACGTCGTAGTGCTGGTCGCCGGCCCGGTCGTACCGCACCGCGGCGACGTCGATGGCCCGTTCGACGGCCTCGAGGGTGATCGCGTCCTCGCCGGCGGCGTCGGCTGAGCCGGCGGCGGCCTCGAGGATGGTCAGCGCCTTGCGCGCGTCCGCCCCGGCAAGGCGCACCAGGTGGTCCTCGGCGGCCTCGTCCAGGGCGAGGGAGCCGCCGAGCCCGCGCTCGTCGTCGAGGGCGCGGCGCACGAGGGCGCGCACGTCCTCCTCCGCGAGCGGGCGCAGCGTGAGCAGCAGCGAGCGGGACAGCAGCGGTGAGATGACCGAGAAGCTCGGGTTCTCGGTGGTGGCGGCCACGAGCGTGACCCACCGGTTCTCCACGCTCGGCAGCAGCGCGTCCTGCTGGGACTTGGAGAAGCGGTGGACCTCGTCGATGAAGAGGACCGTCTCCTCCCCCGAGGTCACCAGGCGCCGGCGGGCGTCCTCCACGACGGCGCGGACGTCCTTGACGCCGGCGGTGACGGCGGAGAGCTCGGTGAAGCGCCGGCCCGAGGCGTGCGCGACGAGGTAGGCCAGCGTCGTCTTGCCCGTGCCGGGCGGCCCCCACAGCACCACCGACGACGGCGCGATCCGGCGCCGCCCCTCGGGTGCGGGCTCGACGAGGCGGCGCAGGGGCGAGCCCGGCTCGAGCAGGTGCTCCTGGCCGAGCACCTCCTCCAGGGAGGCCGGGCGCATGCGCACGGCCAGGGGCGCCCCGCTGCCGACGGCAGGGACGCCGGCGTCGTCGGCTCCGGCCGCCTCGAACAGGTCCACGCCCCGGAGCCTACGCAACGTCGCGCCCGTGGCCTGGAGGACCTCCCCGCGGTGGAAGACTGGGCGCGTGTTCGACCGCCTCGGCCGCCTCGTCACGCGGCACCCACGCTCCGTGGTCCTGCTGTGGACCCTCGTCTCGCTGGCCGCGCTGCTCGTGGCGTTCACGGGGCTGGGCGGCGACAGCCTCTTCGACCGGCTCCGCACGGGCGAGCCCACTGTGCCGGGATCGGAGAGCCAGCGGGCGCGCGAGATCCTCGAGGGGGACCGTGAGAGCGGGGACCAGGTCACCCTCCTCGTCGAGGGTGCCGACCTCACCGACACCGAGCAGACCGCCGGGATCGCCGAGGCCCTCGCCCCGGCCCACGCCGACCTCACCGCCATCGACGGCGTCGACCAGGTGGTCGACGCCTTCCTCCTGCCCGAGGGCCTGGCCAACCCCGCGGCGGCCGGCCTCGTCTCGAGCGCGCAGGACGGCTTCCTCGTCGCCGTCACCCTGGACCCGGGCCTAGACGACGACGAGGCCGCGCTCGCCCACGACGCGGTCGTCGAGCGTCTCGAGCAGGTGCCGGCGGACCTGGCCGGCGTCGCTCCCGACGTCCGCGGGACGACCAGCTCGAACGAGATCATCGCCGGGGAGATCGTCGAGCAGGTCGAGGAGGACCTCGTCACCGGCGAGGCGGTGGCCCTGCCGGTCTCCCTGCTCATCATGGTGGTGGTCTTCGGCGGGTTCCTCGCGGCGAGCCTGCCGCTCATGGGCGCCGTCGCCTCGATCTTCGCCGGGCTGGGTGTCCTGCTCGTCATGAGCTACGGCGTCGACATCGACTCGTTCGTCATCAACGTCGTCACCGTCCTGGGCCTGGGCCTGTCGATCGACTACGGCCTGCTCATCGTCTCCCGCTTCCGGGAGGAGGCGCACCGGCTCGTCGGCGACGGCGCCGAACCGGTCGCGGTCCAGGCGCGGCGGCGCCGGCACCGCCGCAACCCGCTCGTGGTGCAGGCGGTGCGCGCGACCGTGGCCACGGCCGGGCGCACGGTGCTCTTCTCCGCCGTCACGGTCGCCTTCGCGATCTCGGGGCTGCTGCTCCTGCGGCCGGACGTGCTGCGCTCGATCGGTGCCGCCGCCGTCGCCGTGGTGATCCTCGCCGTCTTCTCCGCCGTCGTCTTCGTCCCCGCCGTCATCGTCCTGCTCGGGGAGCGGCTCCTGCGACCCTCCGCGCTGGGGCGGGTCCCCGGCCTGCGGGTGCTCGTGCGGGGCCTGGGCGACGTCGCACCCGCGGAGGGCTTCTTCTCCCGGCTCGCCCGCGGCGTGCACCGCCACCCCTGGCTCGTGCTCGTCGGCGTCGTCGCGCTCCTGGCGGTGCTCGCCTCCCCCGTGCTGGGGCTGACGATGCGCAACTCCACCACCGAGCTCCTGCCCTCGGACTCCGACCAGCGCGACTACATCGCGGTCCTCGGTGAGGACTACCCCGCCGCGGCGGCGGCAGACGTCCTCGTCGTCGCCGACACCGACGCCGCGGGCGCCGCCGGTCTCGCCGAGGACGTGGGTGGGCTGCCCGGCGTGGCCGAGGTCCGCGGCCCGGTCCCGGTCGACGACCGCGCTGTGCTCGAGGTGTTCGTCGACGCCGAGGACGCGGGCGGGCCGGAGGCGACGGCGGTCGTGAGAGAGATCCGCGCGCTCGACCCCGGGTTCGAGACGTGGGTCGCCGGGCAGGCCGCCAACCAGGCCGACTTCAACGACGCCATCGTCGAGGGGCTGCCGCTGGCCGGCGGGATCATCGTGCTGGCGATCTTCGTCCTGCTCTTCCTCATGACCGGCTCGCTGCTAGTCCCGCTCAAGGCGTTGGTCATCAACCTCTTCTCCCTCGCGGCCTCGCTCGGGGTGACCGTGTGGGTCTTCCAGGAGGGCCACGGCGCCGACCTCCTGGGGTTCACGCCCGTGGCCGGCCTGGAGTCCTACGTCGTGGCCATCGCGGTGGCGTTCGGGTTCGGCCTGGCCATGGACTACGAGGTGTTCCTGCTCTCGCGGATCAAGGAGTTCTGGGACCTCGGCTACGACAACGACGCCGCGGTCGAGCACGGCCTGCAGCGCTCGGGCCGGATCATCACCTCGGCGGCCCTGGTCATCATCTCGGTGTTCGCGGGCTTCGCCGCGGGCGACCTCATCGTCATCAAGCAGGCCGGCGTCGCGCTGGCCCTGACGGTCCTCATCGACGCCACGCTCGTGCGGATGCTCCTCGTCCCGGCGACCATGACGCTGCTCGGGCGGTGGAACTGGTGGGCGCCCGCGCCGATGCGGGCCCTGTACGACCGGCTCAAGATCGTCCACTGACCGCGGGCCGCGCCGACGCACGCTCGTCCGGCGACCGCCGTCAGAAGCGCGACAGGTCGCCCGCGCCCTCCCGCAGCACCTCGGGCGCCCCGGAGGTGAGGTCGACGACCGTGGTGGGTTCCGCGTCGTCGACGTCAGCGTCCACGACGGCGTCGAGGAGGTGTCCCAGGTGCTCGGCGACCTCCCAGCCGGTGGTCATCGGCAGCTCCTCACCGGGGAGGATGAGGGTGCTCGAGACGAGCGGTTCGCCCAGCTCTGCGAGGATCGCCTGGCTGATCCGGTGGTCGGGGATGCGGGCGCCCACGGTGTGCTTCCTGGGGTGGAGCATCCGCCGCGGCACCTCCTTGGTGCCCCGGAGGATGAAGGTGTAGGGCCCGGGCGTCGCGGACTTGACGAGGCGGAAGGCCCGGTTGTCGACGATGACGAACTGCCCGAGCTGGGCGAAGTCCCGGCACATCAGCGTGAAGTGGTGGGTGTCACCGAGCTGGCGGATCGCGCGGATCCGGTCCAGCCCCGCCTTGTTGTCCAGGGTGCAGCCCAGGGCGTAGCCGGAGTCGGTGGGGTAGGCGATGACCCCCCCGCCGCGCAGCGCGTCGACCACCTGCCCGACGAGCCGGGGCTGCGGGTCGACCGGGTGGATCTGCAGGGTGCGGGCCATGAGGGCAGTGTTCACCACCGCGGCGCGGCGTGCAGGTTCTCCAGCTCCGCGGCCACGGTGTACCCGAGGGAGAGGTACAGGGCCCGCGCGGCGTCGTTGTCGGCCCAGGTGCCCAGGTGGACCAGGCCGGTGCCCACCAGGGCGCGCCGGGTGACCTCGCCGGTCATCGCGGTGGCGACCCCGCGCCGTCGCCAGGCGGGATCGACCGCCACGGCCGAGAGGTGGACGCCGCCCGGGAGCGGCAGGGCGGAGAGCACGCCGGCGAGGCCGCCGGCGCCGTCGTCGAAACCCACCCAGGTGCGCGACGCGTCGTCCGCGCGCGCCTCGCGCTCGGGGTAGGCGCGGTCGAGGACCTCCTGCGCCCGGGCGGCCGCCGCCGGTCCCGTGCCGAGGTCGCGCACCCGACCGGCGTCCGGATGACGCGGCGGCGCGGCGGTGCACGTGAGCCAGTCCCAGGGGCGACCGGGCCGCAGGCCGAGCCGCTCGCGTGCGGCCGGGTCGACGGCGTCCCACGTCCCGCGCGGGAGCAGGGCGCTGACGACGGCGCGGGCCGGGGTCGGGTCGACGGGCCCGGCCCGGCCGCTGACCTCGGCCAGGAGCGCGGCGAGGTCGGCGGGCCGTCCCAGCCCGACCAGGCCCGTGCCGCCGCATCGCTCGACGAGCGCGACCGCCGGGGCGGGCGCGGTGGCGGCCCCGGACGTCGTGGTCCACACGTCGAGCAGGCGGAACCGTCCCGCGTTCGCGCGCCAGAACGGCCAGCGGTCCAGGACGTCCTGGCCGCCGGCCGTCAACCGGTCCGTCCGCGCGCTCACGCCACCGGCGCCGCGGACCTCCCGGGCGCCGGCTCGGCCGGCGCGTCCACCCCGGCCTCCTTGCGCTGCTCGGGGGTGATGGGGGCAGGCGCCTGGGTGAGCGGGTCGTACCCGCCGCCGGACTTGGGGAAGGCGATGACGTCGCGGATGGAGTCCGAGTGCGTCAGGAGCGAGACGATCCGGTCCCAGCCGAACGCGATGCCGCCGTGAGGCGGCGCGCCGAACTTGAACGCGTCGAGGAGGAAGCCGAACTTCTCCTGCGCCTCCGCCTCGCCGATGCCCATGACCGCGAAGACCCGCTCCTGGACGTCGCGGCGGTGGATACGGATGGAGCCGCCGCCGATCTCGTTGCCGTTGCAGACGATGTCGTACGCGTACGCCAGGGCCTCGCCCGGGCTCTCCTCGAACCGGTCGACCCACTCCGGTGTCGGGGAGGTGAAGGCGTGGTGGACCGCGGTCCACGCGCTGTGGCCCAGGTCGACGTCGTCGTCCTCGCCCGTGGGCTTGAACAGGGGGGCGTCGACGATCCACACGAAGGACCACGCGTCCTCGTCGATGAGCCCGACCCGCCGGCCGATCTCCAGCCGGGCGGCGCCGAGGAGCGCCCGGGCGTCGGAGGCGCGGCCCGCGGCGAAGAAGACGTTGTCGCCCGGCTGGGCGCCGACCGCCTCAGCCAGGCCCGCCCGCTCGGCCTCGGAGATGTTCTTGGCCACGGGCCCGCCGAGGGTGCCGTCCTCGCCGATCGTCACGTACGCCAGACCCTTGGCGCCGCGCGACTTGGCCCAGTCCTGCCACGCGTCGAAGGTCCGGCGCGGCTGCGAGGCGCCGCCCGGCATGACGACGGCGCCGACGTAGGGGCTCTGGAACACCCGGAACGGGGTGTCCTTGAAGTACTCGGTGAGGTCGGTCAGCTCCAGGCCGAAGCGCAGGTCCGGCTTGTCGGTGCCGTAGCGGCGCATGGCCTCGAGGTAGGTCATCCGCGGGATGGGGCGGTCGATCTCGTGGCCGACGAGGCGCCACAGCTCGGCGAGGACCTGCTCCGCGACGGCGATGACGTCGTCCTGGTCCACGAAACTCATCTCGACGTCGAGCTGGGTGAACTCGGGCTGGCGGTCGGCCCGGAAGTCCTCGTCCCGGTAGCAGCGGGCGATCTGGTAGTAGCGCTCCATGCCGGCGACCATGAGCAGCTGCTTGAACAGCTGCGGGGACTGCGGCAGGGCGTACCAGGAGCCCGGGGAGAGGCGCGCCGGCACGAGGAAGTCGCGTGCCCCCTCGGGGGTGGACCGGGTGAGCGTGGGCGTCTCGATCTCGACGAAGCCCTGGTCGTCCAGGACCCGGCGGGCGGCCTGGTTGACCTTGGCGCGCAGGCGCAGCGCGTGCGACGGCGCCTTCCGGCGCAGGTCGAGGTAGCGGTAGCGCAGACGCGCCTCCTCCCCCACCTGACCGGCGTCCTCGGCGTGCTCGGAGACCTGGAAGGGCAGTGCCGCGGCGGTGTTGAGGACCTCGACGTCGGCCGCGATCACCTCGATCTCGCCGGTCGGCAGGTTCGGGTTCGCGTTGCCCTCGGGCCGCTGGACGACCTCCCCCGTCACCTGGAGGACGAACTCGCTGCGCAGCTCGTGGGCGACCGCCTCGTCACGGATGACCACCTGCGCGATGCCCGAGGCGTCGCGCAGGTCGATGAAGGCGACCCCGCCGTGGTCGCGGCGGCGGTCGACCCAGCCGGCCAGGGTCACGGTGGTGCCGATGTCGGAGGCGCGCAGGGATCCTGCCGCGTGGGTGCGGAGCACGGGGTTCCTTCCGGGTAGACGGGCGCACCGCTAGACGGGCGGGCGCTCCGACGATCCTAGTGTCGGCGGCCCGGGGTGCCAGGCCGCGGGCGGGGCGCGAGGGTCCGGCACCTCCGCGGCCCGTCGGTTCCACCCGTCGGTTCTGCGTGCGTCCACGGTGAGGTACCCGCCTCAGTTCCGCGTGCGTCCACGGTGAGGTACCCGCCTCAGTTCCGCGTGCGCCCCGGCGTCCGTCATGATTCCCCGGTGAGCGAGCGGCGGCCGGGTTCGGCGACGACGACGGGCGGCCCCGACGTCGTGCGGCTGCTCCTCGTCGCCTCCGTCTCGCTCATCACCCTGGTCGCGTTCGAGAACCTCGCGGTGACCACGGTGATGCCGAGCGTCGCGGCGGACCTCGACGGGCTCCGGCTCTACGCGGTGGCCTCGGGGGCGCCGCTGGCGGCCCAGCTCGTGGCGACCGCCGTCGGGGGCGCGTGGTCCGACGCCCGCGGTCCGCGCGGCCCGCTGATCGGCGGGGTCCTGCTGTTCTGCGCGGGACTGGTCGTGGCCGGCCTGGCGCCGGGCATGGCGGTCCTGGCCGCCGGCCGGGCCGTGCAGGGGTTCGGCGGCGGGCTGCTCATCGTCCCGCTGTACGTGCTGGTCGGCTCGATGGTGCCGGCGCCGCGGCAGCCGAGGTTCTTCGCCGCCTTCGCCGTGGCCTGGGTGTTCCCCGGGCTCGTGGGTCCCGGCATCGCGGGGTTCGTCGCCCAGGAGTGGACGTGGCGATGGGTCTTCCTCGCCGTGCCGGTGCTCACCCTCGGTGCCTCGGTCGTGCTCCTGCCGCTGCTGCGCCACCTGCCCGGTCCGCCCGACCGGCCCGACGAGGGTCGTCCCCGGGCGCGGCGGCTGGTGCTCGCCGCCACCGGGGCGGGGCTCGCCGCGGCGGCCCTGCAGGTCGCCGGTGCCGAGGGCGGCGCGACGGGCCTGTTCCTCGCCGTCGCCGGGGTCGCGGTCCTCGTCCTCACGCTCCCGGTCCTCCTGCCGGCCGGGACGGTGCGGCTGCGCGCCGGCGTGCCCTCCGCCGTCGCGACCCGCGGGCTCCTCAACACCACGTTCCTCAGCGCCGAGACGTTCCTGCCGCTGCTCCTCGTGCGCGAGCACGGGTGGTCCGTGGCCCAGGCCGGTCTGGTGCTCACCGTCGCGTCCGTCACCTGGGCGACCGGCTCGTGGATCCAGGGCCGGGTCAGCGACGAGGAGCTGCGCCGCCGTCTGCTCTGGGTGGGACCGCTGACTCTGGCGCTGGGCACGCTCGTCACCGCGGGGGCCACGGTCGAGGGCGCACCGGGGTGGCTGGTCGTCGTGGGCTGGACCATCGCCGGCGGCGGGATGGGGCTGGTGTTCCCCGCGGTCAGCGTCCTGGTCCTCCAGCGCACGCCGGCGTACCGGCACGGACGCATCAGCTCCTCGCTCCAGGTCGCCGACGCCCTCGGGGCCGCGCTCGGGCTGGCTGCCTCGGGTGGGCTCTTCATCGCGCTCGTCGGGCGGGGCGGCACGCTCGCGTACCTCGCGGGGCTCCTCCTCGCCGTCGTGGTGGCGCTCCTGGCCACCCTGGCCGGGGCGCGGGCAGGGCAGCGCGGCGAGGACGAGACCGGCGACCCGCCCGGTGGGTCCGCGGCGCGCGCCGCCGACGGCGCCGACGTCCCGGCCGACGGGGCCGACGTCCCGGCCGACGGGGCCCCGCTCCAGGGCGGCTGAGCAGCCAGGACCGGTGTGCGGGACCTTGTGCCCAAGGTCACCGCCGCCCGCTCCTGCGGGCGTGGGGGCCCTCCGGGTAGGCTGGGACCTCCTGGAGTGCTCTCCCGCCCAGGCCCTGAAGCGGATGTTGTCGCAACTGTGTGGGCCCATCGCGGAGGGCTTGCCGCCGACCTGGCGGTGCCGCCCCACTCCGCTCGACGATGGGTTTCCCCTGTGACGATGAACGACTTTGCCCTTTCGCGCCCCGAGACGGGTGACGACGCCCTGTTCGAGGCGCTGGAGCTCTCCGACGCCGAGGCGCCCACCGACGACACCGGTGCGTCCTCCGATGACACCGGTGCGTCCGCCCCGACGGCGGGTGCCGACACCGCCGAGACCGCTCCCGCCGAGACCTCTCCCGCCGCGGCGGCACCGCTCGCCAAGGCGGCGGTGACCTTCGCCGACCTCGGCCTGCCGGACGACCTGCTCTCGGCGATCGAGGACCTCGGCTTCACCGTCCCGACCGACATCCAGGCCGAGGCGATCCCGGTGCTGCTCTCCGGCCGCGACGTCGTCGGCGTCGCCCAGACCGGCACGGGCAAGACCGCCGCCTTCGGTCTGCCGCTGCTCGAGGCGGTCGACGCGTGGGAGCGCTCGGTGCAGGCCCTGGTGCTCACGCCCACCCGCGAGCTCGCCATGCAGGTCTCGGACGCCATCGCGTCCTTTGCCCACCGCACCAAGAACCTCACCGTGCTGCCGGTCTACGGCGGCTCGAGCTACATCCCGCAGCTGCGGGCCCTCAAGGACGGGGCGCAGGTCGTGGTCGGCACCCCCGGTCGCGTCATGGACCTCATCGAGCGCGGCAGCCTCAACCTCTCGGGCGTGCGGTTCCTCGTCCTGGACGAGGCCGACGAGATGCTGCGCATGGGCTTCGCCGAGGACGTCGAGCAGATCGCCTCGCACGTCCCCTCCGGCCGGCGCACCGCGCTGTTCTCGGCCACCATGCCCGCGGCCATCAAGCGGGTCGCCGACACCCACCTCACCGACCCGGTGCGTGTGGCCGTCACCCGGCCGGCGTCCACCACCGCCACCGTGCGCCAGACCTACGCCGTCGTGCCGTTCCGCCACAAGGTCGGTGCCCTCGCCCGCGTGCTTGCCACCACCGAGGCCGACGCCGCGATCGTCTTCGTCCGCACCAAGGGCACCGTCGAGGACGTCGCCATCGAGCTCGCCGGCCGGGGGATCTCCGCCGCCGGTCTGTCCGGCGACGTCCCGCAGAAGGAGCGCGAGAAGCTCGTCGAGCGGCTGCGCAACGGCACGCTCGACGTCCTCGTGGCCACCGACGTCGCCGCCCGCGGCCTCGACGTCGAGCGCATCGGCCTCGTCGTGAACTTCGACGTGCCGCGTGAGGCCGACTCCTACGTCCACCGCATCGGCCGCACCGGCCGCGCCGGTCGGACCGGTACGGCCCTGACCTTCCTGACCCCGCGTGAGCGCGGGCAGCTGCGCCAGATCGAGAAGCTCACGGGCTCCACCCTCGAGGAGGTCACGCTCCCCACGCCGGCGGACGTCTCCGCGCACCGGGCCGGCAAGCTCTTCGGCCAGGTCGCCGAGCGCCGCGGTGCCGGCCGCCTGGAGATGTACCGCGAGGCGCTGACCGCGCACGTCGAGGAGACCGGTGCCGACCTGCTCGAGGTCGCCGCCGCTCTCGTGGCCCTGTCCGTCGGTGACGAGGGTCCGCAGCGCCGCGACGACGAGGACGACCGCCCGCGCACCCGTCGCGAGGAGACCGTGGACGACGAGGGCACCTTCGTCGCCGCGCGCTTCGACGAGGGCCACACGTCCAAGCACGGCACCCGCGGCCCGGCCGAGCGTGGCGGCCGCCGCCCGCGCATCGCCGGTACCCGCTACCGCGTCGAGGTCGGGCACAAGGACGGCGTCCAGCCCGGTGCCATCGTCGGTGCGATCACCGGCGAGGGCGGCCTGCGCGGCTCCGACCTGGGCAAGATCGACATCTTCCCCAGCTTCTCGCTCGTGGAGATCTCCGGTGACCTCTCCCCCGAGTCGGCCCGTCGCATCGGCGCCGCCAAGGTGGCCGGCCGTCCGCTGAAGATCCGCCCGGACGAGGGCCCGCGCGCCGCCCGGCCCGCGAAGCGTCACGGCGAGCACGACCGTCCCGAGCGTCGGCCCTCGCGACCGGTCGGCCCCGCCCGCCGCCCCCGCTGAGCCGGCGGCGCCGGTCCCGGGCTCTGCTCGCCTGGTCGCTCGTAGGAGCGATCGGTGGCGGTCCGGAGCCTCGAGTCTGCTCATCCGGTCGGTAGCGGCAGTCTCCGTTGGCGGTTCGGAGCCCGCGTCTGCTCGTCTGGTCGCTTCTAGCAGCCACCTGAGCAGACTCGTCGAGGGACCGACGGCGCCCGGCACGACGACGAAGGCCCACCCGGTCGGGTGGGCCTTCGTCGTGTGTCTGGGCGGTCCGCGAACGGATCGCCGCTGGTTCGCTGGCGCGAGCCTGCCGACACCGACCCGCGGCGCCGACGCCCCGGCAGCGTCAGCGCGCCAGCGACGTCAGCTCGCGCCAGAACCGCGCGAAGTCGGCGAGCTCTCCCTCGAGGGGCCCGACGACCTGCTCGCGCACGGTCCCGGCCACCACCTCGCGTAGCCGTCGGGCCACGCGGCGGGACCGCCGCCGCGCCCCCACGCGCGCGGCGATGCCGCCCACGAGGGCGAGCAGCAGTCCCACGACCACCCCGCCGCCGAGCAGCACGGTGGGCCACGGGAGCGGGCCGGCCATCGGGGTCTCCGGAGCCGGGAGCTGCAGGTACCCCATCACCGCGAGGGCGGCCAGCCACAGCCCACCGGCGATCGCGGCCGCGAGGAAGACCCACTGGAGGAAACCCAGCACGCGCCACCACGCAGGCCGCCGGGTCTGCTCGAGCTCGGCCGCGCCGACCTGCTGGTCGAGGGAGTCCACGAGCCCCGGCACGCGCGCCTCGGTGTCCTGCAGGACGTCCGCCCGCCAGGAGTCCGGCAGGTGACGCGTGGCCGTGGACGCCATCGCGTGGGCCGCCGAGCGCACCGCGGCCTCCTGCACCGGTGTCGGCCCGGGCAGGGAGGTGCGCACCAGGCGCGCCTCGGGAGCCTGCTTGTCCAGGTGCAGGCGGCGCATCGGGTCCGGCCGCAGCCGGGCCAGCCAGCGCACGGGCGGCCAGCCCACGTGCCGGCGTGCGGCCCGGACGTAGCTGCCGCGGACCGCGTCCTGGACGGCGTCCACCCCGGCCGCGCGGGCCGCGGCCTCGATGAGCCGGGCGCTCTGGCGCGGCTCCACGCCCGTCGTGGGCTCCCCGTCCGGGGTCACCTCGGCGGCGCGGAGCAGGTGCGCCGCGGCGGTGCGCACGTCCGCGGCCAGGCGCAGCTGGGCCGCCCGGGTCGAGGCGACGACGGAGTCGATCCGCTCGCGCAGCTCGGGCACCCCCTCGCCGGTGCGCGCGGAGACCGGCAGGACAGGCACCCCGCGCAGGCCGTCGCGCTCGAGGATGCCGGCGAGGTCGCGGAGGATCCCCTCCCGCTCCCCCGGCTCGAGGGTGTCCACCTGGTTGAGGACGACGACGGTGACGTCGGCGTGCGCGGCCATCGGGGCGAGGTAGTCGCGGTGGACGATCGCGTCGGCGTACTTCTGCGGGTCCAGCACCCACACGAGGACGTCGACGGCCGAGGCCATGCGCGAGGCGATGCGGCGGTGGTCCTCCGCGGTGGAGTCGATGTCCGGCAGGTCGAGGAGCACCAGCCCTTCCGGGCTGGTGGTCGAGGCGCGCCGGGCGGGCAGGCGACGCACGGCCGCGCCGGCGTCGGGGTCGACGGGCCCGTCGCCGGCACGGGTGCGGTCGGGCACGCCGAGCCAGTCGAGCAGGTCGCCGGCGTCGTCCGGACCCCACACCGCCGCCAGCGGCCGGGCCGTCGTGGGCCGGGTGGCCGCGACCCGGGAGACCGGCCGGCCGACGATGGCGTTGAACAGCGAGGACTTCCCCGACCCCGTCGCGCCCAGCAGGGCCACGACCGTCCGGCCGGCGGCGAGGTTCTGGCGCTGGTCCGCCCGCAGGACGAGCGACCGGGCGCCCTCGACGACGTTCGAGGGCAGGTGCGGCTCCCCGATGCCGACGGCGGAGCGCAGCGTGGCGAGGTCCTGCGGGAGCGTCGCGGCGTGGTCGACCTCGCGGCGACGGCGGAGCATCGCGCTCACAGGCCCGCCTCCGCCCGGCGGGCGGCCCGCACGGCGGTGACCGCCGCGCCGATCCGGTCCGTCGCCGACGGGTCGATCTCCAGCGTGGCGAGCGCCTGCCGGTACGCCTCGGCCTGGTCGGCGAGGAACTGCCCGGCGCGGGTGTGGAGGTCGTCGCGGGCGTTCTTCGTCATCTTCCGCACCGCGTCGTCACCGAAGACCGCCTCCAGGAGCTTCTGCGCCACGACGGCCGTGCCGCCGGCGATGGCGATCTCGGCGCCGGTCAGGCCGGCCGTCGAGGCGAACATGACGATCATCAGCGCGATGCCCAGGCCGTTGACGCCGAAGGAGAGCATCCGGGCGGTGAACCGCTTGTCGGCGCCCTCGTCCCGCACCATCGCCAGCAGTCCCGACTGCCAGCCGCGCACCTGCGCCGAGGCGGCGTCGTAGAGCTCGGCCTCGGGGGCGAGGGACGCGGTCGCGGTGGCGAGGACGCCTCGGGCGCCCGGCTCGCGGCGCCACGCGTGGTCGACGTCGGCGGCGGCCCGCTCGGCCTCGGCCACGAGGACGGTCTGCAGACCGGTCTCGATGGCTTCCTCGACCTGCTCGGTGGGCACCGGCCGGCCGCGGAAGAAACTGCCGATCCGGTCGCGCAGGCGGCCCACCTGGGCCTCGACGGACCGGAAGAACTCACCGGTGCCGACGAACTCCTGCCACCGGGCCAGGACCTCGCCACGGAGCATGGCCCCGTCGGCGGTGGCGGTCATGATCCGGTGGTGCGCCTGGGCGTAGGCCTCGTCGACCCGCCCCGCGAGCTGGACGAGCGCGGCGGTCTGGGCGTGCGTGCCCTCCGCGACGAGGGTGGCGCGGCCCAGCGCGGCGTCGACGGCGCCGCCGAGGGTCTGGCGCGCGACGGACGCCCGCGAGCCGGCGTCGGCGGCGATGCCGTGCAGCCACCCCTGCAGGGCGGCGACGTCGGCGCCGGGCAGGAGGCCGTCCGGGCCGAGGTCCGTCTCGCCGATGACGAACAGCGGCGCCCGGCCCAGACCCTCCTCCTCCAGCCGCTCGGCCAGGTCGTGGCGCACCTCGGCGCTGACGCCGGCGGGGACGCGGTCCAGGACGACCGCCACGACGATCCGGCGGTCGGCCGCCTCGGTGAGCAGCGCCCACGGGACCGCGTCGCCGTAGCGCGCGGCCGTGGTGACGAAGACCCACAGGTCGGCCGCCGCGAGGAGCTGGCCGGCGAGCTGGCGGTTCTCGCTGACGACGGAGTCGATGTCCGGGGCGTCCAGCAGCGCCAGGCCCGGCGGCAGGGCGGCAGAGGCACGCAGCTCGATCTCGTGGCCGGCCGTCCCCGTGGCCGGGCTCGGCGGGGCCCCCGGTCCCACGTGCACGCGGGCGAGCCCGGGCAGGATCCGGTCGTCGGTGAACCAGGCGGCGTCGTCGGGGTGGTGCACGAGGAGCGGCCGGCGGGTGGTGGGGCGGATCGCGGAGGCCGCCGTGACCTGCTCGCGCAGGAGGGCGTTGACGAGGGTGGACTTGCCCGCTCCGGTGGACCCGCCGACGACGGCGAGCAGCGGCGCCTCGAGCTGCTCGTAGCGCGGGATGACGTAGTCGGACAGCTGGTCGAGGACCTCCTGGCGGTCCTGTCGCGCGAGCGCGGCGCCCTCGACGTCGAGCGGGAGGTGCACCCCGCGCAGGATCTCGCGCAGCTCGCCGAGGGCGCCGAGGACCGCGCGGGCGCCGTCGCCCGTCCCCGAGGGCAGCGTGAGGCTCATCGCGCCGCGGCGGGGTCGGCCCGGACGACGCGGGGCAGCAGGTCGTCCTCGGGCGGCGCCCAGGTGCCGGCGTCGGCCGGGACCTGCTCGCCCGAGCGGATGTCCTTGACCTCGTCGCCGTCGGCACCGGGGAACCAGACGAACGGGATGCCGCGGCGGTCGGCGTAGCGGATCTGCTTGCCGAACTTGGCCGCCACGGGCGCGACGTCGGTGGGGATCCCCCGGGCGCGCAGCCGGCGGGCCACCCGGTCCGAGGCCCGGCGGTGCTCCTCGTCGGTCACGGCGACGAGGACGGCGCTCGGCACCGGTCGCGTCGCCGTCGCCAGGTCGTCGCGCAGGAGCCGAGCCAGCAACCGGGAGACCCCGATGGACAGGCCCACCCCCGGGTAGGTGCGCCGGCCGTCCGAGGCGAGGGAGTCGTAACGTCCCCCGGAGCAGATCGAGCCGAGGTCCTCGTGGCCCAGCAGCGTCGTCTCGTAGACGCTGCCGGTGTAGTAGTCGAGCCCGCGCGCGATCTTCAGGTCCGCCACCACGGTGCCCGGGGAGAGCTCGTGGGCGGCCTCGAGGAGGGCCACGAGTTCGCCGAGGCCCTCGTCGAGGAGGGCCGAACGGGCCCCGAGCGCGAGGACCTGGTCGGCGACCGAGGCGTCCGTCCCGGAGATGTCGGCCAGCTCGAGGGCGTGCGCGGCCTGCTCCGGCGTGGCGCCGACCTCGTCCATGAGGAGCCGGGCGACACCTTCGGGGCCGACCTTGTCGAGCTTGTCGATGGTGCGCAGCGTCCCCTCGACGTCCTCCAGGCCGATGGCCTCGTAGAAGCCCTGGGCGACCTTGCGGTTGTTGACGCTCACCCGGACCGGCGGGATGGGCAGCGCGGCGAGGGCCTCGGCCATCACCAGCGGCAGCTCGACCTCGTAGTGGAAGGGCAGGGTGTCGGCCCCGACGACGTCGATGTCGGCCTGCGTGAACTCCCGGAACCGGCCGTCCTGAGGACGCTCGCCGCGCCAGACCTTCTGGATCTGGTAGCGCTTGAACGGGAACGCGAGCTGTCCGGCGTGCTCGAGCACGTACCGGGCGAAGGGGACGGTGAGGTCGAAGTGCAGGCCCAGGCGGCGCTCGGCGTCGACCTCGCCCGCGTCGTCGGCCTCCTCCTGGAGGCGCTGGAGGAGGTAGACCTCCTTGGACGTCTCCCCCTTGCGCAGCAGCTGGGACAGCGGCTCGACGGCGCGCGTCTCGATCCCGGCGAACCCGTGGAGCTCGAAGGTGCGGCGGAGCGAGTCGAGCACGTGCTGCTCGACGACCCGGCCGTCGGGGAGCCACTCGGGGAAGCCGGAGAGGGAGGACGTGCGTGCCATGGGCCTGATCCTTCCATCCCCGGCACGCTGCGGGCGATTCGGCCCGCCGCTGTCCGCTGCCGGTTCAGCCGGTCGCCCGGCGGAGGTAGGGGTTGGAGGCGAGCTCGGCGGACAAGGTGGTGGACGGGCCGTGGCCGGGCAGCAGGACGGTCTCGGGCGGCAGGGCGCTGGCCAGGGTGCGCAACGTCGAGAGCATCTCGCGCTCGTCTCCGCCGGGCAGGTCCGTGCGACCCATCGAGCCGGCGAAGAGCACGTCCCCGCACAGCCCCAGGAGGACCTCGGTCGGGCCGTCGGGGGCCAGGATGCCGCGGGGCAGGATGTCGGCCGGCCGCACGTCCCCGGGTTCCAGCGTGGCCCGCACGAGGAGGACGGCGCTGCCCTCGGTGTGCCCCGGCGCGGGGACGGCCCGGACGACGACGCCCGGGACGACCTCGTCGCCGCCCCCCTCGAGCCAGCCGGCCGGGAAGGGCCGGGTGGTCTCGGGCTCGCGCCACGCGGTGCCGGTGAGCCGGCGGAAGTACTCCCCCAGCTCGCCCAGCGCGCCCGCGGGGTCGCTCATCCGGTACAGGTCGGGGCCGGCCAGGTGGACCGGCGCCCCGCCCGCGACCTCGGCGGCGTCCCAGAGGTGGTCGGCGTGCCCGTGGGTCACGACGACGGCACCGACCGTGAGGCCGTGCGCGGCGAGCAGCGCTGGCAGCGCCTGACCCGCGCCCGCGCCCGGGTCGACCACCACGGCGGGGCCACCGGCACCCGCGGCGAGGACGTAGCAGTGGGTCTCCAGGGCGGTGCGGGAGGTTCGCAGCAGCAGCACCGCGCCAGGCTACCGGTGCGGGTGGGCGTGCCCGTGGGACGCCGGCCGCGCTCGTGCGGCAGGGCGGCCGGGACCGGGTGCGGCGTCGCGGCGGTCGGGACCGGGTGCCACGTCGGTCGCACGGTTCTCGGGCGCCGGCACGACGTCGGTGGCCGCCGCGGCCGGGGCGACGACGACGTGGCCCACACCCGGCAGCGCGGCCCGCAGCGCGGCGGTGGCCGAGCCCTGCAGGGTGAGGAACTCGGTCATGGTCACCCCGGGCGCCGGCTCGATCTCGGTACCGACGTCCAGCCGGTGACCCGCCCACCGCAGCCGCAGCCCGCGGACGGCGTGGACGCCGGGAAGGGCGAGCAGCGCTCGCTCGGCACGGTCGACGAGGTCCGGCTCGACGCCGTCGAGGAGCCGCCGGCCGACGTCGCGCACCGTCCCCCAGAGCAGGACGGCGATCATCGCGGAGATGAGCAGGCCCACGACCGGGTCGGCGGCCGGCACGCCCAGCCAGACGCCGACCACGCCGAGGACCACGGCGAGGGAGGTGAAGCCGTCGGTGCGGGCGTGGATGCCGTCGGCGACGAGGGCGGCCGAGCCGATCCGGCGCCCCGTACGGATGCGGTACCCCGCGACGAGCTCGTTCCCGGCGAAGCCGATGACACCCGCGGCGAGGACCCACTCGAGGTTCTGCAACGGCTGCGGCTCGAAGAACCGGTGGACCGACTCGTATGCCGCGACGACGGCGGAGAGGGCGATCATGACCACGACGAACAGGCCGGCGAGATCCTCGGCGCGGCCGTAGCCGTGGGTGAAGCGCCGGTCCGGGCGGCGCCGACCCAGGACGAAGGCGATCCACAGCGGGACCGAGGTGAGGGCGTCGGAGAAGTTGTGGATCGTGTCCGCCGCCAGGGCGACCGAGCCCGAGACGGCCACGACCACCAGCTGCAGCAGCGCCGTCGTCCCCAGGACGACCAGGCTGATCTTGACGGTCCTGATGCCCTGGCTCGAGGCCTCGAGGGCGTCGTCGATCGAGTCCGCGGCGTCGTGGCTGTGCGGGACGAAGAGGTGGTGGAGGAAGCCCCGGACACCTCCGTGGGGATGGGTGTGGGTGTCGTCGGAGTGGTCGTGGGCATGGCCGTGGTCATGGCCGTGGTCGTGACCGTGGTCATGGCCGTGGTCATGGTCGCGGTCGTGGTCGCGGTCGTGGGGGTGAACATGGCCGCCGTCTCCCCGGTGGGCGTGACCGTGCTCGTCCCCGCCCTGGTGGTGCCGGTCGGTCGAGCCCCACTCCGGCGATCGGCTCATCGCCGCACCTGCTGCGCCGAGCGGACGGCGCGCACCTGGTGGTGGCGCGGCGTGCCGCCGATGCTGTGCTCGGCCTGGTGCAGCGCGTCCGTGACCAGGCTGTGCGCGTGCTCGTCGAGGAGCCGGTACAGCACCCGGGTCCCCTCATGGCGTGCGGCGACGATCCGGGCGAGTCGAAGCTTCGCGAGATGCTGGGAGACGGCGGACGGTGCCTTCCCGACCGTCGCGGCCAGCTCTCCGACGGAGCGCTCGCCGTCGCCGAGGGCGAGGACGAGCCTGACCCGGGTCGGCTCGGCGAGCATCGCGAAGACCTCCGCCGCCACGTCAACCAGATCGTCGTCGACCGGGCCATCGGTATCTGCGTACATGTGCAGATAGTAGCGCGTTTGCCTCGCCGCCCCGACGTGCAGCGCTCGAAAACCGGTGTGTGCTCGCTTGCGCCTGTCCCTAGACTGATGGTCTCGCGCGCGCGGCGGCAGACTTTTGCGTGCAGGCGCGACGAGGCACCGGCGGAGACGTCGGGCCGAATGGCCGAGAACGGTGTGGCGCCCCCGCCAACCCCGTCATCCCGAAGGAGTGACCACAAAGTGACCGAGCAGCCGGGAACCAGCGAGAACGAGGACAGCGCATCGACCGCCCAGGACCAGGCTGCGACGGTAGAGCACCGCGGCGCAGCGGGCTTCCCTGCCGGCTCGGCCGAGAAGCCGCCGGTCGAGTCCGCGTCGATGCCGCCGGTCGTGGCGGCCGAGAAGCCGCCGGTCGTGTCGGCGGACAAGCCGCCGGTCGAGGCTGCGGCGACGCCGCCTGCCGGTCCGTCCACGTCCGTGTCGACCGACGACGCACTGGTCGAGGAGCCGGTTGCAGAGCCCGCTGCTGAGGTTGCGTCGACCACCGAGACTGAGGTTGCGGCGACCACCGAGCGCGCTCCCGAGACTGAGCAGGCTGCCGAGACTGCGGCTGAGGCCGAGCCGACCGCTGAGACTGAGCCGGTCGCCGAGGCCGAGCCGACCGCTGAGACTGAGCCGGTCGCCGAGGCCGAGCCCGCTGATGAGGCTGGGCCGGTTGCCGAGGCTCCGGCTGAGGCCGAGCCGACCGCTGAGGCTGAGCCGGTTGCCGAGACTGAGCCGGCTGCCGACGCTCCGGCTGAGGCCGAGCCGACCGCTGAGTCTGAGCCGGCCGTCGAGGCTGAGCCGGCACCAGCGCCTGCTCCCCGACCGGTTCCTCGGCCCGCCCCGCGCCCGCTCCCCCGCAAGGCGGCTCCGGCCGTCGCTGCTGCCGCGCCGCCCACCCCGCCGGTGGACGCGCACGATGCCGCCGAGGCCGCGGCGTGGGGCCGGGTCGCGGAGGACGGGACCGTCTACGTCCGGGAGGCCGCCGGCGAGCGGGTCGTCGGGCAGTACACCGGTGCCGACACCGAGGAGGCGCTCGGTTTCTACGTGCGCCGCTTCCTCGACCTCCAGGCTCAGGTCGCCCTGTTCGAGGCGCGCCTGCCCCAGCTGGCCCCCAAGGAGATCGACCAGACGCTGCAGACGCTCACGGAGGCGCTCGCCGAGCCCGCTGCCGTGGGCGACGTCGACGCGCTCAGGGCTCGCCTGGACAAGCTCCGCGAGATCGGTGAGGAGCGCCGACGCGAGGCTGCCGCCGAGCGGGAGGCGGCGCGGGCCGTCGCCGTGTCCGAACGGACCGCGATCGTGGAGAAGGCCGAGGCGATCGCGGAGCAGGATCCGTCCCGCACGCAGTGGAAGCAGTCCGGCGAGCGGCTGCGTGAGCTGCTCGACCAGTGGAAGACGGCGCAGCGGTCCGGGCCTCGCCTCGACCGGCCGACCGAGGACAAGCTCTGGAAGCGGTTCTCCCACGCGCGCACGGCCTTCGACCGTCACCGTCGGCAGTACTTCTCCGAGCTCGACGCGGCCCAGAGCACCGTCAAGGCCGCGAAGGAGAAGCTCATCGCCCGCGCCGAGGAGATGGCGTCGTCGACGGACTGGGGCCGCACGGCAGCGGCGTACCGGCAGCTCATGGACGAGTGGAAGGAGGCTGGCAGGGCCTCCCGCAAGGACGACGACGCCCTCTGGGCACGCTTCCGCGCGGCACAGCAGCGCTTCTTCGACGCCCGCAGCGCCCAGAACGCCGAGGTCGATGCCGAGTACGGCGACAACCTCAAGGTCAAGCTCGCCATCCTCGAGGAGGCGGAGGCCCTCGTCCCGGTCACCGACCTCAAGGCCGCCAAGGCTGCCCTGCGCCCGCTCCAGGACCGGTGGGAGGCCGCCGGCAAGGTTCCCCGCGCCGACGTCCAGCGCGTCGAGGGCCGGATGCGCGCCGTGGAGCAGGCCGTCCGCGACGCCGAGCAGGCCGTGTGGAAGCAGTCCAACCCCGAGACCCGCGCCCGCGCCGAGGGGGCGGCCGCCCAGCTCGAGTCGGCGATCGGCCAGCTCGAGGACCAGCTCGAGGCCGCACGAGCGACCGGCGACGCCGATGCCGTGGCCCAGGCGCAGGCTGCGCTGGACGCCCGGCGTGCCTGGCTGGACCAGATCCAGCGCACCGCCCAGGGCTGACCCTTCACAACGCCGCAGGCCCGCCCCGCATCCACAGGGGGCGGGCCTGCGGCGTCCCGGTGCCGGGCGGGACCGGCACGATCGGGGCATGACGACGACGGCGCTGCGGTGGTTGGAGCCGGGACACCCCGAACCGGTGCGTGCGGTCGAGCTGCCCGGCGGCGGCGGACCCCGGGAGGATGCGCTGCTGGCCGGGGCCCGGCTTGACGGGCTGCTCTGCCCCGGACCCGACGGCCGGGCGGCAACGCTCGACCTCGCCGGCTCCGCGGCCGCCCGCGCGTCCTCGCTCGCCGGCCGGGTGCCCGGGGGCGGCGCAGTCTGCCTGGGCACCGCGGTGTGGGTCCACACCGGCCTGTCGCACCCGGGGCACCTCCAGGTCTGCCCGGCGCCAGGCGCCGGCCGGGTGGGCACGGTGGCCCTGACGCTCGTCGAGGACGACGTCGTCGTCCTGGAGTCCCTGACCGTGACCACCCCGCTGCGCACCGCGTGCGACATCGCCAGGCTGGCGCCCCTCGACCGGGCGGCGACGGGCCTGCTCGCTCTGCGCCGGACCGGGCTGGACCTCGCCGAGGTGTCCGCGGCGCTGGCCCTGCAGCGTCGTCGCCCCTTCGTCCAGCGCGGGCGGGACCTGGTCGCCCTCCTGCTGTGAGCGCGTCAGGCGTTGGGCTCGGGGGTGCGCGAGCTCTTCGTCCCCGTGACGCGGTAGGCGTCGAAGACACCGTCGATCCGGCGCACCGCGCTGAGGACGGCACCGAGGTGGGAGGGCTCGGCCATCTCGAAGACGAACTTGCTCAGCGCCACGCGGTCCCGGGAGGTCGAGACCGCGGCCGAGAGGATGTTGACGTGGTTCTCGGACAGGACGCGCGTGACGTCCGACAGGAGCGCGTTGCGGTCCAGCGCCTCGACCTGGATCTGCACGAGGAACGTGCTCTGGCCGCGCGGCGCCCAGCTGACCGAGACCATCCGCTCGGGCTGGGCGCGCAGGCCCTCGACGTTGCCGCAGTCCGCACGGTGGACGGAGACCCCCGAGCCGCGGGTGATGAACCCGACGATCGGGTCGCCCGGGACCGGGGTGCAGCACCGGGCGAGCTTGACCCAGATGTCGGTGTCCGCCATGCCCTCAACGACGACGCCGGAGTCCCCGGTGCGGTGCCGGATGCGCTGCTCCCCCGGCATCGTGGCCTCGGCGAGGGTCTCCTCCGCGCCGGGCTCCCCACCCATCGACTGCACGAGCCGGTGGACGACGTTGGAGGCGGAGACGTGGTTCTCGCCGACGGCCGCGTAGAGCGAGGACACGTCGGCGTAGCGCATCTCGGTGGCGAGGGCGCTGAGGGACTCGTGGTTCATGAGGCGCTGGATGGGCAGGTTCTGCTTGCGCATCGCCTTCGTCAGCTGGGTCTTGCCCAGCTCGATGGCCTCCTCGCGCCGTTCCTTCGTGAACCAGGCCTTGATCTTGTTGCGCGCCCGCGGGCTCTTGACGAAGGTCAGCCAGTCCTGGCTCGGGCCGGCCCCCTCGGCCTTGGAGGTGAAGACCTCGACGTTGTCACCGTTCTCCAGCGCGGAGTCGAGCGGCACGAGACGGCCGTTGACACGCGCTCCGACCGTGCGGTGCCCGACCTCGGTGTGGACGGCGTAGGCGAAGTCGACCGGGGTGGCCCCGGCGGGGAGGGCGATGACGTCGCCCTTGGGGGTGAAGACGTAGACCTGCGACCCCGACATCTCGTAGCGCAGCGAGTCGAGGAACTCGCCGGGGTCCGCGGTCTCGCGCTGCCAGTCCACGAGCTGGCGCAGCCAGCCCATCTCGCTGGGGGGAGCCTCGCCCGACTTGGTGCCCTTGGCGCCGGGGTTCTCCTTGTACTTCCAGTGGGCCGCGACGCCATACTCGGCCCGGCGGTGCATGTCGTGCGTGCGGATCTGGATCTCGACCGGCCGTCCGCCGGGTCCCACGACGGTGGTGTGGAGCGACTGGTACAGGTTGAACTTCGGCATCGCGATGTAGTCCTTGAACCGCCCCGGCAGGGGCGTCCAACGGGCGTGCATCGCGCCGAGCGCGGCGTAGCAGTCGCGCACCGAGTCCACGAGCACGCGCACGCCGACGAGGTCGAAGATGTCGTCGAAGTCGCGGCCGCGGACGATCATCTTCTGGTAGATCGAGTAGTAGTGCTTCGGCCGGCCGGTGACCACCCCGCGGATCTTCGCGCTGCGCAGGTCCGACTCGATCTGCTGGCTCACCTGGTCGAGGTACTCGTCGCGGGCGGGCGCGCGCTCGACGACGAGGTGCTCGATCTCCTCGTAGACCTTGGGGTACAGGGTGGCGAAGGAGAGGTCCTCCAGCTCCCACTTGATCGTGTTCATGCCCAGCCGGTGCGCCAGCGGGGCGTAGATCTCCAGGGTCTCGCGCGCCTTGCGCTGGGCGGAGGCCGCGGGAACGTACTTCCAGGTGCGCGCGTTGTGCAGCCGGTCGGCGAGCTTGATGACGAGGACGCGGATGTCCTTCGCCATCGCCACGACCATCTTGCGGACGGTCTCGGCCTGGGCGGCGTCGCCGTAGGTGACCTTGTCGAGCTTGGTGACGCCGTCGACGAGCAGGGCGATCTCCTCGCCGAACTCCTTGCGCAGCGCCTCGAGGGAGTACCCGGTGTCCTCCACGGTGTCGTGCAGGAGCGCCGCGGCCAGGGTGGGCGGCGTCATGCCCAGCTCGGCGAGGATGGTCGCGACGGAGACCGGGTGGGTGATGTAGGGGTCGCCGCTCTTGCGGACCTGCCCGCGGTGGGCCTCCTCCGCGACCTCGTAGGCGCGCACGAGGAGCTGGACGTCGGCCTTGGGGTGGTTGGCCCGGACGGCGCGCAGCAGCGGCTCGATGGCGGGCGGGCTGGTGTGGCCGCGAGAGCCGAGCCAGACCAGGCGTGAGCGCACCCGTGACCCGGGTACGACCGTGTCGGTCGTACCGGTCTCTCCCGGCGCCGGGATCCGTTCGCCCGCCATTGGAGAATCCTACGGTGCGCCCGGAGAGCGGGACGACCGGGCGCCAACCGCTCGTTGCCGCCTCGCCGTGCCCGGCTCACCGGTTCCCGGCCGGTGACGCCGCCGAATCGGTGCACGAGCACCGCCGAACCAGGGCACGAGCAGCGCCGAATCAGTGCACGAGCAGCGCCGAACCAGGGCACGAGCACCGCTGCATCAGTACGTGAGCAGTGCTGGATCAGTACACGAGCACCGCGTCGACGTCGTGACCCTCGAGCTTCGAGCGTCCCCCGAGCGCAGCGAGCTCGAGCAGCATGGCCAGGGCGACGACCTCGCCGCCGCTGCGCTCGATGAGCTTGACGGCCGCGGCGCCGGTGCCACCGGTGGCCAGGACGTCGTCGATGATGAGGACGCGCTGGCCGTCGCGGACCGTCTCCGGCCTCAGCTCCATGCGGGCGGTGCCGTACTCGAGGGCGTAGTCGACGCCGATGACGGGCCCGGGGAGGCGGCCGGCCTTGCGCACCGTGATCATGCCGACGCCGAGAGCGTTCGCCAGCGGTGCCGCGAGGATGAAGCCACGGGACTCCAGGCCCGCGACGGCGTCGACCCGCCCGCGGTACTTCTCCGCCAGGCCGTCGACGAGGGCCCCGAAGGCGGGGCCGTCGGCGAGGAGCGGGGTGATGTCACGGAACAGCACGCCGGGCGCCGGGAAGTCCGGGATCTCCCGGATGTGCCCACGGACCAGGTCGGTGAGCGAGGTCGGGAACGCGGTCTGCGGTGCGGCGGTCATCGTCGGCCCTTCTTGCGTCGTCTGGGCTGGGCGTCGTGGCCCTGGTGGTGGCCGGCGACGACCCCCACGCCGGTGAGGTCCTCGGTCCGGGCGGCGAGGCTCTCGCCGTCCTGCGCCTCGCCGGCCGCGGCGCGGCTGCGCGCCCGGTGCTCGAGCACCGAACGGGTGTGCCTGCGGATGGGTTCCGAACGCTCCCGCAGGGTGACCTCGAGGGGGGTCGCGATGAAGATCGAGGAGTAGGTCGAGAGCAGCATCCCGACGAACAGCGCGAGCGCGATGTCGCGCAGCGTCCCCGCGCCGAGCAGGAACGCCCCGACGAAGAGGATCGAGGCGACCGGCAGCAGGCCGACGACCGAGGTGTTGATCGACCGCACGAGCGTCTGGTTGACGGCGAGGTTGGCGCCCTCGGCGTAGGTCCGCCGGTGCTGGGTGTACAGGTCGGCGTTGTTCTCGCGGACCTTGTCGAAGACGACGACCGTGTCGTAGAGCGAGTAGCCCAGGATGGTGAGGAAGCCGATGACGGAGGCGGGGGTCACCTCGAAGCCGACGAGGGCGTACACCCCGACCGTGGCGACGAGGTCGTGCAGGAGCGCCACGATCGCGGCGACCGACATCGTCCACGTGCGGAAGTAGGCCGCCATGACGAGCGAGACCAGCACGAGGAAGATCACCAGGCCCTGAAGGGCCTTGGTGGTCACGTCCTGGCCCCACGACGGGCCGACGAACGTCGCGGTCACGTCCTGCGCCGGCACGCCGTACGCCTCGGCCAGGCCGTCCCGGAGCTGCTGGGTCTCCTCGCTGGTCAGCTCGGCGGTCTGCACGCGCAGCGAGTCGGTGCCGACCGTGGAGATCCGCGGGGGCTCGCCTGACAGCTCGGCGACGACGTCGGCCGCGGGCTGCTGGTCGAGGGTGGCGGCGCCCGAGACGGTGAACTGCGAGCCGCCGCGGAACTCGATGCCGAGGTTCATGCCCTTGACCGCGAGGATGAGGACCGAGACGACCACGAGCGCGACCGCGATGGTGAACCAGGTCCGGCGTCGTCCGACGATCTGGACGGACCGGCGACCGGTGTAGAGCTCGTTGCCGAGGGAGGACAGGCCGCGCATCAGCGATCACCGCCTTCCGTGGTGCGGGTGTCGGTGCCCGTACCGGGCAGGTCGGTGGGGGGATCGTCGTCCGGCGGTGCGCCGGTCGTGGTGCCGTCGTCGTGCTCGACGGCCGGGTCCGGCCCGCCGGCGCCCGGCCGGGCGACCTCCGGGCCGCTGCCCTCGGACTCCTGCGCCGCGGCCCTGGCCCGCGCCGCCGCGCGGCGCTCGGCGATGGTCAGGCGGCGGCCGTCCGGGGCGTAGAGCTCGTCGTCGGCAGCGCCGTGGGCGTCGTGCGCGGTAGGTGCGGCGGAGGCCGGCGGAACCACACCCGCCCCGGCGGCGGCGCCGGCGCTCGTACCGCTCGCGGTGGCCCCGGTCGTCGTCCCTGCGGAGCTCGCCCCGGCGGCCCGCGACGCGCCGGCCGCGGCCGAGCCCGAGGCTGCGCCCACCCCGGCCCCGACCAGGGTCTTCTCGGCCGGCCGCGCCGCCGTCGCCGGTCGCGCGGCCCGGTCGAAGCGCCCCCGGCCACGGTAGGTCACCGAGCTCGCTCCGAGCCGGACGGGGTCCAGGCCGGAGAGCCGGTGCCCCTGACCGAAGAACTGCGTGCGGATGAGCACCTGCATGAGCGGGTGAGTGAAGAGCACGACCACGAGGAGGTCGATGAGCGTCGTGAGACCGAGGGTGAAGGCGAACCCGCGGACGCCGCCGACGGCCAGGTAGTACAGGACGAGCGCAGCGAGGAAGTTCACCGCGTCGGAGGCCAGGATGGTGCGCCGCGCGCGGGCCCAGCCGTGCTCGACCGCGTCGACGAGGAGGCGGCCCTCACGGACCTCGTCCCGGATGCGTTCGAAGTAGACGATGAACGAGTCCGCCGTGATGCCCACCGCGACGATCATGCCGACGACGCCGGGCAGGGACAGGCGGTAGCCGACCGTCCACGACAGGATCGTGATGACCAGGTAGGTGAGCAGCGCGGCGATGAGGAGGCTGGCGACGGAGACCAGGCCCAGCCCGCGGTACTGCCAGAACATGTAGAGGATGACCAGGCCGGCACCGATGAGGCCGGCGAGGACGCCCCGCTGGAGCTGCTCGGAGCCGAGCGTCGCCGAGATCTGGTCCTCGGACTGGACCGTGAAGTCCAGCGGGAGCGAGCCGAAGTTCAGCTGGTTGGCGAGCGTCGCCGCCGTCTCGCGGGTGAAGTCGCCCGAGATCTGGGCCCGGCCGTCGAAGATGGCGTTCTGCATCTCCGCGTTGGAGATCACCAGGCCGTCCAGGACGATGCCGAACTGGTTCTGCGGCGCGGGCAGGTCGAGCAGGCGCTGGCTGAACTCGGCGAAGACGTCCGCGCCCTCACCGTCCATCTCGAGCGAGACGACCCACTGCCCGGTGCTGACGCCCTGCTGGTTGACGCCCATGCCCGAGGTGGCGGAGTCGACGTTCGTGCCCTCGAGGGCGGTCGGGCCGAGGATGAACTTCGTGGCACCGTCGTCGGAGCACGCCACCAGCGGGGCGGCCGGGTCGTCCTCGACCCCGCCGGTGAGGTTCGCCGGGTCGGTGCAGTCGGTCGTGTAGAAGTCGTAGCTGACCTGCTCGGTGATCCACGCGAGGTCGGAGGACGACGTCGGCTCGGTCGCGGGGTCCGCGGAGAGCTGGCCGTCGCCGTCGGCGTCGGACGCCGCGCGGGCCGCGGCCTCGATCTCCTCCTGGGTCGGCGGCGCCGTCGGCTCCTCGGTGGCGGCGTCGGTCGCCTCCGCCGTTGCGCCCTCGGTGGCGGCGTCGGTCGACTGCTCGGTGGCGCTCTCTGCGGCGTCGGCCGGTGCCTCGGTCTGCCCGTCGGTGAGCTGCTCCGCGGCGGCGTCGGCCGGTGCCTCGGTCTGCCCGTCGGTGAGCTGCTCCGCGGCGGCGTCGGTCGGCTCCTCCGCGGGCTGCTGGGACTCCTCGAAGGCGACCGGGTCGATCGTGCCGGGACCGGCGAGCGTGAGCACGGGCCGGAACCGCAGCTGCGCGGAGCGCCGCACGAGGTCGAGGGTCTCCTGCGAGGGGGTCCCGGGAAGGGCGACGACGATGTTCTGCCCGCCCTGGCTCGTGATCTCCGCCTCGGTGACGCCGGAGGCGTCCACGCGCTGACGGATGATCTCGATCGCCTGGGTGATGTCCTCCTCGGTCACCTCCGACCCGTCGGTGGTCGTGGGCGTGAGGATCAGCTGCGTGCCGCCCTCGAGGTCCAGGGCCAGGCGAGGCGCGAAGGACGCCCCGTCCTCGTCGTCGCCGGTGAGCTGGACGCCGGCCACCAGCGATCCGGTGAGGAGGAGGACCAGCAGGGCCAGCAGGCCGAGCGACCGGCCGGGACGGTTCTTCTTCGGGCGTTGCGCCACCGATGTCTTCTCTCGTGCAGGGCGGCGAGGGGCCGCGGGTGCTCGCCCGGTGGGACCGGGCGGCAGGTCAGGGGCGCGGGTTCTCGTGGTCGCCGTCCGGGCCACGGTCGGCCGGGGGCAGCCCGCCGGTCCCGGTGGTGCCCGTGCCGTCGACGGCCGTCGGCGTGCCACCCAGGGCACCGGCGTCGTCGGGGACGACGACGACGCCGTCGGCCTCGACCTCGTCCTCGTCGGCGGAGGCGTACGGGGGCTCCTTGGCCTCCCGGATCGCGGTCCGGTTCCAGATGGTCTCCACGCCGGAGGGGCTCTCCAGGGTGATGACGTCGCCGTCGATGTCGACGATCTTCCCGAGGAAACCGCCGATCGTCATGACCCACGTGCCCGGGACGAGCGCCTCCTCGAGCTTCTGCCGGGCGGCGGCCTGCTGCTTCTTCCCGCGTGAGCTGATGAACCACATCATGCCGAGCATGAGGGCGAGGAAGATCAAGATCGAGGGATCCATCGGGAGATGCTCCGGTCGTGTCGAGGACGATGGCCACCTGAGTCTAGGCCACGCCCCGCCGCCGGGGGGAACTCCGCCGCGCGCGTCCACGTGGGTTCCTCGGCGCGTGTCGGCGTCGGTTCCTCGGCGCGTGTCCGCGGGGGTTCCTCGGCGCGTGTCCGCGGGGGTTCCTCGGCGCGGAGACGTGCGGTCCGCCCGGCGGGGCGCGTGGCGCTCAGACGAAGAGGAGGCCGTCGCCGGGCCGGTCGAGCCCGAGGTGGTCGTAGGCGGCCGGCGTGGCCATCCGGCCGCGGGGCGTGCGCACGATCAGCCCCTCGCGCACGAGGAACGGCTCGGCGACGGTCTCGACGGTCTCAGGCTCCTCCCCCACGGTCACCGCGAGGGTGGTCAGGCCCACCGGCCCGCCGCCGAATCGGCTGCACAGGGCCTGCAGCACGGCGCGGTCGAGCCGGTCCAGGCCGAGCCGGTCGACCTCGAAGACGTCCAGGGCCCCGTGGGCGGCGGCGAGGTCGAGCTCGCCGCTGCCGCGCACCTGGGCGAAGTCCTGCACCCGGCGCAGGAGGCGGTTGGCGATGCGCGGGGTGCCCCGCGAGCGGGAGGCGAGCTCGGTGGCGGCGTCGTCGTGCAGGGGCGCGCCGAGCAGGCCCGCGCTGCGCCGCAGGACCCGCTCGAGCTCGGCGGGTGAGTAGAACTCGAGGTGGCCGGTGAACCCGAACCGGTCCCGCAGCGGGGCCGGCAGCAGGCCGGCGCGGGTGGTGGCGCCGACCACCGTGAACGGCGGGAGGCTGAGCGGGATCGACGTGGCGCCGGGTCCCTTGCCGACGATGACGTCGACCCGGTAGTCCTCCATCGCCAGGTAGAGCATCTCCTCGGCGGGGCGGGCGAGGCGGTGGATCTCGTCGATGAACAGCACGTCCCGGTCCTGGAGGGACGACAGGATCGCGGCGAGGTCGCCGGCGTGCTGGATGGCGGGGCCGGACGTCAGCCGCAGGGAGCCCTCGACCTCGGCGGCGATGATCATCGCCAGGGTGGTCTTGCCCAGCCCGGGCGGGCCGGACAGCAGGACGTGGTCGGGCGGGCTCTGGCGCGCGTTCGCGGCGTCGAGGAGGAGGGAGAGCTGGTCGCGCACGACCTCCTGACCCACGAAGTCGGCCAGCCGGCGGGGGCGCAGCGCGGCCTCGGCGGCCCGTTCGAGGTCGTCCGCCGCGGCGTCGACCACCTCGCGGGCGTCAGCCACGGCGCTGCCCGCCCAGGCTCTGCAGCGCCGCCCGCAGGATTGCCGGGACGTCCGAGGGTGCGTCGTCGGCGGCCAGGACGGAGTCGACCGCCCCGGCGGCGACCTTCTCGGTCCAGCCCAGCTGGACGAGGGCCTCGACGACGTCCGGGGCTCCGTCGGCGACGGCCGGTGCCGGGGCCGGCTCCGCGCCCGTCCCGCCCGGGGCACCGAGCTTCGTCCCGACCTCGAGGACGATGCGCTGGGCCCCCTTGCGGCCGATGCCGGGCACCCGCTGCAGGGCGGCGAGGTCCTCCGCCGCGACGGCGCGTCGCAGACCGTCGGGGGTGTGCACGGCCAGCATCGCCAGCGCCAGGCGCGGCCCGACGCCGGAGACGGTCTGGAGGGTCTCGAAGACCTCCCGCTCGTCGTCGTCGGCGAAGCCGAACAGGGTGAGGGAGTCCTCGCGCACCACGAGCGTGGTCGCCAGGCGGGCCCGGTCACCCACACGCAGCCCGGCCAACGTGGTGGGCGTGGCGTGGACGAGCATGCCCACCCCGCCCACGGTGACCACGGCCCGGTCGAGCGTGACGGTCTCGACGGTGCCGGTGACGGCGGCGATCATCGGTGCGGTTCCTCCCGGCGGGCTGCCCGCACAGCGTGCGGGACGTACAGGTGTACGACCAACCTACATGTTGGGTGCGACGGCACCGGCCCGGCGCGCCGATCGCTCGGCCTCGGCCCACGCGCGCTGGGCCGGCGTGAGGCCGGCCCCGGTGGCGCGGGGCAGAGTGTCCGCGCCGCCGTACTGGGCGCGCACCGCCGAGCCCGTCCCGCCGCCGCGCCAGGCGTGGCAGATGGCCAGGGCCAGGGCGTCGGCGGCGTCGGCGGGGCGCGGCCGCTCGGCGAGGCCCAGGATGCGCATGACCATCTCCTGGACCTGGGCCTTCTCCGCCCGGCCGTTGCCCGTCACCGCGGCCTTGACCTCGCTCGGCGTGTGCAGCGCCAACGGCAGGTGCGCCCGGGCGGCGGCGAGCATGGCCACGCCGGCCACCTGGGACGTCCCGGTGACCGACCGCACGTTTGCCTGGGCGAACACCCGCTCGACCGCGACGACGTCCGGGCGCAGCGTCGTCAGCCAGCGCTCGATCTCCTCGGCGACGGCGAGCAGGCGCAGGTGCGGTGACAGCTCCGCCGCCGTTCGCACCACGCCGACCTCGACGAGGTGCACCCGCCGGCCGGCGGCGGTGTCGACGACGCCGAGACCGCACCGGGTCATGCCGGGGTCGACTCCGAGGATGCGCACGGGCCTACTCTCCCCCGCGGCGCGCCGGGGTGGCGGCACCGGCGCGCCGGGCTGTGCGCGGGGCGGCGGGCACGGCGGCGGTGGACCTCAGTCCTCCTCGTCGAGCGCCGCCATGACCTCGTCGGAGGCGTCGAAGTTGGCGAAGACGTTCTGGACGTCGTCGCTGTCCTCGAGGGCGTCGATGAGGCGCAGGACCTTGCGGGCGCCGTCGAGGTCCACCTCGACCTCCATGGAGGGCACAAACTGCGCCTCGGCGGAGTCGTACTCGATCCCCGCGTCCTGCAGGGCGGTCCGCACGGCGACGACGTCGGTGGCCTCGGAGAGCACCTCGAAGGAGTCGCCGAGGTCGTTGACCTCCTCGGCGCCGGCGTCGAGGACGGCGGCGAGGACGTCGTCCTCGGTGAGCCCGCCGGCCTTGGGCAGGGTGACCACGCCGCGGCGGTTGAACAGGTACGACACCGAGCCGGGGTCGGCGAGGTTGCCGCCGTTGCGGGTGAACGCCACGCGCACGTCGGAGGCCGCGCGGTTGCGGTTGTCCGTGAGGCACTCGACGAGGACGGCGACGCCGCCGGGGGCGTAGCCCTCGTACATGATCGTCTCGTAGTCCGCCCCACCGGTCTCCGCGCCGGAGCCGCGCTTGACGGCACGGTCGATGTTGTCGGCCGGCACGGACGACTTCTTCGCCTTCTGGATGGCGTCGAAGAGCGTGGGGTTGCCGGCCGGGTCACCGCCGCCGGTGCGCGCGGCCACCTCGATGTTCTTGATCATCCGCGCGAAGAGCTTGCCCCGCTTGGCGTCGATTGCCGCCTTCTTGTGCTTGGTGGTGGCCCACTTGGAGTGACCGGACACTGTGTGCTCCTCGGAGGTTGCGTGTGCATGGCGAGCGGTCAGGCCGCGTCGCGGACCATGCCCACGAAGTAGCGGTGCACCCGCCCGTCCCCCCCGATCTCCGGGTGGAAGGCGGTGGCGAGCAGCCTGCCGTGCCGAACCGCGACGATCTTACCGTCGCCGGTGCCGGACGCGCCCGGGGCCCCGGTGCGGGCGAGGACCTCCACGTCCGCCCCGACCCGCTCGACCCACGGGGCCCGGATGAACACCGCGTGCAACGGCCCCTCCCCCGGCCCGGAGAGCGCCGGGACGACGAGGTCCTCCTCGAAGGAGTCGACCTGGCGACCGAAGGCGTTGCGCCGCACCGTCATGTCGATCCCGCCCAGCCCCTCCTGGTCGGCGGTGGCGCCGGCCACCCGGTCGGCCAGCAGGATCATCCCCGCGCAGGAGCCGTACACCGGCAGGCCGGCGGCGATGCGGTCGCGCAGGGGGACGTACAGCCCGAAGGCCTTGAGGAGCTTCTCGATCGTCGTCGACTCCCCACCGGGCAGCACCAGGGCGTCGACGGCGGCGAGCTCGGTCGTCCGGCGCACCGTGACCGGTCGGGCGCCGGCCGCGGCGAGCGCCGCGACGTGCTCGCGCACGTCGCCCTGCAGCGCCAGGACGCCGATCGTGGGGGAAGAAGTCACGGCGGACGATCCTATACCGGCCGAAACCGGACCCGGGCGGGCGCGCTCGGTCGTGGTCACACCGACGACTCGTCGAGGTGCTCGGCCGTCCCGTCCCAGCCGCCGAGCAGCCGTGTGACGATGGCGGGCAGCCCCGCGGGGTAGACGACGACGCCGTCGCGCACCGCCTCCGCGAGCTCGCCCACGTGCCACCAGCGCACCTCGTCGAGGACCTCCCGCTCGAGCTCGGTCCAGCCGGCGTGGCTGACCTCCGTGGCGGTGACGCGCACGAAGAAGAAGTCCTCGTCCTGCCGGCAGGTCACCCGGGCGAAGTCGAACAGGGCGCTGCGGGTCAGGACCGGCCCGAGGAGCTCCTCGGGGTCGACCACCAGACCGGTCTCCTCGGCGAGCTCGCGCACCGCACCGGCGCGCTCGTCCTCGCCGGCGTCGACGCCGCCGCCGACGGTGAACCACCACGAGCGGGTCACCTCGCCGGAGTCGTGCCCGCGGACGAGGAGGACCCGGTCCTCCTCGTCCGCGACGATCACGCGGGCGGCGCGCCGGTACGGGATGCCGTCCGGCCCGGGCACCCAGTCGGGGCTCAGCCCGTACGTCTGCGGGTCAGGCATGCGCCCGGGCGGTCACCAGCCGCGCTCGGCGAGACGGTGCGGGACGGGGATGTCATCGACGTTGATGCCGACCATGGCCTCGCCCAGCCCGCGGGAGACCTCGGCGATGACGTCGGGGTCGTCGTAGAAGGTCGTCGCCCGCACGATCGCCGCGGCCCGCTGGGCGGGGTTGCCGGACTTGAAGATGCCCGAGCCGACGAACACGCCCTCGGCGCCGAGCTGCATCATCATCGCGGCGTCGGCCGGGGTGGCGATGCCGCCGGCGGTGAACAGCACCACGGGCAGCTTCCCGGCCTGGGCGACCTCCTTGACGAGCTCGTACGGCGCCTGGAGCTCCTTCGCGGCCACGAAGAGCTCGTCCTCGGGCAGGTTCTGCAGGCGGCGGATCTCCTGGCGGATCTGGCGCATGTGCGTGGTGGCGTTGGAGACGTCCCCGGTGCCGGCCTCGCCCTTGGAGCGGATCATCGCGGCGCCCTCGGTGATGCGGCGCAGCGCCTCGCCCAGGTTGGTGGCCCCGCAGACGAAGGGGACGGTGAAGCGCCACTTGTCGATGTGGTTGGCGTAGTCGGCGGGGGTGAGGACCTCGGACTCGTCGACGTAGTCCACGCCGAGCGCCTGGAGCACCTGGGCCTCGACGAAGTGGCCGATGCGGGCCTTGGCCATCACGGGGATGGAGACGGCGGCGATGATGCCGTCGATCATGTCCGGGTCGCTCATGCGCGAGACCCCGCCCTGCGCGCGGATGTCGGCGGGCACCCGCTCGAGGGCCATGACGGCCACGGCGCCCGCGTCCTCGGCGATCTTGGCCTGCTCGGGGGTGACGACGTCCATGATGACGCCGCCCTTGAGCATCTCGGCCATCCCGCGCTTGACGCGGGCGGTGCCCTGCTGGGGCGCGGCGGCCGGCTCGGTGGCGAACTCGTTCTCAGACACGGTGACCTCGGGGGAAGGGCGGATGGAACCCCACCAGTCTAGTCGCGGCGGGCGGCGAACCCCGCCCGCGCCGAGACCACCTGCTCGAGCAGGTGCTGCTCGTCCAGGCGGGCGCCGATGTCGTACCGGCCGGTCAGGGCCCGCTGCCGCGCGAAGGCCAGGGAGGTCGCGGCCCGCTGGAAGTCCCTCATGGCGCCGCCGGCGCCGCGACGGGCGGCCCAGGCCCGCGCGTCCCGGCGGGCGGGCATCGAGGTGAGCATCTCCACCTCGAAGGGGGCGAACCAGCCGGCCCGGGCGTACTCCCCCAGCCGCCGCGCGATGGTGCGCTGCTCCGCGCGCCGGAGCGCCAGGACGAGCAGGATCGCGACGGCGAAGAGCGGCACCTGGACGGTCCAGTACACGCTCTCGTGGACGGCCATGACGGCCGAGCCGTTCCACAGGGCGTGCAGGGCGACGGCGCCGGCCCACCCCAGCGGCGCGAGCCACACCCAGGAGCCGCGGCTTCGGGTGCGGCTGGCCAGGCCCAGCGCCAGCCCGGTGCAGGCGGTGAAGGTCACGTGGGCGAAGGGCCCCTGGATCGCCCGCGCGAAGAAGACCTGCCCGAGCGCCTGCTCGTACTGGACGAAGTAGAGGATGTTCTCGGTGAAGGCGAACCCGGCGGCCACCACCGACCCGTAGACGATGCCGTCCACCGGGCCGTCGAAGTAGCGCCTGCGCAGCAGGAAGATGAGGAGGACGCCGACGCCCTTGGCGCTCTCCTCCACCAGGGGGGCGCCGACGACGGCGCCGAGGACCGAGGCGGTGGTGTCGTCGCCGGTGGTGGACAGGACCGAGAACGTGAACAGCTCGTTGAAGACGAGCGAGACCGCGGTGGAGACCCCGGCGCCCCACAGCAGGGCGGCGAGGAGCAGGCTCCGAGGCTCGGGCTCCCAGCGGTCGACCCAGCGCACGGTGGCGAGGACCACCACGAGTGGCACGAACGCCAGCGCCCCGGCCATGGCCGTGGAGGTCGCCCCGCCCACGCCCATGATGAGGGTGATCATCCAGTAGACGCCGGCCAGGCCGAGCGCGATGCCGAGGACCTCCACGACGAGGAGGGTCCGGCCCGGGGGCCGGCGCGGCGTCCAGCCAGCGACCGCGGGCGGCGCGCCGGGCGCGGGGGCGATCGCCGGACGGCCGGGCCGGCCCGGCGGGAGGTGCGAGGACCCGCTCGTCGTCATGGCCCACACCCTAGGGGGCCGGCTCAGCGCTGCGGCAGGACGTCGTCCATGTCGAACGGCTCGGGCAGGGGCGCGCGGCCGGCGAGGTGGAAGACCCGCACGACCGGGTCGGTGCGCAGCCGCCGGACCTGCTCGACGTGGGCGTTGTGGAACCGGCGCGCCAGCTGCAGCCGGTACCAGGCGTGCTCGAGCCGCTCGAGGGGGTCCGCGGCGCGGGGGTCGGCCGCGAGCTCGGCCCGGTCGGCCGGCTCGCCCAGCACGGCCCGGAGGGTACGGCTGAGCTCGCTCTCGACCAGGCCGCGGTCGGCTGCGGCGTCCCGGGCGTCGGCCCCGGTGAGGACGTCCGCCTCCGGGAAGCCCTCGAGGCCGTCGGCCACCACCCCACCCGGGGCGGCGTCGGCGGCCCGCAGCGCCACGTCCGTCACGGCGAGGGCCTCGGCCGGGTCGAGCGCGCCGCACGCGGCGAGCTCGCTGGCCGCCGCGGCGCGGCGCGCCAGCTGGGCGTCGAGGGTGACCCGGGAGCGCAGGACGGTGCGGTGGAGCCGGTCGACGCGCGCGGCCAGGCGCAGCAGCGCCACACCCAGCAGGACGACCAGCAGGACGCCGAGGAGGACCCACTCGGTCACACCCACGCGTCCTCACCGCCCGTCGTGGCGGCCCGCAGGCGGGCGAACATCGTTCGCGAGCGCGGGTCCTCCCGGACGCGGGCGTGCGTGGTGGACATCGCCATCTCGTACACGGCGAGGATCTGGTCGGTGACCGTGGACCAGTCGTACCGGCGGGCGGCGACGGCCCCGCGGGCCGCCAGCTCCCGTGCGGCCGGCCGGTCGGTGAGGACGTCGACGAGGACGCGGGCGAGGCTGTCGGCGTCGCCGCGGCGGAAGAGGCGCCCGTGCGCCCCGCCGTCGAGGACGGCCTGGAACGCCGGGATGTCGGAGGCGACGACGAGCGTCCCGGCGCTCATCGCCTCGACCAGGACGATGCCGAAGCTCTCCCCGCCGGTCTGCGGTGCGACGTACGCGTCGACCGAGGCGAACAGGGCCGCCTTCTCGGCGTCGCTCACACCGCCGAGGAACTCCACGGAGTCCCCCGTGGTGGCGAGCAGGGCCCGCTCGTCCTCGGCGTCGCCGCGGCCGGCGACGAGGAACCGGGCACCCGGCACCCGGGCCAGCACGGCCGGGACCGCGGCGGCGAGCACCGGCAGGCCCTTGCGCGGCTCGTCGAGGCGGCCGAGGAACGCCACGGTCGGACGGTCGTCGGTGCCGGTCCAGCGCGGGTCGGTCGGTGCGCCGGCGAACCGGTCGACGTAGACCCCGTTGGGAACGACGACGGCGTCCCCGCCCAGGTGCTGGACGAGGGTGCGGCGAGCCTCCTCCGACACGGCGATGCGGGCGGTGAGCTTCTCGAGCATGGGGCCCACGACCGGCGAGACCGCCTGCAGCGCGCGCGAACGCTCCATGGAGCTGTGGAACGTGCCCACGACCGGGCCGTCGGCCACCCACAGCGCGAGCATGCTCAGGGAGGGGTTCATCGGCTCGTGGAGGTGCAGCAGGTCGAAGTCGCCCTGCTGCACCCAGCGCCGCAGCTTCGCACCCGCCACGGGCCCGAACGTCACCCGCGCGACGGAGCCGTTGTACGGGATGGGGATCGAGCCGCCGGCGGGGACGACGTAGTCCGGGACCTCGGTGCCCTCGTCGGCCGGTGCCAGGACGCTGACCTCGTGGCCGCGCGTGGTGAGCTCCTCCGCGAGGTCGCGGACGTGGAACTGCACGCCCCCGGGGGCGTCGAAGGAGAACGGGCAGACGATGCCGATGCGCATCAACGCCGGCCTGCCGCTGATCCGCCGTCCGCGGGTGTCTCGTGACCGCGCTCGACCGCGGTAGGTGTGTCGCCCTCGTGCGTCGGCCGGGGAGCCGCCTGGCGCGCGAGCCGGTCGGGGTCGAGGTCGGCGAGGAAGACCTTCTGGAGCATGTGCCACTGGTCGGGGTGCGCGGCGATGCCGGACGCGACCGCGTCCACCCAGCGCTGGGTCAGCTCCGCCACGGACGGCCGGGGCGCGCCGGGGGCCGAGCCCGGCCAGACCTCGACGAAGTCGATGGCGATGCCCCACCCGGTCCCGGCCGCCCGGCGGCGGGCGCCCCGGAGCCGCTCGTGACGGATCGTCGCCACGAACAGCGGACGCCCGGTGGCCAGTGCGAGGGCGGCCGGACCCGGCGCGAACCGGGCGCGGTGCCCGAGGAGGTCGACGTCGACCCCGGTCCGGGAGAGGTCGCGGTCCGCCAGGAGCGGGACGACGCTGGCGGAGCCCCGCGTGTGGCGGAGCAGCTCACGGAAGGTCGAGCCGTCCTTCTCCAGCGGGATGATCGTCATCCCCAGGGAGGTCCGGAACTCGAGGAAGCCCTGGAAGATCTCCTCCGGCTCGAGGTGCTCGGCCACGGTGACGACCGGCCCGAGGAACTTCGTCGCCCACGCCCCCGCGAGGTCCCAGTTCCCGGTGTGGCCCAGCGCCAGGACGGCCGAGCCGGTGGTGAGGGCCTGCCGGACCGCGCCGTCCCCGGTGGCGCGCACCCGCGCCGCGAGGTCGTCCGGTCCCAGGGCGGGGAGCCGGAACGATTCGCAGTAGTACCGCATGTACGCCCGCATGCCCGCCAGGGACAGGCGCAGCAGCCCGACACGCCCCTGGCCGGGGCGGACGCGGGCCAGGTTGCGCTCGAGCTGACGGACCCCACCCACGCGCGCCGCCCAGGCGCCGAGCGCCACGAGGTCGAACGCGGCGCGGGCGACCGGCTCCGGCAGGGCCCGGACACCGGCGTCGGCGAGGGCGAACAGCCGGACGACGTCGAGCCTCATGCCACGCCCCGGTTCGGGCCCACGGCCTGGAGGTAGACGGTGCGCATGCGCTGGACCACGGTGACGGCGCTGGCGACCGCGAGCAGCGCCAGCGCGCCGGTCATGACGCCCGCGGGGAGCCCGAGCCCGACGAGCAGGGTGGCCACCAGGACGACGAGGAGACGGTCCGCGCGCTCGGCGAGGCCGACGTCGGCGGTCATGCCCAGGCCCTCGGCCCGCGCCTTGGCGTAGGGCACCACGGAGCCGAGGACGAGCGCGGCGAGGGCGAACCCGGCCGTCCACGTCCGCACCGGGCCCTCGAGGTGGGTCAGGGACCACAGCAGGACGCCGGAGAAGATCGCGGCGTCGGCGATGCGGTCCATCGTGGAGTCGAGGAACGCGCCCCAGCGGCTCGCCCGGTTCAGCAGGCGGGCCATCTGGCCGTCGAGGTTGTCGGCCAGCACCAGCGCGCCGAGCAGCAGGGCGCCCGAGGTCAGCCGCCCCGACGGGAGGAAGGTCAGCGCCACGGTGGTGGACAGGACCGTCCCGCCGACGGTGACGACGTCGGGACTGATCCCGAGCCGGACGAGGCCGCGGGCCGCAGGGCCGAAGACGGCGGTGGCGAAGCCGCGCCCGTTTCGCGAGAGCACCATCAGCGCGCCACCGACCATGCGGCAGCGATGAGGTCCCGAGTCTCGCCGAGGACCTGCGGCAGGGCCTTGGTGCCGGCGATGATCGGGAAGAAGTTGGCGTCCCCGCCCCAGCGCGGCACGACGTGCTGGTGCAGGTGCGCGGCGATCCCGGCACCGGCGGCGGGTCCCTGGTTCATCCCCAGGTTGAACCCGTGGGGGGCCGAGACCTCCCGCAGGACGCTCATCGCCGCGGCGGTCAGCGCCCCCACCTCGTCCCGCTCGGCGTCGGTGAGCTCGGTGAGGTCCGCGACGTGACGGTACGGGCACACCAGGAGGTGGCCGGGGTTGTAGGGGTAGAGGTTGAGGATGACGTAGCCCGTCACGCCGCGGTGGACGATGAGGGACTCCGCGTCGTCGCGGCCGGGTGCCGTGCAGAACGGGCAGGCCGCCTCGCCGTCGTCGTCCGGCTTGTCCTGGCCACCGACGTAGACCATCCGGTGGGGCGTCCAGAGGCGCGCGAAGGCGTCCGGCACGCCGGCGTGGTCGGTCGCGGGCTCGGCGCCGGTCACACCTGCTCCCGGCTGGCGATGGCGGCGAGGATCTCCTCGATCGCCTCGGCCACGGGGACGCCGTTGCGCTGGGTGCCGTCGCGGTAGCGGAAGGACACCGCACCCGCCTCGACGTCCTCGCCGCCGGCGATGAGGACGAACGGCACCTTCTCCTTGGCAGCGTTGCGGATCTTCTTGCCGAACCGGTCGTCGGAGGCGTCGAGCTCGGTGCGCACACCGCGGGCTCGCAGCTGGTCCAGGACGTCGCGGAGGTAGTCGTCGAAGACGTCGGCGACGGGCACGCCCACGACCTGGACCGGCGCGAGCCACGCCGGGAACGCACCGGCGTAGTGCTCGAGCAGCACCGCGAAGAACCGCTCGATCGAGCCGAACAGGGCGCGGTGGATCATCACCGGGCGCTGCCGCGAGCCGTCGGCCGCGGTGTACTCGAGCTCGAACAGCTCGGGGAGGTTGAAGTCGAGCTGGATGGTCGACATCTGCCAGGTCCGCCCGATGGCGTCGCGCGCCTGGACCGAGATCTTCGGCCCGTAGAACGCGGCCCCGCCCGGGTCGGGCACCAGCTCGAGACCGGAGGCCTCGCCGACCTCGGCGAGGGTGGCGGTGGCCTCCTCCCACACCTGCGCCGACCCCACGGACTTCTCCGGGTCCCGGGTGGAGAGCTCGAGGTAGAAGTCGTCCAGGCCGTAGTCCTTGAGCAGACCGAGGACGAAGTTCAAGGTGGTGGTGAGCTCGTCCTTCATCTGCTCGCGCGTGCAGTAGATGTGGGCGTCGTCCTGGGTGAAGCCGCGGGCTCGGGTGAGGCCGTGCACGACGCCCGACTTCTCGTTGCGGTAGACGGTGCCGAACTCGAAAAGGCGCAGCGGCAACTCGCGGTACGAACGCCCCCGGGAGCGGAAGACGAGGTTGTGCATGGGGCAGTTCATGGGCTTGAGGTAGTAGTCCTGCCCCTGCTTGCGCACGGTGCCGTCGGCGTCGCGCTCCTCGTCCATGTGCATGGGCGGGTACATGCCCTCGCGGTACCAGTCCAGGTGGCCGGAGACCTCGAACAGGTGGCCCTTGGTGATGTGCGGGGTGTTGACGAAGGAGTAGCCCTCCTCGACGTGCCGGCGGCGGGAGTACTCCTCCATGGTCATGCGCACGATGCCGCCGCGAGGGTGGAACACCGCCAGACCGGAGCCGATCTCGTCCGGGAAGGAGAACAGGTCCATCTCCGAGCCGAGCCGGCGGTGGTCACGCCGCTCGGCCTCGGCGAGGCGGTCGGTGTAGGCCTTGAGCTCGTCCTTGGACGGCCACGCGGTGCCGTAGACGCGCTGGAGCTGGGGGTTCTTCTCACTGCCGCGCCAGTAGGCCGCCGCCGAGCGCATGAGCGCGAAGCCGTTGCCGATGAGCCTGGTCGAGGGCAGGTGCGGTCCGCGGCACAGGTCCCTCCACGCCACCTCTCCCCCACGCCGGACGTTGTCGTAGATCGTCAGCTCGCCACCGCCGACCTCCACCGAGGCGCCCTCGGCGACCTCGCCGGCGCCGGCCGGCCCCTTGAGCCCGATGAGCTCGAGCTTGTAGGGCTCGTCGGCGAGCTCGGCGCGCGCCTCCGCCTCGGTGACGACCCGCCGCCGGAAGGTCTGGCCCTCGCGCACGATCCGGTTCATCTGCTTCTCGAGGTCCTTGAGGAGCTCGGGCGTGAAGGGCACCTCGACGTCGAAGTCGTAGTAGAAGCCGTCGGTGATCGGCGGTCCGATCCCCAGCCGGGCGTCGGGGTTGACCTGCTGGACCGCCTGGGCGAGGACGTGGGCGGCGGAGTGCCGCAGGATGGCCAGGCCGTCCGGGCTGCCGATCGTCACGGACTCCACGACGGCGCCGGCCGGCAGCCCGGCGAGCTCGGTGTCGAGGTCCTTGAGGTCGCCGTCGACCCGGAGGGCGACGACGTCGCGCCGGTCGGCGAACAGCTCGGTGCCCGTGGTGCCACCGGTGACCGTCCGCGGGGTGCCGTCGATGGTCAAGGGGTGGTCGGTGCCCACGGTGTGCTCCTGCTCGTCCTGCGGAAAGGTCGCCTCGATCGTACCGACGCCGGGGACGTGCACGGACGCTCGCAGCAGTGCCGTGGCGGCGACGTCCCGGCCCGTGCCGAGCGGGTCCTCGCCTGGGGGCGCCGTGCCCGGACGAGCACACAGCGTGCGGCACGACGAAGGCCCCCGACCGATGGGGTCGGGGGCCTTGTGATGGTGGGCGATACTGGGTTCGAACCAGTGACCTCCTCGGTGTGAACGAGGCGCTCTACCACTGAGCCAATCGCCCGCGTGCGGTGACACCCGGGGGTGTTCTCCGTGCGGCATCCGACTCTAGCGGACGCCGGTGGCGATCGCGAAACCGGCACGACGACGCCCCTCTGGACCGGCCGGCCGCCCCCGTTCCGGAGGTCTTGCGGGCCCGGGAGGGCGTCGCGTGAGGGTTGTCGCCGGCGCGGCCCGCGGGCCACGCGCACGGGCGGCGCGCGAAAAGAGGGTCTGCGCCGGGAGGACGTCGCTGCGACGCGCCGTCCGCGCCCTTGTGGGGGCTCTCACAGCCCGGCGGTGCCACCCTGGTTTGGACTTTGCCAGACGGTCTGGCTAGAGTTCTGGACTGCGCCACCGAGTGAGAATCTCGGCGGAGCACGCGGATGTGGCTCAGTTGGTAGAGCATCACCTTGCCAAGGTGAGGGTCGCGGGTTCGAGTCCCGTCATCCGCTCGGAGGCACCACCACCCGGTGGGGCACAAGCCTTCAGGGTGGCGTGGCCGAGAGGCGAGGCAGCGGCCTGCAAAGCCGTACACACGGGTTCGAATCCCGTCGCCACCTCCACGAAAGGCACCATGGGCGATTGGCGCAGCGGTAGCGCGCTTCCCTGACACGGAAGAGGTCACTGGTTCGATCCCAGTATCGCCCACCAGCACAGCCCCAGGTCAGACACCACCGACCTGGGGCTTCTGTGTTCCCGCGCCCCCGGACGACGGCCGGTGCGGGAACCGGCCGCCCGCGACCAGACGCTCCAGCGGTGCCGGCAGGGCGACGGCCCCCCGGCCGCGCGCGGCGGGGCACGGCAGGACGGCCACCCCCACGGCGTCCAGGACGCGCTCCTCGACGGACGCGCGTTCGCGGAGCACGGCCACCGTGCCCTCGACCCCGGTCCCGCCGAGCCGGTGGCCGAGCCCTCGCCCGGTGTAGTAGCCGATCACGTGGTCGAGCCACCACGCCGGACGCTCGGACATGACGGCGCGGAACGCCTCGCCGACGTCGTCGGCGCGCAGGTGCACCACGACCGGCGACAGCGGAGCGGCGAGGCGGGCCAGGTCGCCGACGAACCGGACGAGCAGGTCCTCGGGTGCGTCGTCGCGCAGCAGGGTCACCGTCAGCGGGTTCTGCAGGAAGCAGCACTCGAGCACCCACACCTCGTCCCGCGCGCACACCCCCGCGACGAACCCCTCCCACCGCGCCAGCCGGGTGCGGATGTGCTCCGCGAGCGGCAGCTCGTAGGCGTCGCGTGCGCGGAGCCGGGCGGCCAGCTGTTCGGGGACGGGGCCGTGGTCCCGCTCGAGGACGCCGTAGGCGACCAGCAGGCCGTCCGCGTTCCCGGTGGTCACCGCTCGCAGCGGACCCGCCCACCCGGGGTGCTCGGCGAGCAGCTCGTCGAGCTCGTCCGCCACGAGGAGGGCCACCGACTCGAGGTCCGCCGGGTGCTCCAGGTCCCCCTCCAGGACCGCCCGTGCGGGTGTGCCGCGATCGCTCAGCGCCCGCGCGAGCAGCCGGGCGGTGGTGGACTTCCCGGTGCCGACGGACCCCTCGACGAGGATCAGCCGGGTCGGCGCCGGGTCGGGCGGTGCGGGTCGGCTCACGCGTGGATCGTGGCGGACACGGCCCGAGGTGTCCACGCACCCCCACTTCCCTCCGACACTTGAAGGCACAAGTAATAACGGCTACCGTCAGCAGCGACGGAAGTCCGACCGTTCCCCGTTCCCCCGAGAGGCCCACCCGTGCTCGAGCGCCCCGATCTCACGCCCGTCGCGCCCGTCCTTCCCCGGACTGGGTGTGCGCCTGAGACCGACCTCTCCGACCCTGGCGCCGCGCCGGTGGCCGCACGATGACGGACACCGGCGCCGTCCAGGTGCCGCCCGTGGTGGCACCAGCCGGGTCGACGGACCCCGCGGCGCCCCTGGTGGTGCTGCTGCACGGACGCGGCTCCTCCGAGGCCGACATCATCGGCCTGGCCCGCCACCTGCCGACGGGTGCGGCCTACGCCGCCGTCCGGGCGCCCATCCCCTCCGGGGCCGGGTTCGCCTGGTTCGCGAACCGGGGCATCGGCCGGCCGGTCGAGGAGTCGCTGACGCAGACGATGTCCTGGTTCGGCGCCTGGCTCGACGGCGTCGCCCCGCCCGGCCGCCCCGTGGTCCTCGTGGGCTTCAGCGGTGGCGCCGCCTTCGCCGGCGGGCTGGTGCTGAGCCGGCCGGACCGGTTCGCCGGCGCCGCGATCCTCTACGGCACGCTGCCCTTCGACGCCGGTGTCCCCGTCACGCCTGCCCGACTCGCGGGCGTGCCGGTGCTCGTGGCCCAGGGCGACACCGACACGGTGATCCCGCGCGAGCTGCTGGACCGGACCTGGACCTACCTGGTGGAGGAGTCCGGTGCCCGCACCGTCGCCAGGCGGGACCCGGGTGGGCACGGGCTCACCGTGGAGACCGTCGCGGAGCTTCACCGCTGGCTCTCGGAGCTGTCGGCCGGCCCCCGACCGGCCGACGACGTCGCGGGACCGCCGCGCTCGTAGGTGCGGAGTCCCCCGAGTCGGCCCGGGCGCGCGACGTGGGGAACGGCAGTACCCGGACGGCCAGGGGCTCCCCGCCGGGCGGCCCGGGTGGTTGTCTAGGACCGTCCTCGTCCCACTGACGACACAAGGCGGTCACGATGCACGCACGAGCACTCGGCCAGGGACTCCGTGTCTCGGCCATCGGCCTGGGCGCCATGGGCATGTCCCAGAGCTACGGCCCCAACCCCGGCTCCCGGGCCGACATGATCGCCGTCCTGCGAGGCGCCGTCGAGCGCGGGGTCACCTTCGTCGACACCGCGGAGGTCTACGGCCCGTACGCCAACGAGGAGCTCGTCGGGGAGGCGCTCGAACCCGTCCGCGACCAGGTGGTCATCGCGACGAAGTTCGGCTGGCACATCGAGGACGGACGCCCGAACGGGCTGGACAGCCGACCCGAGCAGATCCGCCGGGTGGCCGACGCCTCCCTGCGGCGGCTGCGCACCGACACCATCGACCTCTCCTACCAGCACCGGGTCGACCCCCAGGTCCCGATCGAGGACGTCGCCGGTGCGGTCGGTGACCTGGTGGCCGCCGGCAAGGTGCGCCACCTCGGCCTCTCCGAGGCCGGGGCCGGCACGATCCGCCGGGCGCACGCCGTGCACCCGGTGACCGCCGTGCAGAGCGAGTACTCGCTGTGGACCCGCGACCCCGAGCCCGAGGTGCTGCCCACCTGCGCCGAGCTCGGCATCGGCTTCGTCCCGTTCAGCCCGCTCGGCAGGGGCTTCCTCACCGGGACGGTGCAGCCGGGAACGACCTTCCCCGCCGGTGACATCCGGGCCACGATCCCGCGCTTCGCCGAGGAGAACCAGGCCGCCAACCAGGCGCTGGTGGACCACGTGCGCGCCCTGGCCGAGGCGAAGGGCGCCACGCCCGGCCAGGTCGCGCTCGCGTGGCTGCTCGCGCAGCAGCCCTGGATCGCGCCCATTCCGGGCACCCGCCGGCTCGAGCGGGTCGAGGAGAACGCCGCGGCCACGACCGTGCCGCTCTCCGCCGACGACGTGGCCGACCTCGACGCCCTCGCCGCGAGCATCGGCGTCCGGGGCAACCGGTACGACGACGCCGGCATGGGGATGGTGGGCCTGTGAGCACCTGGACGCCCCGCGACGCGCGCGACCTCGCGCTCGTCGACGCCGCGCACCGCCGCAAGCACGCCCGCCACCCCTCGACCGTGGACCACCTGGTGGGCGGGCCCCGGTCGGCGACCCCCGAGCTCACACCCTCCTGAGCACGTCCGGCGCCTCCCGCCCGGCGCTACCGTGAGCAGCGACGGCGGCGGAGGGAGCGGCGATGGCCCGGCTCGAGGGTCCCGAGCCCGGCCTCGTCACGCTGCGTCGCTACCGGCGCTCGTGGTGGCGCGGCGACGTCCTGGCGGGGCTCACCGTCACCGCCTACCTCGTCCCCCAGGTGATGGCGTACGCGGCGCTGGCCGGGCTGCCGCCCGTGGCGGGGCTGTGGACGATCGTGCCGTCGATGGCCGTCTACGCGTTCCTGGGCTCCTCGCGGCAGCTGTCGGTGGGGCCGGAGTCCACGACGGCGCTCATGGTGGCCGTCACGGTGGGTCCGCTCGCCGACGGCGACCCGGGACGGTACGCGGGCCTGGCCGCGACCCTCGCGCTCCTGGTCGGTGCCCTGGCGCTCGTCGCGCGGGCCCTGCGGCTGGGCGTCGTGGCGGACGTCGTCTCCCGGCCCGTCCTCATCGGCTACATGGCCGGCGTGGCGGCGCTCATGATCTCCGGCCAGCTCGAGAAGGTCACCGGGGTCCCGGTCCCCGACGGGACGATCGTGGCGCAGCTGGCCGCCTTCGCGGCGAACCTGCGGGACGTCGAGCCGGTCACCACCGCCGTCGCGACCGGTGCGCTGGTCCTGCTGCTGGTGCTGCGACGTACCGCCCCGCGGCTGCCCGGACCGCTGCTCGTCGTCCTCCTCGCGACGGCGCTCGTCGCCGTCGGCGGTGACCGCGTGGCCGGCGTCGACGTGGTCGGGACCATCCCGGCCGAGCTGCCCTCCCCCACCGTGCCGCCCCTGGACCTCGGCACGCTCCAGTTGCTGGTCGTGCCGGCCCTCGGCGTCCTCCTCGTCGCCTACACCGACAACATCCTCACCGCGCGGGCGTTCGCCACCCGTGGGGGGTACCGGATCGACCCCGATGCCGAGCTCCTCGCCCTCGGCTCGGTCAACGTCGTCGCCGGCCTCGTGCAGGGCTTCCCCGTCTCGTCCTCGGGCTCGCGCACGGCGATCGGCGCGGCGGCGGGCAGCCGCACCCAGGTCTTCTCCCTCGTGGCGGTCGCCTCGGTGCTGCTGGTGCTGGCGTTCGGGCGCCCGGTGCTCGCGGGCTTCCCCGACGCGGCGCTGGGTGCGCTCATCGTCTTCGCCGCGCTGCAGCTCGTGGACGTCCCGGGCTTCCGTCAGCTTGCCTCGTTCCGGCGCAGCGAGCTGGCCCTGGCCCTGCTCACGCTCGCCGCGGTGGTGGTGCTCGGCATCCTCGAGGGCGTCCTGCTGGCCGTCGCGCTGTCCCTGGCGGAGCTGCTCCTGCGGGTGGGCCGCCCGCACGACGCGATCCTCGGGCGGGTCCCGGGGCTGGCCGGGATGCACGACGTCGACGACTACCCCACCGCCCGCACGATCCCCGGCCTGGTGGTCTACCGGTACGACTCGCCCCTGTTCTTCGCCAACGCCGAGGACTTCCGGCGCCGCGCACTGCGCGCGGTCGACGACGAGCCCGGACCGGTGCGGTGGTTCCTCCTCAACGCCGAGGCGAACGTGGAGGTCGACCTCACGGCGCTCGACGCGCTGGAGTCGCTGCGCGAGGAGCTGCACGGGCGCGGCGTCGTCGTCGCCCTCGCCCGGGTCAAGCAGGACCTGTTCGCCGAGCTGGACGCCTACGGCCTGGTCGAGGCCGTCGGGCGGGACCACATCTTCGCGACCCTGCCGACCGCGGTGGACGCGTACGAGAGGTGGGCGGCGGGGCGCGGCGCCGGAGGGTCGGGCGACGGCGCGGAGGACGGCCCGGCCGGCGGGGGCCGGGGGGGGCGGTGGCCCGGGGGGCGGGCCGGCGAACCCGCCCCGCTGAGCGGCACGGTCACAGGGCCAGCTCGTACCGGTCCCCCGCCGGGGCGAACCCGATGCGCTCGTAGTAGGGGGCACGCATGCCCGGGGCGCTGCGCACCGTGCGGTAGCCGGCGGCGCGCAGGACGTCCGAGCGCCGGAAGACGAACTCGCCCGGGGTGAAGTCGCGGTACCGCTCGGTGACGTAGTCGAGGTCGACCTGAGCCACCCCGTCCCCGGCGTCGTGGAGGAGGACGTAGCCGACGGTCTCCTCCCCGCGCACCACCAGGTAGGCCTCCGACCCGGGTGCCGGACCGGTGAAGCCGGGGTTGAACTCGTGCACGTCGTCGTCGTGCAGACGCAGGAGGTGGCGCAGGTAGGCGCCCTCGGGGTCGACGGGCAGGACGTCGTAGGTCGCCTCCGAGTGCCGGGTCCGCAGGAGCCGGACGATGCTCACCACCTGGATCGCGGCGAGGACGACGTTGAGCACGAACACCGGCCAGATGCCCAGGACGCCGTTGTAGACCATCTGCATGCTCGAGCCGATGAGATTGATCACACGCAGGCGCAGGATCCGCTGCTGCATCATCGACCAGACGATGACGGCCGAGCCCGCCCAGCCCACGATCTCCAGCACCGGCACGGCCGGGCCTCCCCTCGACGACGGACACGGCGCCGTGCGAGCGCGCGGTCCGCCGTGCCGATCGTCTCACGCGCCCGGACCCGTTGAGCCGGGCGGAAACGCCGGGGCCGTGCCAACCTTGGCCCATGCAGATCTGGCCTGGTCGTCCCTATCCCCTCGGTGCCACGTACGACGGCAGCGGCACCAACTTCGCCATCTTCTCCTCCGTCGCCGAGCGGGTGGAGCTGTGCCTCATCGGCGACCGGGGCAAGGAGACCCGGCTCGAGCTGACCGAGGTCGACGCCCACGTGTGGCACGCCTACCTCCCCGGCGCCCAGCCCGGACAGCGCTACGGCTACCGCGTCCACGGCCCGTACGAGCCGGAGAACGGCCACCGCTGCGACCCCAGCAAGCTCCTGCTCGACCCCTACGCCAAGGCGATCGACGGCCAGATCGACCGCGACCCATCCCTGTACTCCTACAGCTTCGACGACCCGGACAAGCGCAACACCGCCGACTCCAAGAAGCACACGATGTACTCGGTCGTCATCAACCCCTACTTCGACTGGGGCTACGACCGCCCGCCGAACCACGAGTACCACGACTCCGTCGTCTACGAGGCGCACGTCAAGGGCATGACCCAGCTCCACCCGGACGTCCCGGAGGAGCTGCGCGGTACGTACGCGGGGATGGCGCACCCGTCGGTCATCGAGCACCTCACCACGCTGGGCGTCACCGCCGTCGAGCTCATGCCCGTGCACCAGTTCGTCAACGACCCGCACCTGCAGGAGAAGGGGCTGAGCAACTACTGGGGCTACAACACCATCGGCTTCTTCGCCCCGCACAACGGCTTCGCCGCCTACGGCACCCGCGGTGAGCAGGTCCAGGAGTTCAAGACCCTGGTCAAGGCCCTGCACGAGGCCAACATCGAGGTCATCCTCGACGTCGTCTACAACCACACCGCCGAGGGCAACCACATGGGCCCGACGCTGTCCTTCAGGGGCATCGACAACGCCTCGTACTACCGGCTCGTCGAGGGCGACGAGGCCCACTACTTCGACACGACCGGCACCGGCAACTCGCTGCTCATGCGCTCCCCGCACACGCTGCAGATGATCATGGACTCGCTGCGCTACTGGATCGAGGAGATGCACGTCGACGGCTTCCGCTTCGACCTCGCCTCGACCCTGGCGCGCGAGCTGCACGCCGTGGACCGGCTCTCCGCGTTCTTCGACATCGTCCAGCAGGACCCCAAGATCTCCCAGGTCAAGCTCATCGCCGAGCCGTGGGACGTCGGTGAGGGCGGCTACCAGGTGGGCGGGTTCCCCCCGCTGTGGTCGGAGTGGAACGGCAAGTACCGCGACACCGTCCGGGACTTCTGGCGCGGCGAGCCCTCCACCCTGGGGGAGTTCGCCAGCCGGATCACCGGCTCGTCCGACCTGTACGAGCACACCGGCCGCCGGCCCGTGTCCTCCGTCAACTTCGTCACCGCGCACGACGGGTTCACGCTGCGCGACCTCGTCTCCTACAACGACAAGCACAACGAGGCCAACGGCGAGGGCAACGCCGACGGCGAGTCCCACAACCGGTCCTGGAACTGCGGTGTCGAGGGGCCGACGGACGACCCGGAGATCCGGGCGCTGCGCGCCCGCCAGCAGCGCAACTTCCTCACCACCCTGCTCTTCAGCCAGGGCGTGCCGATGATCGCCCACGGGGACGAGCTCGGCCGCACCCAGGACGGCAACAACAACGTCTACTGCCAGGACAACGAGCTGGCGTGGATGGACTGGGACCTCGACGACGAGCGGCAGTCGCTCCTCGACTTCACCCGCGCCGTCGTCCAGCTCCGCAAGGACCACCCGGTCCTGCGCCGCCGCAGGTTCTTCGCCGGCTCCCCCGACCACGGCGGTGAGTCCGACATCGGCGACATCGAGTGGTTCACCCACGCCGCCGAGCACATGTCCGAGGAGGACTGGTCGGTCTCCCACGCCCGCTCGGTGATGGTGTTCCTCAACGGCCAGGCGATCCCCGAGCCGGACGCTCGCGGCGAGCGCATCGTCGACGACAACGTCCTCGGGCTGCTCAACGCCGGCGCCGAGCCGCTGGAGTTCCAGCTGCCCCCGGCGGAGTACGGCACCACCTGGACGACCGCGCTGGACACCTCCGACGACGAGGGCGTCGGTGTCGAGCACGCCGCCGGCGGGACCGTCGCCGTGCCGGGACGCACCACCATCGTCCTGGTCAGCCCGCGCGCGGAGACCGAGTGAGCGGCCCGGGGCCCGCGCCGGCGGGCGGCGGGGCGCACCTGCCCGCGGCCGGCCGGCGCCTGCCGGTGAGCACCTACCGGCTGCAGCTCGGGCCGGACCTGACCTTCGCCGCGGCGGAGGCGCTCCTGCCCTACCTCGACGACCTCGGTGTCACCGACCTCTACCTCTCCCCCGTCCTCCAGGCCGCACCCGGGTCCACGCACGGCTACGACGTCGTCGACCACACCCGGATCAGCGACACCATGGGGGGCCGTGCCGGCCTGGAGAGCCTCGCCGCCGCGGCGCACGCCCGCGGCCTCGGCATCGTCGTCGACGTCGTTCCCAACCACATGGCGGTGCCCACCCCCGCCTGGCACAACCGGGCCCTGTGGTCGGTGCTGCGTCACGGCGCGGACTCGCCCTACGCCTCGTGGTTCGACATCGACCTCGGCGGCGACGACGGCGTGCTCATGCCGGTCCTCGGCACCCGGGTCGGGGAGGTCCTCGCCTCGGGCGAGCTCAGGGTCGAGCGTCTCGTCGTTCCGTCCGAGCCGGAGGCCGGCGAGCAGGTGGTGCTGCGCTACTTCGACCACGTCTTCCCCGTCCGGCCCGAGACCGAGCACCTCCCCCTGGCGGAGCTCCTCGAGCGCCAGCACTACCGCCTCGCGTACTGGCGGGTCGCCGACGAGGAGCTCAACTACCGCCGGTTCTTCGACGTCGGCACCCTCGCCGCGGTCCGCGTGGAGGTGCCGGAGGTCTTCGACGCCACCCACGCCCTGCTCCTCGAGCTGTTCGACGCCGGGGTGATCGACGGCTTCCGCATCGACCACCCCGACGGCCTGGCCGACCCGCGCGGCTACCTCCGCCGGCTCGCCGAGGCGACCGGCGGAGCGTGGGTCGTCGCCGAGAAGATCCTCGAGGGCGAGGAGGAGCTCCCCGGCGACTGGCCCGTGGCCGGCACCACCGGCTACGACGCGGCCTGGCGCCTCCACGCGCTCCAGGTCGACCCGGCCGGCGCCGTCCCGCTGGCCGACCTCATGCACGAGGTCACCGGGATCTCGGCCGCCCTGCCGGCGGTCGTCGAGGAGGCCAAGCGGCAGATCGTCACCACCTCGCTCTACGCCGAGGTCCACCGGCTGGCCACGCTCGCCGCGGAGATCTGCCACGACGACATCCGCCTGCGCGACCACACCTTCCGCGCGCTGCACGACTGCTTCGCCGAGCTGGTCGTGGCGATGGACCGCTACCGCGCCTACGTCGTGCCGGGCGAGCCCGTCCCCGCCGCCGAGGAGCGGGTGGTCCGCGAGGCGGCGGAGATCGCCCGGGGCCGTCTCGAGGCCGACCGCCACGACACCCTCGAGGTCGCCGTCGCCCTGGTTCTGGGCCAGGAGACCGGCAGCGCGGGACGGACCCACGAGGCACGCCGCGCCGAGCTCATGGTCCGCTTCCCGCAGGTGTGCGGGGCGGTCATGGCCAAGGGGGTCGAGGACACCGCGTTCTACCGCTGGACGCACCTGGTGAGCCTGTGCGAGGTGGGTGGGGTGCCCTCCCGGTTCGGCATCGGCCCGGACGAGCTCCACGCCTGGGCGGGCCGCTCGGGCGCGAACTGGCCCGCGACGATGACCGCGGGGACCACCCACGACACCAAGCGCGGGGAGGACGTCCGCGCGCGGATCGGGGTCATCTCCGAGCACGCCGACGCCTGGGCCGAGCTCGTGCACTCCCTGCGGGAGGCGACCGCCGCGGCGCGCCCGGCCGACCTGGACGGCCGCACCGAGAACCTGCTGTGGCAGACGCTCGCCGGGACCTGGACCGAGGCCGGTCCCATCCCCGCCGAGCGCCTCCAGGGCTACCTCACCAAGGCCGTGCGCGAGCAGAAGTCGTGGACGACCTGGACCGCGCCGGACCTCGCCCGTGAGGCCGCGCTGCTCGACCACGCCGCCGCCCTGCTCGAGCACCCCGCCGTCGTCGAGGGGTTCGGCCGGTGGGTGGAGAAGGTCGCCCCCGCGGTGCGCGCGTCGGTCCTGGGCACCAAGCTCCTGCAGCTGACCATCCCGGGCGTCGCCGACGTCTACCAGGGCAGCGAGATCACCCAGACGTCCCTCGTCGACCCCGACAACCGCCGGCCCGTGGACCACGCCGCCCTCGCGGCCCGCCTGGCGGAGCTCGACGGCGGCGTCCGGCCTGCCGACCTCGACGACGAGAAGCTGGCCCTCACCGCCGCTGCCCTGCGGCTGCGGCGCGCCCACCCCGGCGCCTTCGTCGGTCCGGCCGCGGGGTACCTGCCGCTGCCCACCACCACCGGCCACGCGGTCGCGCTGGCCCGCACCGAGGCCGACACCCCGGCCGTCGTGGCGGTCACCACCCGGCTGGCCGGGGCCACCGCCCGGGTGCACGGACTCCCCGACGCCACCGTCGTGCTGCCCGAGGGGTCCTGGCGCGAGGTCCTCACGGGGACGACCTTCGAGGGCGGTCCGTGCCGCCTCGGGGACCTGCTGGCCTCCTCGCCGGTCGCGCTCCTGGAGCGGGCGTGAGCGCCGGGTCCCCCGCCGGGCCGGGGACTCCCGTCCCGGCCGGGACGCCGGTGCGGGTCTGGGCGCCGGACGCCGGCACCGTCGAGCTCGTCTCGGGCGAGGCGCGCACGCCGATGAGCCGGGAGGACGGCGGGTGGTGGCGCTCGGCCGCCGCCCTGGCGCCCGGCACGGACTACGCCTTCGCGCTCGACGGCGGTCCGGCCCTGCCGGACCCGCGCAGCCCGTGGCAGCCGCACGGCGTCCACGGTCCCTCACGGACCTTCGACGTCTCCGCGCACGCCTGGACCGACGGGAGGTGGGCCGGGCGCTCCAGCCTCGGTGCGGTGATCTACGAGCTGCACATCGGCACCTTCACCCCCGAGGGCACCCTTGACGCCGCCATCGGCAGGCTGGACCACCTGGTCGACCTGGGCGTGGAGATGGTCGAGCTCATGCCCGTCGCAGCCTTCCCCGGCACGGCGGGCTGGGGCTACGACGGCGTGGCGCTGTACGCGGTGCACGAGCCCTACGGCGGCCCCGCGGCGCTGCAGCGCTTCGTCGATGCCGCCCACGGCCGCGGCATCGCGGTGTGCCTCGACGTCGTCTACAACCACCTCGGGCCCTCGGGCAACTACCTGGGCGCGTTCGGGCCGTACTTCACCGAGCGCCACCACACCCCCTGGGGGGCGGCGGTCAACCTCGACGGCGGCGACGCGGCCGAGGTGCGCGCGTTCGTCGTCGACAACGCCGTGCGCTGGCTGCGCGACTTCCACATCGACGCCCTGCGCCTGGACGCCGTCCACGCCCTCGTCGACGACTCCGACCGGCACGTCCTCGCCGAGCTCGCCGACGCCGTCGCCGCGCTCGAGCACGAGGTGGGCCGGCCGCTCTCGCTCATCGCCGAGTCCGACCTCAACGACGCGCGGATGGTGACTCCCACCGCCGACGGCGGGCTGGGGATGACCGCGCAGTGGAACGACGACCTCCACCACGCCCTCCACGCCCTCGTCACGGGCGAGCGGCAGGGCTACTACGCCGACTTCGGGTCCGTGGCGACCCTGGCCAAGGCGCTGACCGAGGTCTTCGTCCACGCCGGGGAGTTCTCCTCCTTCCGCGGGAAGGTCTGGGGCGCGCCGGTCCCGCCCGAGGTGGACCGGCGCCGGTTCGTCGTGTTCTCCCAGGACCACGACCAGGTCGGCAACCGCGCCCTGGGCGACCGGCCCAGCCGGGCGCTCACCCCCGGCCAGCTCGCGATCTCCGCCGCCGTCGTCCTCCTGGGGCCCGGCACGCCCATGCTCTTCATGGGCGAGGAGTGGGGGGCGACCACGCCGTTCCAGTACTTCACCGACCACGCGGAGCCCGAGCTGGCCGACGGCGTGCGGGAGGGACGCTCGCGCGAGTTCGGCACGCACGGCTGGGCCGAGCTCTACGGGCACGACATCGTCGTGCCGGACCCGCAGTCCCCCGCGACCGTGGTGGCCTCGCGCCTGGACTGGGACGAACCGGCACGGCCCGGCAACGCCCGACTCCTGCGGTTCTACACCGATCTCGTGCGGCTGCGCCGCGAGCCGGACATCGCCTCGGGCGACCGGGCAGCCACGGCCGTCCAGACGGGGCCGGACCAGCTGGTGATGCGTCGCGGGGGCCTCGCCGTCGTGATCAACCTCGGCCCGGAGCCCGCGACCCTGGGGCTGGGGTCCGCGGCCGGGGAGGTGCTCCTGTGCTGGGACGGGGAGGGGCTCGGCGTGCACGGGTCCGAGGTCGAGCTGTCCGGCCACAACGTGGCGGTGCTGCGGCTGGCGTGAGCGACGGCTTCGGACCGGTCCGGGTCACCGGACGGCCCGCGCCCCCCGGACGGGTCGGGCCGCTCCGGTCGTGGCCTGCTCGCGCTGCTCGAGCCCTGTTCGCGCCGGTCGTGGGGTTCTTGCGCCGGTCGTGGCGTCCTCGCAGCCCCCGAGTCCGCACGTGGTGGCCGGGTCAGCAGGTATCGGGTTGAGTCCGAGGGCAACTTCCTGCTGACTGGGCAACACACCCTCGACCTCGGCTGCAACCCGCGAGCTCGCGGCCGCCACCCGGCCACCGCCGCAACCCGCGAGCTCGCGGCCACCGGATCGAGGCAGACGCGCTCCCGTCCCGGCGCCGGGCCCGGCCTCAGCGGCTGGTGGGGCGCGCGCCGGGGTGGTGCCGGGCGAACTTGCGGAACTGGTTCGCCTGGGCCGCGGCGATCTCCGCCCACCGGCGCGGGTCGCGCTCCGCGCGGTAGAGGAGCGGGTTGGTCGCCCGGCCCGCTCGTGCCAGCCGCCGGACGAGGGCTGCGTCGGCGGCGGGGACGTACCGGCGCACCAGGCGCAGCGGCACCACGTGGAAGAGGTGCTCGGCGGTGCCCACGCGGGGCTCGGCCGGCGCGCCGTCGACGAACGCGCGCACGTACATCTCCGCGACGTCGTAGCCCGACGCCGTCACCGCGTAGCCGCTGCGGCCCACGCGCGGGTTGACCTCGAGGAAGCGGTGGACGCCGTCACGCGGGTCGCGCTTGAGGTCGACGTTGGCGAACCCTCGCCAGCCGACGTGCTCGAGCAGGCGCCGCGCCTGGTCCACCGCGTCGGGGTGGACACCGGTCACCTGCGCCACGGAGTTCCCCAGGGCCCCCGGGGTGTGCTCCTCCAGGAGGACCCGTCCGTACTGAGCGAAGCGCCACACGCCGTCGGCGTCGAAGAAGAGGTTGACGGCGGCCATCTCCCCGTCGCCGCCCGGGACGAGCTCCTGGACGAGGAGGTCCCCGGGGAAGCCGGCGGCGGCGATCCGGGCGAGGACGGTCGCGAGCGCCGCGGGGTCGTCGGCGTGGTCGACCTTGCGCTTGCCGTCGAAGGTCACCTCGTGGAACGCGCTGGTCGAGGCCGCCTTGACCACGACCGGGAACGTGAGGTCACGCACCGCGTCGGCCCCGTCGGCCGCCCTGAGGACCACCGTGCGCGGGACCGGCAGGCCGAGCCCCTCGCACAGCGCCGTGAACCGGCCCTTGTCGGTGATCCGGGCCATCGCGGCGGCGTCGGCGTAGGGCACGACGACGTCGGGCTCGAGCTCGTCGCGGCGGGCGACGACGACGTCGACGAGCCAGTCCGCGCTGGCCAGCACCAGGTGGCGACGGTCCGGCTCCTCGGCGGCGACCGCACGGACCGCCGCGACGACGGCGTCGGGGTCCGACATGCCGGGGATCTCCCGGTGGTCCACCGCGACCGAGCGGCGCACCGCCCAGGTGGTCACGGCCGAGAGGACGACCGAGCGTACGCCGTAGCGCTCGTGGAAGGTCCGTGCGGTGGCGTAGGCGCCGAGGTCGCCGCCCAGGATGATCGGGCGGACGTCGGAGGTGGGGGCCATGCGGTCCTCTCAGGGGTGGGCTGCAGTGGCGAGCATAGGCGGGGTGCGCACCCGCGGCCCTACGGCACCCGACGGTGCGGCCGGCCCGGGCGCCGACCGGACGCCGCGGCGGAGGGACGGCGCGCCCTGCTGACGCCCGACGGCGGGAGACCTAGCCTGGGGTGGTGAACGGTGACCGGGTGGCACCACCCGACTTCGAGGCGGCGCTGCTGAGCCTGCGCGGGCACCGCCTGCGCCCGGAGCTCCATCTCGAGGAGATTCCCGCGCCGTCCCGGCTCGCCCCCTATGCGCTCGCCCTGACCGGTGAGGTCAACACCGACCCGGGCTCGGACCCGGACTCCTTCCTCGGGCACGGCCGGTTCGTGGTCCTGCACGACCCCGCCGGCCAGGACGCCTGGCACGGCACCTTCCGTGTGGTCGCCATGGCCAAGGCCCGCCTCGAGGACGAGCTCGGCGCCGACCCGCTCCTCGGCGAGGTGGGCTGGAGCTGGCTCACCGACGCGCTGACCGACGCCGGTGCCGGGTACCACCACCTCTCCGGCACCGTCACGCGGGTGCTGTCCGAGACCTTCGGGGGCCTGGAGCTGCGCGGCGGCGAGGTGGAGATCGAGGTGCGCGCGTCCTGGACCGCGACGACGCCCGACCTCGGCCCCCACCTCCGGGCGTGGGCCACGCTGACGTGCACAGCGGCCGGCCTCGAACCGCTGCCGGAGAACGTCACCGCGCTCACCCGGCGACACTGAGCACACCCGGCGGCCCTGAGCACGCCCCCGCCGCGTCCCGCGGCGCGGCAGAGGGCACGCCGCCACCGCAACGCCCCCCACGCGACGGTGGAGAGCGCGGCAGCCCGGCCCGCCCTGGGGCCGGTCGGGCGCGGCGCGGCGGCTGCCGAGCGGCTCAGCCCGATTGCGGCGGACGTCACCGGCGCGGCTTCGGGACGACGCGTCGCCGCGCGCGGGTGGGCAAGTAACGTGGGGCCGTGCCCCAGACGCCCGACGCCGCCGGACCTGCCCGTCCTGAGGGAGCCGCGACGTCCGTGGCCGAGCCGGCGCCGCCGGCCGCCGAGCCCCTGACCGAGCCCGCCGGCGGCGTGCCGCCCGTGACCGACACACCGTCCGCGCTCGAGGCCGCGGTCGCGGCACTCGCCGGGGGCACCGGCCCGCTCGCCGTCGACGCCGAGCGCGCCTCGGGCTACCGGTACGGCCAGAGCGCCTACCTGGTCCAGCTGCGTCGCGCGGGTGCCGGGACGGTGCTCCTCGACCCCGTCCCGCTCACCGACCTCGGCGGCCTCGCCCGCGTCATGGGCGAGGCGGAGTGGGTGCTCCACGCCGCCGACCAGGACCTGCCGTGCCTGCGCGAGCTCGGGCTGGAGCCGCCGAGCCTGTTCGACACCGAGCTGGCGTCGCGGCTGCTGGGCCGCCAGCGCGTCGGCCTGGCCGCCGTCGTCGCCGAGAACCTCGGCTACGCGCTCGCGAAGGAGCACTCCGCCGCCGACTGGTCCACCCGACCGTTGCCTGCGGCGTGGTTGCGCTACGCGGCCCTGGACGTCGAGCTGCTGGTCGAGCTGCGCACCGTCCTCGTCGACCAGCTCGACGACGCCGGCAAGCTCACCTGGGCCCTGGAGGAGTTCGAGCACGTCCGCACCGCACCCCCGGCTCCCCCGCGGCCGGACGCCTGGCGACGCACCTCGGGGCTCCAGGCCGTGCGGTCCCCCCGTGGCCTGGCCGTGGCGCGCGAGGTGTGGCTCGCCCGGGAGGAGCTCGCCCGGCGCCGGGACCGCTCTCCGGGACGGGTGCTGCCGGCGGCGGCGGTGGTCGCCGCCGCCCAGGCACAGCCCAGGACCGTCGAGGACCTCCTGCGCCTCCCCGAGTTCGCGGGCAAGGGCACCCGCCGCCACGCCGCCTACTGGCACGCGGCCGTGGCACGCGGCCTGCGGCTCCCCGACAGCGAGCTGCCACCCCGGCGGGCACCTCTCGAGCCCGACCACCTCCCGGCCCCCCGGTCCTGGCCGGAGCGCAACCCGGAGGCCGCCGCACGCCTGGAGGTCGTACGGACCGCGGTGCGGACCCGAGCGGCCGAGCTCGAGCTGCCCCAGGAGAACCTGCTGGCCCCCGCCCTGCAGCGCCGCCTCGCCTGGGACGGCACGGAGACCACGGCTGCGGCGGTCGGCGACCGCCTCCTCGCCCTCGGAGCGCGCCGGTGGCAGGCCGAGCAGGTCTCGGGAGTCCTCGCGGCCGCGCTCAGCGACTGAGCTGGACCGTCCACGGCAACCGACGACGACGGTCCTCGGCCGGGCGACGGTGGGCGGCGGCTGAGGCCGACGGCGGCGGTGATCGGCGGCTGACGGAGGGACCCGGTAGGCTCCGCGGGTACCTGATACCGACAGTGCCGTCTACCAGGAGGTCCCGTGCCCGCACCGTCCTACACCGAGCGCGTCACCGTGGTCCGCCGCTCCGACGTCGAGGTTCCCGGCCTCGGCACCGCCGCGCTCCTCGTCCTCGTCGCCGAGGACGGCTCGGACCGGCCGTGCTCGCTCGGCCCGACCGGCCTGGCCAACCTCCAGGCCGCAGTGGCCGAGGCCGGGTCCCGGGCAGCGCGCGGGGAGGTGGGCGCCGTCGTCCTCACCGGCGGCGGGCGGACCTTCCTCGCGGGCGCGGACCTGACGATGATGCGCGCCGCCACGACCGCCGCCGAGGTGCGGGACCTGGCCGAGGCGGGCCACCGCCTCGTGGCGGCGATCGCCGACCTGCCCGTGCCCACCCTCGCCCACCTCAACGGTGCCGCCCTCGGCGGCGGGCTCGAGATCGCCCTCGCGTGCGACCACCGCACGGCCGCCCCCGGGGTCCGCGCGATCGGCCTGCCGGAGGTCACCCTCGGCCTGCTGCCCGGCTGGGGCGGGTGCACGACCCTGCCCCGGCTGGTCGGCCCGGACGCCGCGCTGACGGTCATCCTCGACAACCCCGCCCGGGGCAACACCCTCCTCGACGCCGCGGGCGCGCGGCGACTCGGCGTCGTCGACGCGGTCGTCGGCAGCCTCGAGGCCGCCCTGGAGCACCTCGGCGCCACCGCGGACGCCCCGGCCGGAGCGGGCAGCGGCCCCGCCGCCGACCAGGCCGATCCGTCGACCGCCGACGAGGCCGCCTGGACAGCGGCGGTCGAGGCGAGGCGTGAGCGCGCCCGGGCCGCCGCCGCAGGCGGGGCACCCGCCGCCGCGCGCGCCCTCGGCATCGTCGAGGCCTCCCGCACCCGCACCCGTGCCGAGTCCTTCGCCGCCGAGGACGACGGACTCACCGAGCTGGTCATGACCGACCAGTGCCGCGCGAGCCTCTACGCCGCGGACCTCCTCGGTCACCGCACCGGACGTCCCGGCCGGCCCGAGGGCGTCGAGCCCCGGCCGGTCACCACCGTGGGCATCGCGGGGGCCGGGCTCATGGCCGGGCAGCTCGCCCTGCTGCTGGCACGCTCCCTCCGCGTGCCGGTGACCATGCGCGACCTCGACGACGAGCGCGCCGCCCGCGGGCTGGCGGCAGTGCGGGCGGAGATCGGGCGGATGCGCGAGCGCGGCCGCCTCGACGAGGCCACCGCCGAGGAGCTCACCGGCCTCGTCACCGTCACGACCGACCTCGCCGACCTCGCCGGCGCCGACCTCGTCGTCGAGGCGGTGTTCGAGGAGCTGGAGGTCAAGCGCGCCGTCCTCTCCGAGCTCGAGGGCGTCGTCTCCCCCACCGCCGTGCTGGCGACGAACACCTCGGCCCTGTCCGTCACGGCGATGGCCGAGAACCTGCGCCACCCCGAGCGGGTGGTCGGCCTGCACTTCTTCAACCCCGTCGCCCAGATGCCGCTGGTCGAGGTGGTGCGGGCGCGGCGCACGGACGACCCCGCCTACGCGACGGCGTTCGCCGTGGCCGACCGCTGCCGCAAGACCGCGGTCGCCGTGGCCGACGCACCCGGCTTCGTCGTCAACCGGCTGCTCGTCCGCCTCCTCGGAGAGGTCCTCGGCTCCCTCGAGGAGGGCACCACCGTGGCCGAGGCCGACGCCGCGCTCGTGCCGATGGGCCTGCCGATGGGGCCCTTCCAGCTCCTCCAGCTCGTGGGGCCCGCCGTCGCCGAGCACGTCCTCGTCACCCTGCGCGAGCAGCTCGGCGAGCGGTACCCGGACTCGCCCGGCCTGCGCGCGGTGGTGGCGTCGGGCCGCGCGTTCGTCACCGGGAGCGGTCGGCCCACCGCGGCCTCGCCGGTGGACCCGGCGGTCCAGGAGCTGTTCGGCTCCCGGCGGTCGCCCGAGCCGCTGGACGCGGCCGGGGTGCTGCGCCGGGTGCAGCTGGCCCTGGCCGAGGAGACCCACCTCGTCCTGCGCGAGGGCGTCGTCACCGGTGCCGAGGACGTGGACCTGGCGATGATCCTCGGGGCGGGATGGCCGGCGCACAACGGCGGGCTGACGCCGTACCTGGACCGCACCGGTGCCGCCGAGGAACGCGGTGGGCGCTTCCACCCCCGGGGGGTCGCGGACCTGCCGTGAGCAGGTGGGGTGCCCTGGCAGGCCGCGTGGCCGCCGGACGGTCGGGCGCGCCGCGGGTCTGCCGGACGGTTAGAAGACCGTCAGCCCCCGGTCGCGGAACTGTGCCCGAATCCGCTCGACGTCGGCGGCCTCGGGCGCCGGGGTCTCGCCGAGCTCGTAGGGCAGGTCCAGCCGCTCCCACTTGTCCCGGCCCATCTGGTGGAAGGGCAGGACCTCGACACGCTCGACCGTCGCCAGCGACGCGACGTGGTCGGCCACTGCCGCGACGTTGTCGGGCGCGTCGGTCAGGCCCGGCACGGCGACGAACCGGATCCACATCGGCGTGCCCCGCGCGGCGAGGCGCCGCGAGAAGTCCAGCGTCGGGGCGAGCTCGCGGCCCGTGGTGCGCAGGTAGGTCTGCGGCAGGCCCGACTTGACGTCGAGGAGGACGAGGTCGACGTCGTCGAGCAGCGCGTCCGAGGCGTGGGTGCCGAGGAAGCCGGAGGTGTCGATGGTCGTGTGGACACCCATCTCCTTGGCCCCGCGCAGGAGCCGGCCGAGGAACGCCGGCTGCATGAGGGGCTCGCCGCCGGAGACGGTGAGCCCACCGCCGGTGGCGCGGAAGACCGGGAGGTAGCGCCGCACCCGGCGCAGGAGCTCGTCCACGGCCACGGGCTCGCCGTCGCGCATCCGCAGCGTGTCGGGGTTGTGGCAGTACAGGCACCGCAGGGGGCACCCCGCCAGGAAGACGGTCATCCGGGTGCCCGGCCCGTCGACGGCCGTGACCAGCTCCCACGAGTGCATGGAGCCGATCTCGCCGGCCCGCACGGCCGCGACGTGCTCGCCGTGGCTCATCTCGGCCGTCGTCGCGATGCCCGCCGTGCCCGCCGAACGGCGCAGGCGCGGCACGGCGTCCTCGGGGACGGCGACGTACTCGCCGTTGATCCCGTCGGGCGCGACGACGGCCGGGAGCCTCACCTCACAGGCCGCCGTGGAAGGTGCGGGAGATGACGTCGAGCTGCTGCTCCCGGGTGAGCCGGACGAAGTTCACCGCGTAGCCGGACACGCGGATCGTCAGCTGCGGGTACTTCTCCGGGTTCTCCATCGCCTCGTAGAGGGTGTCCCGGTTCAGCACGTTGACGTTCATGTGGTAGCCCTGCGAGCCCATGTAGGCGTCGAGGAGGCCCACGAGGTTGGTGGCCTGCTCGTCCGCTGTCCGGCCCAGGCCCGACGGGACGACCGTGTTGGTCAGGGAGATCCCGTCCTGCGCCTCGTTGTAGGGCAGCTTCGCCACCGACAGCGCCGAGGCGAGCATGCCGTGGGTGTCGCGCCCGTTCATGGGGTTGGCGCCCGGCGCGAACGGCTCGCCCGAGCGGCGCCCGTCCGGGGTGTTGCCGGTGTGCTTGCCGTAGACGACGTTGGAGGTGATCGTCAGCACGGACTGGGTGTGCACGGCGTCGCGGTAGGTGGCCAGCGCCCGGATCTTCGTCATGAACCGCTCGACGAGCGTGACGGCGATGGAGTCCACGCGGTCGTCGTCGTTGCCGAACATCGGGAAGTCGCCCTCGGTGACGTAGTCGACGACGAGGCCGGCCTCGTTGCGCACGGGGTGCACGGTGGCGTAGCGGATGGCGGAGAGGGAGTCCGCGGCCACGGACAGGCCCGCGATGCCGCAGGCCATGGTGCGCAGCACGTCCTTGTCGTGCAGGGCCATCTCCAGGCGCTCGTAGGCGTACTTGTCGTGCATGTAGTGGATGCAGTTGAGCGCGTCGACGTAGGTCGCGGCCAGCCAGTCCAGCAGGGTGTCGTACTTGCCCAGGACCTCGCCGTAGTCGAGGACGTCACCGGTCACGGGCTCGCTCACGGGGGCGATCTGCTGGCCGGAGTTCTCGTCCCGCCCGCCGTTGATGGCGTAGAGCAGGGCCTTGGCGAGGTTGACCCGGGCGCCGAAGAACTGCATCTGCTTGCCCACGGCCATGGGCGAGACGCAGCACGCGATCGCCGAGTCGTCGCCCCACGCGCCGCAGATCTGGGCGTCGGACTCGTACTGGATGGCGGAGGTGTCGATGGAGACCTGCGCGCAGAACTTCTTGAAGCCCTCGGGCAGGTGCTCGCTCCACAGCACGGTGAGGTTCGGCTCGGGCGCGGGACCGAGGTTGTACAGGGTCTGCAGCATCCGGAAGGAGGTCTTCGACACCAGGGTCCGGCCGTCGTCGCCCATGCCGCCGATGGACTCCGTCACCCAGGTCGGGTCGCCGGAGAACAGCTCGTCGTACTCGGGGGTCCGCAGGAACCGCACGATGCGCAGCTTGATGACGAAGTCGTCGATGATCTCCTGCGCCTGGCTCTCGGTGAGGCGGCCGGCGGCGAGGTCACGCTGGAGGTAGACGTCGAGGAAGGTCGAGGTGCGGCCCAGCGACATCGCCGCGCCGTTCTGCTCCTTGACCGCGCCGAGGTAGGCGAAGTACAGCCACTGCACGGCCTCGCGGCCGGTCGCGGCGGGCCGGGAGATGTCGAAGCCGTAGGAGGCCGCCATCTCCTTGAGCTCGACCAGCGCGCGGATCTGCTCGCTGTTCTCCTCACGGTCGCGGATGACGTCCTCGGTGCTGCGCACCGCGTCCATCTCGGCCCGGTCGCGCTTCTTCTGGGCGATGAGGTGGTCGACGCCGTACAGGGCCACCCGGCGGTAGTCGCCGATGATGCGGCCGCGGCCGTAGGCGTCGGGCAGGCCGGTGACGAGGTGGGAGCTGCGTGCGCGGCGGACGTCGGGCGGGTAGACGTCGAAGACGCCGGCGTTGTGGGTCTTGCGGTACTTGGTGAAGATGTCCTTCACGACCGGGTCGACCTCGTACCCGTAGGTCTTGAGGGAGGTCTCGACCATCCGCCAGCCGCCGTAGGGCATGATCGCCCGCTTGAGCGGCGCGTCGGTCTGCAGGCCCACGATGAGCTCGGCGTCCTTGTCGATGTAGCCCGGCGCGTGCGCGGTGATCCCGGCAGGGGTGACGGGGTCGATGTCGTAGACGCCCTTCTCCCGCTCGGCGGGGAACATCCCCGACAGGACCTCCCAGATGTGGGTGGTGCGTGCGGTGGGGCCGGCGAGGAAGGACGCGTCCCCCTCGTACGGGGTGTAGTTGCGCTGGATGAAGTCGCGCACGTCCACGCCGTCCTGCCACGGACCGGCGACGAACGTCGCCCACGGGTCGGCCGCGCGGGCCTCGTCGACGGGCTCCTGGATGGTCGTGGCCATTCCTGCCTCCTACGTGTGCCTGCGGCAGATCTTGCCGCCTGTCACAACAGTACGAATCGGACACCCGCTCGCGCGTGGGACCTAGGGCTGGGAGGGGCCGTGCGCTCCCTCACAGCGACGTGCCCGCGGGGTCAGACCTCGGTGGCGTCGACCCGGCTCGGCAGGGCGGGCAGGGAGGCGACCGAGGCCGCGGTCTCGCGGGCGATGTCCTGCCCGCGCAGGTGGAAGTCCTCGACGAGCTCGCCCCGGGAGGCGTGCTCGAGGAAGCGCAGGGGGATGCCGTGCGAGCGGACGGGGACGTCCCACCCGGCCCCGGCCACGGCGTCGCGCAGGGCGGAGCCGACGCCGGCGGTGACGAGGCCGTCCTCGACCGTCACGACGAGGTCGTGCCGGGCGGCCAGATCGACGAGGTCGGCGGCGACGGGCAGCACCCAGCGAGGGTCGACCACGGTCGAGCCGATGCCCTGCGCGTTGAGCGCGGCACCGACCTCCACGGCGGTGCGGGCCATCGCCCCGACGCCGACGACGAGCACCCGGGGCGTGCCGGCGTGCCGGGCGAGGACGTCCACGCTGCCCTGGCGCGCCAGGGCGGGCAGCTCCTCGGGGACGGCGCCCTTGGGGTAGCGCACCACCGTCGGGCCGTCCTCGACCGCGACCGCCTCGCGCAGCTCGGCCCGCAGGGTCTCCGCGTCCCGGGGGGCGGCCAGCCGCAGGCCCGGCACGGTGCGCAGCAGCGCCATGTCCCACATGCCGTTGTGCGAGGCGCCGTCGTCCCCGGTGAGCCCGGCCCGGTCGAGCACGAACGTCACGCCGGCCCGGTGCAGGGCGACGTCCATGAGGACCTGGTCGTAGCCGCGGTTGAGGAAGGTCGCGTACAGGGCGACGACGGGGTGGAGCCCGGCGAAGGCCATGCCGGCGGCGGAGGTCACCGCGTGCTGCTCGGCGATGCCCACGTCGAAGACCCGGTCGGGGAACTCCTCGGCGAAGGGGGCCAGGCCCACCGGGGCGAGCATCGCGGCGGTGAGCGCGACGACGTCGGAGCGGCGCCGGGCGATCTCGACGATCTCCTCCGCGAAGACGCTCGTCCACCCGAACCGTGACGGCGCCACCGGGAGACCCGTCTCGGGGTGGATCACCCCCACGGCGTGGAACCGGTCGCGCACGTCCTCCTCGGCGGGCGTGTACCCCCGGCCCTTCTCCGTGATGGCGTGGACGATGACCGGGCCGCCGTAGGCCCGCGCACGGGTGAGGGCGAACTCCATCGCGGTGATGTCGTGCCCGTCGACGGGCCCGACGTACTTGATGCCGAGGCCCTCGAAGAGCCCCTGCGGGGCGATGACGTCCTTGAGGCCCTTCTTCATGCCGTGCAGGGCGTCGAACGCGACGCGCCCCGGGGTCCCCGAGCGCTGGAGCGTCCGCTTGCCCCAGCCGAGGACCTTCTCGTAGCTCGGGGTGGTGCGCAGCGCGTCGAGGTGGTGGGCCAGCCCGCCGATCGTCGGGGCGTAGGAGCGGCCGTTGTCGTTGACGACGATGATGAGGGAGCGGTCCTGGCCGTCGGCGATGTTGTTGAGCGCCTCCCACGCCATGCCACCGGTCAGCGCGCCGTCACCGATGACCGCGACGACGCAGCGGTCATCGAGACCGCGCAGCTCGTTCGCCTTGGCGATGCCGTCGGCCCAGCTCAGCGCGGTGGAGGCGTGGGAGTTCTCCACGATGTCGTGGTCGGACTCGGCCCGGGAGGGGTACCCGGACATCCCGCCGCGGCGGCGCAGGCCGGAGAAGTCCTGCCGGCCGGTGAGGAGCTTGTGGACATAGGCCTGGTGCCCGGTGTCGAAGACGATCCGGTCCACCGGGGAGTCGAAGACCCGGTGCAGCGCGATGGTCAGCTCGACGACGCCGAGGTTGGGTCCCATGTGGCCACCGGTGGCCGAGACCGAGCTGACGAGGAACTCCCGGATCTCCTTGGCCAGGACCTCCAGCTCGGGGGACGTCAGCCGTCGCAGGTCGGCGGGGCGGCGGATGCGCTCCAGCTGGCTCATGGTCGGTCCCTCCCCGGAGCGCGAGGAAACGCACCGGTGCAACACTGTAGGACGCGCGGCGGCCCCGGGCGAGGCCTGAGGGCGTGCGGGTGGTCACCGTCGTTCCGCGCGACGGTCCGCGGCCGACCGACGACGGGCTGGGGCCGAACGACGGCGGCGCCCGACCGACGACGGTGGGCCCGCCCGGAGGTTCCGGAGGGGGCCACCGTCGTCGACGCTCCGGTCAGGCCTTGACGAGCTGCCGCAGGACGTACTGGAGGATGCCGCCGTTGCGGAAGTAGTCCGCCTCGCCGGGGGTGTCGATGCGCACCACCGCGTCGAACTCCACGACCGAGCCGTCCTCCTTGGTGGCGGTGACCTTGACCGTGCGGGGCGTGGTGCCCTCGTTCATCGCGGTCACCCCGGCGACGTCGAACGTCTCCGTGCCGTCCAGGCCGAGGGAGTCGGCGTTCTGCCCGGCGGGGAACTGCAGCGGCAGGACGCCCATGCCGATGAGGTTCGAGCGGTGGATCCGCTCGAAGCTCTCGGTGATGACCGCGCGGACGCCCAGGAGCGCGGTGCCCTTGGCCGCCCAGTCGCGCGACGAGCCGGAGCCGTACTCCTTGCCGCCCAGGATCACCAGGGGCACACCGGCCTCGGCGTAGTCCTGCGCGGCGTCGAAGATCGCGGCCTGCTCCCCCGTGAGGAAGTTCTTCGTGAAGCCGCCCTCGACGCCGTCGAGGAGCTGGTTGCGCAGCCGGATGTTGGCGAAGGTTCCGCGGATCATCACCTCGTGGTTGCCGCGGCGCGAGCCGTAGGAGTTGAAGTCGCGGCGTGCCACCCCGTGCTCGGCGAGGTACTTCCCGGCGGGGCTGTCGGGCTTGATCGACCCGGCCGGCGAGATGTGGTCGGTGGTCACCGAGTCGCCCAGCTTGGCCAGCACCCGCGCACCGGTGATGTCCTGGACGGGCTCGGGGTCGACGCTCATGCCCTCGAAGTACGGGGGCTTGCGCACGTACGTCGAGTCCGGCTGCCAGTCGAAGGTGTCGCCCTCGGGCGTCTCCAGCGCGCGCCAGCGCTCGTCCCCGGCGAAGACGTCGGCGTAGTCCTTGGTAAACATCTCGCGGTCGATCGAGGACGCGATCGTGGCATCGACGTCGGCGGCGGTGGGCCAGATGTCGGCGAGGAAGACGTCCTGGCCGTCCTTGTCCTGCCCCAGCGGCTCACCGGCGAAGTCGAAGTCCATGGTCCCCGCCAGGCCGTAGGCGATGACCAACGGCGGGGAGGCGAGGTAGTTCATCTTCACGTCGGGGTTGATGCGGCCCTCGAAGTTCCGGTTGCCGGAGAGCACCGACGCGACCGAGAGGTCGTTCGCGTTCACGGCGGCGGAGATCTCCTCGGGCAGCGGGCCGGAGTTGCCGATGCACGTGGTGCAGCCGTACCCGACGAGGTGGTAGCCGAGGTTCTCCAGGTAGGGCCACAGGCCCGCCTTGTCGTAGTAGTCGGAGACCACCTTCGACCCGGGCGCCATGGACGTCTTGACCCAGGGCTTGACCTGCAGGCCGCGCTCGACCGCGTTCTTGGCGAGCAGGCCCGCGGCGAGCATGACGGAGGGGTTGGAGGTGTTCGTGCACGAGGTGATCGAGGAGATCACGACGGCGCCGTGGTCGAGCTCGGTCTCGCGGCCGTCGGCCATCGTCACCGGCACCCTCTTCGACACCCGGCCGATGCCCAGGTGCGCGTGGTGGTGGGTCTCGACGTGCTCGACGCCGTCGGTGCCGACCGCGATGGGGTCGGAGGCGGGGAAGGTGTCCTCGACCGCCTCGTCCAGCTCGTTCTCCGCGAACGGCTCCTCGGCGCCCACGTAGTGCGGCAGCGCCTCGGCGAAGGCCGACTTCGCGTCGGTGAGGGCGATGCGGTCCTGCGGGCGCTTGGGCCCGGCGATCGAGGGCACGACCGTGGACAGGTCGAGCTCGAGGTACTCCGAGAACGCGGGCTCGCGGCTCGCGTCGTGCCAGAGGCCCTGCTCCTTGGCGTACGCCTCGACGAGGGCGACCTGCTCCTCCTCGCGCCCGGTCAGGCGCAGGTAGTCCACGGTGACCTGGTCGATCGGGAAGATCGCGGCGGTCGAGCCGAACTCCGGGCTCATGTTGCCGATCGTGGCGCGGTTGGCCAGCGGCACGGCGGCGACGCCCTCGCCGTAGAACTCGACGAACTTCCCGACGACGCCGTGCTCGCGGAGCATCTCGGTGATGGTCAGCACGACGTCGGTGGCGGTGGCGCCGGGCGGGATGGACCCGGAGAGCTTGAAGCCGACCACGCGCGGGATGAGCATCGACACCGGCTGGCCGAGCATGGCGGCCTCCGCCTCGATGCCGCCGACGCCCCACCCGAGCACACCGAGCCCGTTGACCATCGTGGTGTGCGAGTCGGTCCCGACGCAGGTGTCGGGGTAGGCCTGGACGACGCCGCCGACCTCGCGGGTCATCGTCACCCGGGCGAGGTACTCGATGTTGACCTGGTGGACGATGCCGGTGCCGGGCGGGACGACCTTGAAGTCGTCGAACGCCGTCTGGCCCCAGCGCAGGAACTGGTAGCGCTCCTTGTTGCGTCCGTACTCGAGCTCGACGTTGCGCTCGAAGGCGTCCTCGCGGCCGAAGACGTCGATGACGACCGAGTGGTCGATGACGAGCTCGGCCGGGGCCAGCGGGTTGATGCGCGCCGGGTCGCCGCCGAGCTCGGCGACGGCCTCGCGCATGGTCGCGAGGTCGACGACGCAGGGCACGCCGGTGAAGTCCTGCATGACCACGCGGGCCGGGGTGAACTGGATCTCGGTGCTGGGCTGTGCCGTCGGGTCCCACGTGGCGAGGGCGCGGACGTGGTCGGCGGTGACGTTCTTGCCGTCCTCGGTGCGCAGGAGGTTCTCCGCGAGGACCTTGAGGCTGTACGGGAGGCGGTCGAGACCCTCGACGGCGGCGAGCCGGAAGATCTCGTAGCTCTTCTCGCCCACCTCGAGGGTTCCCCTGGACTTGAAGCTGTCAGTGCTCACTTGTGCTCCTCGGCTCGTGCTGGCGCGTGCGGTGCGCGTCTGTGCGCCTGCGGCCATCGTTCCACGGCCCCCACCACACCCTCTTATATCTCGATGTCAAGATAGTTCCTCGTCCGGGGTGTGTCCACCGACACGCCTCACGGGCGGCGCAGCGTGACGACGACCTCGAAGTGGTGCGTGTGCGGGAAGAGGTCGAACGCCCGGACCGCGGTGGGGACGTAGCCGTGGTCGCGGGCGGCCCGCAGGTCGCGGGCCAGGGCGGCGGGGTCGCACGCCACGTGGACGACCCGGTCGGCGCCCAGCGCGGCCACGGCCGCCATGACGCCGGGGCCGGCGCCGGTGCGCGGCGGGTCCAGGACCACGACGTCGGCCCCGGCCCCGGCGGCGACGGCCGCCGGGTCGACGCGTCCGTGGTGGAGCGTGGCCCACGGCTGGTCGTGGAGGTTGCGCCGGGCGTCGCGGACGGCGTCGGCGGCCCCCTCCACCGTGAGGACCCCGCCGGCCGGGCCCACGGCGAGGGCCAGCGGCAGGCTCAGCAGCCCGGCACCGGCGTAGAGCTCGAGCACCCGCTCCCCCGGCCGGGGCGCGGCGGCCTCGAGGACGGCGTCGACGAGGGTGGCGGGGGCGGCGCGGTGGACCTGCCAGAAGCCGGCGCCGCCGACGCGGTAGGTGAGCTCGCCGAGCGAGGTGCCGACCCGCTCGCGCACGCTGCGCCGCGGCGGGCCGGTGCGGCGCCGGGCGGCGGGCTCGCCGTCGACGAGGACGAGCGGGTCCCCGGCGCTCGGGGCGACCGCCTGCACGCGGGCGCCCGGCGCCCAGGTCGGACGCCACGGGGAGCCCGCGCCCAGCAGCTCGAGCCCGGTGATCCCCTCCGCCGCGAGGGGCATCGCCGCCAGGGCCAGCACGTCGTGGCTGCGGAAGCGGTGCATCCCGGCCAGGCCGGCGCGGTCGACGGTCAGCTCGATGCGGGTGCGGGTGGCCAGACCGTCGTCGTCGCCGGGCAGGGCCTCGACGTCCACGCCCTGCGGGCGCACCGCGGCGACGTCGGCGGCGACCTCCTCCCCGCCGATCCTCCGCAGCGTGTCGGCCAGGACGCGGGCCTTCCAGGCCCGCTGGGCCGGCAGCGCCACGTGGGCCAGCTCGCCGCCGCCGACGCCGCCGGGCCCGGCCTCGGGCCACACGGAGGCGACACGCTCGGCCGCGGGTGTGAGGATCTCGACGGCGTCGGCCCGCCAGAAGCGCGAGCGGCGGTCGGTGACGTCGAGGACGACCTCCTCGCCCTCGATGGCGTGGCGGACGAAGACCACGCGGCCGTCCAGCCGGGCGACGCAGTGGCCGCCGTGCGCCGGGGGGCCGACGGTGACGACCGGGCGTTCCTCGCTCACTTCTTCTCCTCCAGGTGGTCGACCTCGTGCAGCTGGAACGGGACCGAGGCCATGACGACGCCCGGGGTGTAGAGCAGGCGGCCCTTGAGCCGCAGGGCGCTCTGGTTGTGCAGCACCTGCTCCCACCAGTGGCTCACGACGTACTCGGGGACGAACACGACGACGAGGTCGCGCGGCGAGGCGCGCCGCACCGCCCGGACGTGCTCGACCACCGGACGCGTGATCTCCCGGAACGGGGAGTCCAGCACGGTGAGCGGGACGGGGATCTCGGCCTCCTCCCACGCCCGGCGCAGCTCGGCCGTGTCGGCCGGGTCGACGTTGACCGTCACGGCCTCGAGGGTCGACGGTCGCGTGGCCCGGGCGTAGGCCAGCGCCCGCATGGCGGGCTGGTGGAGCTTGGAGACCAGGACGACGCCGTGCACGCGCGAGGGCAGGGCGCGGGCGGCGGCCAGGTCGGGCACGGTGAGGTCACGCGCGACCGCGTCGTAGTGGCGCCGGATGCCGTTCATCGCGCCGTACAGGACCGCCATGAGCACCAGGGTGATCCACGCGCCGTGGGTGAACTTCGTGACCAGGACGATGAGCAGGACGGTGGCCGTCATGACCAGGCCGAAGGAGTTCACCATCCGGGAGCGTCGCATGCGGGCGCGGACCGGGCCCGAGGTCTCGACCCGCAGCCGGCTGGTCCAGTGCCGCACCATGCCGAGCTGGCTGACCGTGAAGGAGATGAACACCCCGACGATGTAGAGCTGGATGAGGCGGGTGACCTGGGCGTCGAAGGCGACGACGAGGACCACCGCCGCCGCCGCGAGGAGCAGGATGCCGTTGGAGTACGCCAGGCGGTCACCGCGGGTGTGCAGCTGACGCGGCAGGAAGCCGTCGCGCGCGAGGATGGAGCCCAGGCCCGGGAACCCGTTGAAGGCGGTGTTGGCGGCCAGGACGAGGATGAGGCCGGTGACCACGGTGACGACGAGGTACATGACGGGCACGTCGGTGAACACCGCCGCGGCGATCTGACCGATGACCGGGTGCTGCTCGTAGTTCTCGCCCACCGGCACCCCGTCGCGCAGGAGCTGGGTGCCGGGGTCCTCGACGTAGCGCACGCCGGTGGCGCCGGCGAGGAGGAGCACCGACATGAGCATGGTGGCCGAGATCAGCCCCAGGAGGAGCAGGGTGGTGGCGGCGTTGCGGGAGCGGGGTCGCCGGAACGCCGGGACGCCGTTGCTGATCGCCTCGACGCCGGTCAGCGCCGCGGAGCCGGAGGAGAAGGCCCGGAGCACGAGGAACGCCCCGGCCAGCCCGACCAGGCCCTGGTCGAGCGCGGCCTCGGGCAGGACCTCCAGCCCGGCGGACTCGGCACGGGCCAGGGTGCCGGTGGCGGCCTGGACCATCCCGACGACCGCCATGAGCCCGATCGAGCCCATGTACAGGTAGGTGGGGATGGCGAAGCCGGTGCCGGACTCGCGCACGCCCCGCAGGTTCAGCAGCGCGAGCAGCGCGATGACGCCGACGGCGACCGGCACCTCGAGCCCGATCGCGGCCGGCAGGGCGGCGGCGAGGTACTGGGCGCCGGAGGAGATCGACACGGCCACGGTCAGGACGTAGTCGACGAGCAGCGCGCTGGCCACCCCCAGGCCCGCCCGCGGGCCCAGGTTCTCCGTGGCGACCTCGTAGTCCCCGCCGCCGGAGGGGTAGGCGTGGACGGTCTGGCGGTAGGAGGCGACGACCGTGAGCATGACGACGACCACCGCCAGACCGACCCACGGCGAGATCGCGGTGGCCGCGAACCCGGCGAGGGCGAGGGTGAGGATGATCTCGTCCGGGGCGTAGGCCACGGAGGACAGCGCGTCCGAGGCGAAGACCGGCAGGGCGATCCGTTTGGGCAGAAGGGTCTGGCTCAGGCGGTCGCTGCGCATCGGGCGTCCGACGAGCATGCGCTTGAACGCCCCTGGGATGTCCGGCACGGGAGCCCATGCTAGGCCCCGCGCGGTAGCGTCGCCCCGTGCACTTCGTGATCATGGGCTGCGGCCGGGTCGGCGCCACGCTGGCCGAGCAGCTGGAGGAGGGCGGCCACTCCGTCGCCGTCGTCGACCAGAACCCCGACGCGTTCCGGCGTCTGCCCGAGGACTTCCAGGGCCGGCGGGTGACCGGGCTGGGGTTCGACCGCGACGCCCTCGCCCAGGCGGGGATCGAGGAGGCCTACGCCTTCGCGGCGGTCTCCAACGGCGACAACTCCAACATCATCGCCGCCCGGGTCGTGCGCGAGACGTTCGGCGTCGCCAACGTCGTCGCCCGCATCTACGACCCCCGGCGGGCCGAGGTCTACCAGCGTCTGGGCATCCCGACGGTGGCGACCGTGCGCTGGACCGCGGACCAGGTGCTGCGCCGGCTGCTGCCGATGGGCGCGGTGGCGGAGTTCCAGGACGCCTCCTCCCAGGTCTCCCTGGCCAGCTTCGACCTGCACCGGCGGTGGGTCGGCGAGGACATGCGCCGCCTGGAGCGGGTGGCCGGGGCCCGGGTGGCCTACCTCACCCGGCTCGGGCTCGGCATCATCCCGGAGGAGGGCACGGTGCTCCAGGAGCACGACGTCGTCCACCTCGTCGTGGCCACCGACCGGATCGGACCGGTGCAGCGGCTCCTCGCCGTCGCGCCGGCGGAGGAGGAGTGATGCGCGTCCTCATCGCGGGAGCGGGCTCGGTCGGGCGCTCGATCGCCCGGGAGCTCCTCGGGCACGGCCACGAGGTGGCCCTCATCGACCGCAACCCGGCGGCCATGCGCATCGCCAGCGTCGCCGAGGCGGACTGGCTCCTCGCCGACGCGTGCGAGCCGGCCGCCCTGGCCGAGGCGCAGGTCGAGGACGCCGACGTCGTCGTGGCCGCCACCGGCGACGACAAGGTCAACCTCGTGGTCTCCCTGCTCGCCAAGACCGAGTTCGGGGTCCCCCGCGTCGTGGCGCGGGTGAACAACCCGAAGAACGAGTGGATGTTCGACGAGGCGTGGGGGGTCGACGTCCAGGTCTCCACCCCCCGGATCATGACGTCTCTGGTGGAGGAGGCGGTCACGGTGGGCGACCTCGTGCGGATCTTCCGGTTCCACCAGTCCGGGGCGAGCATGCACGAGCTCACCCTGCCGGCGGACTCACCGGTGGTCGGGGCGCTGGTCGGGTCGCTGCGCTGGCCCACGGACACCGTGCTCGCCGCCGTCATCCGCGAGGACCGGCCCTTCACCCCGACGTCGGACGACACCCTCGAGGCCGGCGACGAGCTGCTCTTCGTCGTCGCCGCCGCGGCGCTGGAGTCCGACCTCAGCGAGCTTCAGCAGATGCTGGCTCCCGCACGAGGAGCCACGTCAGCCACAGGGTGAGGCCCCACAGGGGCAGACCCATGGCGATCCGGGCGGTGCCGAGCCAGGCGACCTCCGCGTCGAGGTAGAGCGGGACCTGGACCACCAGGCGCAGCGCGAACATCCCCACCCAGAGCCAGGTGGCGACGGTGTAGCGGGAGCGCCGGGCACGCTGGCGCGGGTCGGTCCGCCACGACATGTCGTGGCCGCGCAGGAGCGCCACCACCACCCCGACGACCGGCCAGCGCAGCGCGAGCGCCACGAGGAGGGCGACGAGGTACGCCGCGTTCGTCCACAGGCCCATCGCGAAGTAGTCCTCGGCGCGGCCGGACTGCCAGGCCCACACCACGCCGACGAGGACCCCGAGGAGCCCGCCGACGGCCTGGGTCACCGGGGTGCGCTGGACGAGCCGCAGGACCGTGGCCGTCAGCGCCACGGCGAGGGAGGCCACGAGCGCCGGGACGAGGTCACGGGTGGCGACGAAGACGGCCAGGAAGACGACACCGGGGGCCATCGACTCGGCCACGCCGCGCCACCCGCCGATGGAGTCCGCGACGGAGAAGTCCTCGCCGACGAGCTGACGCAGGCTCGAGCGCGCGGCTGCCTCGGGCAGCGGGGCCGCCTCGCTCGCCTCGGCGTCCTGGGGCTCGGTCATCAGTCGTCCCCCCGGGCGCCGAGCTCGTAGGCGGGGTTGAAGATGGCGGGGCGGCCGTGGTCGTCGTAGACCGTGCCCTCGGCGACGAGCCGGCGTCCGGGCTCGATGCCCGGGACGTCCCGGCGCCCGAGGAAGATCAGCTCCACCGAGCCGGAGCCGTCGTACAGGCGGGCCACCAGGGCGGGCGTCTCGCCCCGCGGGCGGTAGGTGAGGGAGGAGATGACCCCGGCCACGCGGGCGGGCCGGCGCGCGACGCACTCGGCGACGGGGGTGGCACCCGAGGTCCGGGCGGTGCGCAGCTGCTCCGCGGCGTCGATCTCCTCGCGTGAGGCGGTGAGCCGGTGCACGGACTCCAGGAGCCGGCCCATCACCGCACCTCCGTGATCTCCGGGCCGCGCCGCAGCGGGTCGAGCGGGGCGTCCGTCGGCACGGGTGCGGGCGGGGCGGCGCCCCGGCCGGGGGCGTGGAGCAGGAGCACGTCGCGCGGGGCCCGCGCCTCGGCGCCGCGGACGACGACGACGTCGGCGAGCAGCGCCTCGAAGGTCGCCGCCGCGTCGGGCTCGACGGCGGCCCTGCCGGTGAGCACGGCCCGGAGGAACCAGCGGGGGCCGTCGACGCCGAGGAACCGTGCGGGGCGGTGCCCGACGCCGCCCTCGGGGGTCTTGACGGGAAGCCGGGTGACGAGCTCGGTGCCGAAGGGGCCGGTGGCCTCCTCGCTCGTCCCACCCTGCTTGGCGACGGACGCGGAGATCTCCTCGCGGAGCTCGTCCCAGATCCCGGCGGTGCGGGGGGCGGCGAAGACCTGCAGCTGCATCGCCGAGCCCTCCAGGCCCAGCGTCACCGCGACGACGTTGCGCGACTTCTTCTCCATCTCCAGGCGCACCTGGAGACCGCTGCGAGCCGGCACGCGCAGCGCGCCGAGGTCGAGCCGGGCACCCAGCTCGGGCCGGTCGGCGACGTCGTGAGGACCGCGGGATGCGGCGTCGAGGTCGTCCCCGCCCGCACCACCGGTCGCCTGCGTCCCGTCGCCGGTCGGCGCGTCGGCACGCTCGTCGGTCACCGGCGCGTCGGCGCCGTCGGCAGGCGTCTCGTCCCGGCTGCGGCGCGAGAACAGGCCCATCAGATCGTCTCCTCGGTCCGTGGTCGCCCGTGTGGTGGGCGCCCTCGACTGTACCCGCGCCCGCGGTGCCCGTGCAGACGGCCCGTCGGCGCGGGCCCGGTGCGGCGCGAACCCGCCGAGGTGGCAGAGTGGTAGCCGTGAGCTCTGCGGTGGTCTACTCCGAGCGGCTGAGCCCCTCGGTCCGCACGCACCTGGTGTCGGTGCTCGCCGGGCTGGGGACGGCTCTGGCCGTCTCCCTCTTCGGGCCGGTGGCCGCCGTCGTGGCGGGCATAGCCGTGACGGTCGGGATCTCCGCGCTCCTCGTCGCCACGGCTCCGGTGGTCCGGGTCACCCAGGGGGGCGACCCGGCGGACGGTGGCGCCGCCGACGCCCGCCGGCTTCACGCCGGCGGTGCGGTCATCCCGGTCGATGCCCTCGGAGAGGCGCAGGTGCTCGACGCCGACGGGTTGCGTGAGGCGATCGGACCGGGCGCCGACGTGCGCGACCACGTGTGCCACCGCTCGTGGGTCCGTGGCGGCGTGCGGGTGGCCGTGGTGGACCCGCGGGACCCGACGCCGTCGTGGGTGGTGTGCACACGCCGGCCCACGCAGCTCATCGCTGCGCTGGGCCGGCGTGGGGGCTGATCGGGTCAGGCGGCGCACTCGGAGCAGACGAGCTGTCCGTTCTCCTCGTACGCGAGCTGGCTGCGGTGGTGAACCAGGAAGCACTTGGAGCAGGTGAACTCGTCCGCCTGGCGCGGCAGCACGCGCACGGAGAGCTCCTCGCCGGACAGGTCCGCGCCGGGGAGCTCGAAGCCCTCCGCCGCCTCCGCCTCGTCCTCGTCCACCGCTCCGGAGTTCTTCTCGGCGCGGCGCGCCTTCAGCTCCTCGATGGAGTCCTCGGAGAGGTCCTCTTCGTTCTTGCGCGGTGCGTCGTAGTCGGTCGCCATCTCGGCGTCACGCTCCGGTTTCCTCGTGGTGGTGTGGTCGGGTCGGCCGATCGGCCGGACACCCCGGGAAAACGCCGTTGTCGCCGTTTTGTTCCCGCGGTCACCGGAGTATGAACCACCCGGGCCGGGAGCGCAGCCCTTTGCGGGCAACATCGGGGCCGTTCGTGGCCGAACTCACAGGCGACGCCCGGGTTGCCGGGGGTCGTCCGCCCGTGCGACGCCCCGTCCGGGGCGGGTGGACACCGGGACACCGGCCGGGACACGTCCCGGACACGCGGTGAACACACCGGGGGCAATGCGCGGGCGGGGCACGGGCGGATGGCACCCTCGGGTGGAGAACCTCGAAGGAGGACCCATGGTTGAGCTCGAGCTCCTCGGTCTGCACGGCGACGGTGAGCACCTGACGCTGACCGACGACGACGGACGTCGCTACCGCCTGTCCATCGACGACACGCTGCGCGCCGCCGTCCGCCGCGACCGACCCCACCTGGAGGCGCTGCGCGCCGCCGGGGAGTCGCCCCTGCGCCCCAAGGACATCCAGGCGCTCGTGCGCGCCGGTGCCAGTGCGGAGGAGGTGGCCGAGGTCTCCGGCCTCTCGCCCGAGCACGTCCGCCGGTACGAGGGGCCCGTCCTCGCCGAGCGCGAGTGGGTCGTCCAGCAGGCGCAGGGTCACCGCGTCGGACGGGAGAGCGACGCCCCACGCCTGGGCGACCTCGTCCTGGACCGTCTCGCCGCCCGCGGCGTCGCCACCGGCGCGCTCGCCTGGGACGCGGTCCGCCGCCAGGGCGAGCCGTGGGAGGTCGTCGTGACGTTCGTCGCCGGCGGTCGCGAGCGCGAGGCCCGCTGGCAGGTGGACCTGCCGGCCCGGAGCGTCCACGCGCTCGACGACGAGGCACGGTGGCTCTCGGAGACCGAGGTGGGTCCCGGTGCTCACCCCCGCCGGCACCTGAGCCCCGTCGGCGCGGGCCGGGCCGGGGTCCAGGACCTCGCTCCCGAGCGGCGCCCGCGCCGTGACGAGCCGGCCGAACCGGCCGAGCCGGCCGAGGAGACCCGCCCGGAGCGGTCCGAGACCGACAACCTCCTGGCCGAGCTCGCCGCCCACCGCGGCACCCGTCTGGAGCTCCAGCCCGAGCTCGAGCCGGACGACGACGAGGGTGGCGCTCTGTGGGACGCCCCCGGGGCGCACCCGCCTGCCTCCCGGCCGGAGGAGGCCACCGACGCCCACGTCCTGGCGCTGCCGCGCCGCGCCGTGACGCAGGCGGAGACCGGCCCGGGCACGACGCCCGCCCTGCCGGCCGGCGGACGGCCCGGCGGCGAGGACGTGCAGGTCGCGCCGGACGACCGGGACGTCGAGGCCGCGGACCGGTCCTCGGGCGGTCCCGGACCCGCGCCCGACGGCGGTCACGCCGGCCGGCAGCCCCGGCGGCAGCGTCGCTCCTCCCGGCGCAGCGTCCCGAGCTGGGACGAGATCGTCTTCGGCGCCCGGCCGGAGTAGACCGCACCCGTCGTCCGGTCGGGTCTGGCGCGCTGGGCGCTCAGTCCCCCAGCGGGAGCGTCTGCGGGCTCGGGCTCGCCGCCCGGGCGACCGCGGAGGTGACGTGGCGCATGTGGTGACGGCGGCACAGCACCTCGTAGCCCACCTCGTCCTCGCGCTCGGGCACGGCGGCGTCGCCGCCGTCGTGGCGGGGCGCCTCGGCGGTGTCGCCGACCACCACCTGCTCGCCCTCGGTGACCATGACCCCGCGGACCGTGCGGGCGTTGTGGGTCGCGCGCGACCCGCACCAGCACAGCGCCTCCACCTGGAGGACCTCCACCCGGTCGGCGAGCTCGAGCATGCGCGCGGAGCCCGGGAAGAGACGCGTGCGGAAGTCGGTGGTGATCCCGAAGCCGAAGACGTCGACCCCCATCTCGTCGACGAGCCGGGCGAGCTGCTCGACCTGGCCGGGGGTGTAGAACTGCACCTCGTCGCAGATGAGGTAGTCCACCCGGGCACCGTGGGTGCGCCGGCGCACCACCTCGGTCCAGAAGTCCGTGTCGTCGGTGACCTCCACGGCGGGGACCGCCAGGCCCAGGCGCGAGGACAGCATCGCCTGGCCCGCGCGGTCGTTGCGCGAGAACCGGACGCCGTCGCGGCCGCGCGCGGCGTGGTTGTGGTCCATCTGGAGGGCGAGGGTGGACTTGCCCGAGTCCATGGTCCCGGAGAAGAAGACGAGCTGGGCCACCTAGACCACCGCCTGGACGAGGGGCACCTCGAGCTCGTCCGGCGTCAGCGCACCGTGCATGCCCACCAGGGCGAGCGACCGGGCCGGCTGGGTGCGTGAGTCCACCACCGCGTGCCGCCCCGTCATGACCGCGACGACGTCGCCGATGGCCGCGGCGCGCTCGGGCGCCACGGGGCCGAGGAGGCCCGTGGCGACGAGCTCCTCCCGTTCGACGACCCACGCCCGCTCACCGAGCTCCTCGCGCCACCGGCGGGCGACGTCGGGGGCGGTCCCGGGGCGGGTGTAGACATGACAGGCACGCGGCTCGCCCGCGACCAGCTCGACCCCGGCCGCCAGGGCGGGGGTGGTGGCCACGTCGACCCGGTCGGTGACGTCGACCATGCCGTGGTCGGCGGTGATGACCAGGAGCGTGCCCGGTGGGAGCGACCGCTCCAGACGGCGCAGCTCGCGGTCGGTGGCCTCCATCTCCTCCCCCCACTGCCACGACCCCCAGCCGTGGACGTGCCCGGTGTGGTCGACGTCGCCCCAGTAGAGGTAGACGGCGGCCGCGCCGCGGCGGAGCTGGGCGACGGCGGCGTCGACCCGCTCCGGGAGGAACTCGGCGGAGACGTTGCGCACGCCCCGCAGCGCCGCCTCGGTCAGCCCCGAGCCGACGAACCGGGCCGGGCCCACGCTGACGACCTCGGGCAGATCCTCGCCCGCGGCACGCCGGCCCGCCAGCTGCTCGAAGAGGGTGTCGGTGCGCTGCCACTCCCGCGGGGTGACGCTCGCGCCGTCCCACTGGATGAGGTTGAGGACCCCGCCGTGCCCGGGGTCCCGGACCGAGTAGCCCAGCATCCCCGTGCGGCCCGGCAGCTCGCCGGTGCCGAGGGTGGTGATGGCCGCGGCCGTGGTCGAGGGGAACGTCGTGGTGAGGGTCCGGGCGCCGGCCGAGCGCAGGAAGGGGGCGTGCCCGCCGCGCTCGGCGAGCATCCGCATCCCCAGGCCGTCGACGAGGACGACGCAGACCCTCGGGGCCGCGGGCAGGCCGAGCAGGGACCGGTCCTCCGCGGAGGTGCGGCCGGCGGAGGTCGTGGCCAGGCCGGCGGCGTCCAGCGCGGCGGGCATCACCGAGCGCAGGTGCGGGTGGTCGACCGGCACCGCCGCACTCACGCCCGGACCGCGGTGGCCGCCGACAGCGTCCGGGCGAACGACAGGGCCCCCTCCACGGCACCCTTCCCCTCGGCCTCGACGCTCACCCGGACCGCGACGTCGTCGGGCGAGAGCATCCCGGTGTAGCCGTGGTCGGCCTCGCAGTCGGGGTCGCCGCAGGTCGCCGGCTGGAGGTCGACGCTGAGGACCGCCCCCCAGCTCACCGAGACGGTCAGCTCCTGGGTGCTCATACCTCGGGCGTGCGCGGGCTCGCTGACGCCGTGGGTGAGCGAGACGGTGCGGACCTGGTGCAGCGGGACCGACTCGGTGGTCGCGGCGGCCGAGGGGCGGCCGTCGTCGCCGGGCATGTCGTCCACATGCGCGACGACCAGCCGCGTGGGAGTCAGGACGAGGGCGGTGAGGTGGCGCCGGACCTCGGTGCTGTCGAACGTGGTCTCCGGGTGGACGAGGAAGGAGACGACCGGCTCGTCGGCCAGGGCGACGTCGATGACGCCGGCGACCAGCTCCGGGTAGTACCCGGCGTGGTCGAGGTCCGAGCGCAGCTGCTTGGCGAGGTTCGTCACGGGCACCCCGTCATTGTTCCACCCTCGCGCCGCCGTCGTCGTCCTGCGCCCCCCGGCCACCGTCCGCGACGACGACGGGGCCGTCCGCCCCGACGCCGGCCGGCCCCGGCTCGGCGGGGGTCGGCAGGCTGCGCCGCCCCGCGTCCTGGCGCACGGGATGGCCGACCTCGAGCACGGCGGAGGCGACGCACAGGCCCTCCTCCCCCACGATGACGGGGTTGAGCGAGACATCGGCCACCTCGGGCAGGTCGTCCACGAGCATCGAGACCCGGGCCAGGAGGTCCTCCAGGGCGGCCACGTCGGCGGCGGGCAGACCCCGGTGCCCGAGGAGCCGGGGCGCGGCCCGCACCGACCGCACCATCTCCGCGACGTCGGTCGGGGTCAGGGGCGGGATGCGGTACGAGACGTCGCCGAGCAGCTCCACCGCGTCCCCCGCGACGCCGAAGGCCACGACCGGGCCGTAGAGGTCGTCCTCGGTCCCGCGGACGACGCACGCCACGCCGGGCGGCGCCATCGCCTGGACCTCGAAGGTGCTCGGCCGGCCCAGGACGTGCGCGGCCCGGGCCGCCATGTGGGCGAAGGCCTCCCGGACGTCGTCGGCGTCCGCCAGGTCCAGGCGCACCCCGCCGAGGTCGGTGCGGTGGCGCAGGACGTCGTCGGCGACCTTGAGCGCCACGGGGTGACCGATCGCCGCGGCCGCCTCGACCGCGGTGTCCGCGTCCGTCACCGCGGTCGCCGGCAGCAGGGTGATCCCGTAGCAGCCGAGCAGCGCCGCCGCCGTCGCGGTGTCGACCCGGCGCCGCTCCCCGGCCGCGACGCCCTCCACGGCCCGGCCGACGACCCGGCGGGCCGCGGCCGGGTCGATCCCGGTCGGGGCCACGAGGTCCTCACCCGCCCGCCGCCGCCACGCGGCGTGCTCCACGGCACCGACCAGGGCGGCGACGGCGTCCTCGACGGTCGTCGTGGACGGGACGGTCCGGCCCTCGGCGGTGAGCTCGGTGGTCAGGCCGTGCAGGCCGTGCACGGCCGCGACCCAGGTGCGTCCGTCCGCGGCGGCGGCCCGCGCCACGACCTGAGCGACGGCGGGGTCGGTGCGCCCCAGCGGCGGGGAGTGCGCGACCACCACCGCGTCCCAGTCCGACCGGGCGGCGAGGGCGGTCAGCGCCCCCTCGTAACGGTCGGGGCCGGCCAGCGGCGGCAGGACCACCGCCTCGCCGGCGACGCTCAGCCCCCCGGCCCGCAGCACCTCCCCGACGAGCCCGGCCAGGGCCGCGGAGGAGGAGACGACCGCGGTGCGCGGCCCGGCGGGCAGCGGCTGCGCGAGGAGGAGGGCGGCGACGTCGAGCATCTCCCGGACCGAGGACGCGCGCACCACCCCGGCCTGGCGCAGCATCTCGGTGAGGACCCGCCGCGGCTGGCGCGAGGTGCGCACGGCGTGGCCGGGCGGGGTGGACTGGCCGGTCTGCCCCGACACGACCGCCACGAGGGGCTTGGTCGAGCTCAGAGCGCGGGCGATGCGCGAGAACTTGCGCGGGTTGCCGATGGACTCGAGGTAGACCGCGCCGACCGCGGTGGGCTCGTGGGCCGACCAGAACTGCATCGTGTCGTTGCCCGAGACGTCCACCCGGTGCCCGGCGGAGAGGAAGGTGCTCACCGGCAGCCCCCGCCTGGCCGCGGTCGAGCGCAGCGCCAGTCCCGCGGAGGCGGACTGGCCGAAGATCCCGACCCCCGGCCCGTCGGCGACGACGCCCGACTCGGCCCAGAGGGAGGCGTTGTACCGGCCGGCCGGCCCCTGCCCCACGACGCCGTACGAGGCCGGGCCGACCACCCGGATGCCGGCCTCGCGCGTGCTGCGGAGCAGCTCGCGCTGGCGGGCCATCCCGGCCGTCCCCTGCTCCCCGAAGCCGTGGGACAGCACGACGAGGGCCCGCACGCCCAGGGCCTGGAGCGCCGGGACCGCCGCGACGACCTCCGCGGGCGGGCCGGCGGCGACGGCGAGATCGACCGGACCGGTGACCGACCCCAGGCTCTCGTGGACCGCGACGTCGGCCCCGGCCGCCGGCGGGGCGGTCAGGCCGACGAGGTCCAGGCCCCCGGTGAACGCGCCGTCGGTCCGCGCGCCGGTCAGCTCACGGGCGACCGCGCCGGCGAGGACCTGACCCTCGCCGTCCGGCGGGCCGGCGGCCAGGACGAGGACGGACCCGGCCTGGAAGAGCCCGCGCATGCTCAGCGCCTCGGCGTGCCGCTCCCGCTCGGCCATGACCTTCCACGACCGCTCGGTCTCCTCGATGGAGAACTCGACCGAGATGACCCCGTCCTCGTAGTGCTGGGCGACCTCGTAGCCGGCGTCGGAGAAGACCCGGATCATCTTGGCGTTGCCGGGCAGCACGTCGGCGACGAAGCGGTCGACGCCCACCTCGCGGGCCGCGGCGGCGAGGTGCTCGAGCAGCACCGAGCCCAGGCCCCGCCCGTGCTCGGTGTCGGCGACGTAGAACGCGACCTCGGCCGTCCCGGGCTCGACGACGTCGAACCGGCCCACCGCGCGCAGGTCGTCGCCGTGGACGAGGACGAGGGCGACGCGGTCGTGGTGGTCGACGTGGGTGAACCGGTGCAGGTCCCGCTCCCCCAGCCGCTCCATGGGGGCGAAGAAGCGGTAGTAGACCGACTGGGCCGACTGGCCCAGGTGCATGCGCTGGAGGGCGTCGGCGTCCTCGGGGCGGATGGGCCGGATCTGCATCGTCGCGCCGTCGCGCAGGACCACGTCCGCCATCCAGCGCGACGGGTACGCGGCGGCGTCGGCGTCCATGCCTCCCGAGCGTAACGGTGCGCCCCGCCCGCGCGGGTGCACCGGAACACCCCCGGCGTCGGCGACAATGGACACCATGGCCCGGAAGACCCCGACGACCCCCGCAGAGCCCGTCGACGAGAAGATCGTCGACATCGACGTCTCCGCGGAGATGCAGGGCTCGTTCCTCGAGTACGCCTACTCGGTCATCTACTCCCGGGCGCTGCCCGACGCGCGCGACGGGCTCAAGCCCGTCCAGCGCCGGATCCTGTTCATGATGGACCAGATGGGGCTGCGACCCGACCGGGGCCACGTGAAGTCCGCGCGCGTCGTCGGCGAGGTGATGGGCAAGCTCCACCCGCACGGCGACTCGGCCATCTACGACGCCATGGTGCGCATGGCCCAGCCGTTCGCGCTGCGGCTGCCCCTCGTGGACGGGCACGGCAACTTCGGCTCCCTCGACGACGGCCCCGCGGCCTCGCGCTACACCGAGGCCCGGCTCACCCCCGCCGCGCTGGCCATGACGGCGGACCTCGGCGAGGACGTCGTCGACTTCGTCCCCAACTACGACAACCAGCTCACCCAGCCGTCGGTGCTGCCCTCGGCCATCCCCAACCTCCTCGTCAACGGCGCCACCGGGATCGCGGTGGGCATGGCCACGAACATGCCCCCGCACAACCTCGTCGAGGTGGTCGCCGCGGCGCGCCACCTCGTGGACAACCCCGACGCCACGCTCGACGAGCTCGTCCGGCTCGTCCCCGGGCCGGACCTGCCCGAGGGCGGCAAGATCGTGGGTCTGGAGGGGGTGCGCGAGGCGTACGCCACCGGGCGGGGCAGCTTCCGCACCCGCGCCACCGCCCGCGTGGAGAACCTGAGCCCGCGCCGCAAGGGCATCGTCGTCACCGAGCTGCCGTACATGGTCGGCCCCGAGCGCGTCATCGAGAAGATCAAGGACGCCGTCCAGGCGCGCAAGCTCCAGGGCATCACCAACGTGCAGAACCTCACCGACCGCCACCACGGGCTGCGGCTGGTCATCGAGGTCAAGAACGCCTTCAACCCCGAGGCCGTGCTCGAGCAGCTCTACCGGCACACGCCGATGGAGGAGTCCTTCGGGATCAACAACGTCGCCCTGGTGGACGGCCAGCCGCGCACGCTCGGGCTGCGCGAGCTCCTCGAGGTCTTCGTCGGGCACCGGCTCACGGTGGTGCGCCGCCGGACCCGGTACCGCCTCGACCGGGCCACGGAGCGCGCGCACCTCGTCGAGGGCCTGCTCGTCGCCATCGCCGACATCGACGAGGTGATCGCGGTCATCCGCAGCTCCGACGACGCCGACGCCGCCCGCACCCGCCTCATGAGCGTGTTCGACCTGTCCGAGGCGCAGGCCGAGTTCATCCTCGCCCTGCGGCTGCGCCGCCTGACCAAGTTCTCCCGGCTCGAGCTCGAGGCGGAGCGGGACGAGCTGGCCCGCACGATCGAGCTCCTCCAGGAGATCCTCGGCTCCGAGGCGCGCCTGCGCGAGGTCGTCTCCGACGAGCTCGCCGACGTCGCCCGCCGGTTCGGCACCCCTCGGCGCACGGTGCTCCTCGAGCATGCCGGTGGTCCCGCCACCCAGGCGGCACCCGGGCGGGCGGGGACCAGGACGGCCGCCCTGCCGCTGGAGGTCGCCGACGAGCCCTGCTGGGTGCTCCTGTCCGGCACCGGCCTGCTGGCCCGGACGACCGAGCCGGACGCCCCCGTGCGCACCGGGGGCCGGTCCGCGCACGACGCCGTCACCCACGCCGTGCCGGCGACCGCGCGCGGGCACGTCGCCGTGGCGACCTCGACGGGTCGGCTGGTACGGCTGGAGGTCCTCGACGCCCCCACGATCCCCCCGACCGGATCGGCACCGGGGCTCTCCGGCGGCGCCCCCGTCCGGGAGCTCCTGGGACTGGAGCGCGACGAGGAGGTGGTCGGGCTCGTCCGTCTGGACGCCGGTGCGCCGCCGGTCGTCCTCGCCACCGCCCAGGGGGTCGTCAAGCGGGTCGTCCCGGATCACCCCGGCAACAAGGACGCCTGGGAGGTCGTCGCCCTGCGGGAGGGCGACCGGGTGGTGGGCGCCGGGCACGCCGCCGAGAGCGACAAGCTGGTCCTCATCACCTCCGACGCCCAGCTGCTGCGCTTCGACGCGGCGGCGGTGCGGCCCCAGGGCCGGGCCGGCCAGGGCATGGCCGGGATCAAGCTGGCCGCCGGTGCGGCGGTCGTCCACCTCGGTGTCGTCGGCGCCGACCACGTCTCCTCCAGCGTCGTCGTCACCGTGGCCGGCGCCTCCGGGGCGCTGCCGGGCACGGTGGCCGGCAGCGCCAAGGTCACCCCCCTGGACCGCTACCCGGCCAAGGGCAGGGCCACCGGCGGCGTCCGCGCCCACCGCTTCGTCCGTGGCGAGGACTGCCTCCAGCTGGCCTGGGTGGGACCCGAGCCCGCCCGCGCCGTGGGCTCCGGGGGCCAGGCGGTGCCCCTGCCCGACCTCGACGAGCGCCGCGACGGCTCCGGGCAGCCCCTGCCCGTCCCGGTCGCCGCGATCGGGTGAGGCGGGTGCGTCGGGTCACGGCGGCGTGCGGGTCCCGGTGGTCGCGTCAGATCTCGACGGTGTACATCGCCGAGGTGCGGGTCACCTCGTAGCCGAGCTTGGCGTACAGGCGCACCGCGCCGGTGAGGTTGTCGGTGTCGACGTCGAGGCCCGCGTACTGCATGCCGGAGTCCCGGTAGGCCCGCATGGCCTCGGTCATCAGTGCGGTGGCGACGTGGCGCCCGCGCCACTCGCGCAGGACGCCGATGATCTCGGTGTACCCCTCCGTCCAGCCCAGGGCGGGCCAGTCCTGCTCGTAGCGGCCGGACATGAGGTACCCGGCCACCTGGGCGCGGTCGCTCGAGCGGTCCAGGGCCACGAAGCTCCAGCCCGGGGCGAAGTGGGTGCGGCCCTGGCGCCAGGACTCGGGGGTGTGGGGCTGGGAGCCCCAGTGGTCGCCGAACGCCCGGTTGTGCGCGCGGCGTACGGCGTCGTCGAGCTCCGGGCTCCACGGCACCACGGTGAGGTGGCGGTCCAGGGGCACCTCCGGGATGGGCAGCGAGAGGTCCCGCCGCATCTCGGTGTACCACCGCCGCGGCTCGAACCCCCGGGCCGTGATGAGCCGGGTGAGGGCGTCCATGCCCTCGTCGACGTGGACGACGATCCGCGCCGGCGCCTCCTTGCCGGTCTCGACGAGCATCTGCCGGCCCCGGGCGACCTGCCAGTCCAGCACGGCCGAGCCGGCCCCCCGGTGGCGCCACAGCGGGTCGACCCCGCCGGAGCAGAACGCCCGCAGCAGCGACGTGTCGCCGTGGCGCACCCGGACGAAGCCGAAGGCGCGCAGCGACCCCGTCGCGTCCCAGCCGCCCATCGCGCTCCAGGCGTGCCCGGAGTCGAAGTACTCGACGATCTCCTCGGCCGAGGTGCGGTAGGGAGGGTCGTCCGCGTCCTCGATGCGCCCCACGAGATCGGTGAGGCCGCCGATGTCCACCGCACCGAGCGGGCGCCACTCCAGGCCGGCGACCGCCGCCGGCGGGGCGACGACCGCGGGGGCCCCGGCGCGGACCGCGAGGGGCACCGTGGAGCCGGCGGGCGCCGCCGTGGTGGCGGGCGCCGCCGTGCTGCCGGGCACCGTCACGCTGCCGGACGGCGCACGGCTGTCCGGACCGGGTCGGGGGGTGGGCACGGCCCCGACGATACGTGGTGGCGCCCGGGACCGTCACCTCGGTGTGCCGGGTGGGCCGCTCGGTCCGCGCGCCTCAGATCTCGATGGTGTAGAGGATCCGGGCTCCCTCGCGGCGGTACCCGAGCTCCTCGTAGAAGGCACCTGCCCCGGGCGGCTCGACCGTGTCGACGGTCAGGCCCGCCGTGGCGACGCCGTCCTCGGCGAGGGAGCGCAGCACCGCGGCGAGGAGGGCGCGGGCGACGCCGCGCCCGCGGTGGTCCGTCCGGACACCGAGCAGCTCGGTCCAGCCCTCGGCCGCGCCCGTGCGCGGGTGGGGACGCCGGCAGGTCATGGCGTAGCCCACGACGGCGCCGTCGGTGTCGACGGCGACCTTGGACCAGGCCGGCTCCCGGGCCTCGAGCAGGCGGGTCCACGACCCGGCGGTCAGGGGCTCGGCGCCCCAGTGGTCGGCGAACGCGGCGTTGTGGACCTCGCGGACGGCGTCGTCGAGGGCCGGGACGAGGTCGCCGATCCGCACGTCCTCCGGCGGTGACGCCGCGGGCACCGGGTCGGCCACGGCGCGGCGCATCTCGTGGAAGGTGCGCTTGGCGCTGAACCCGGCCGCGACGTAGAGCCGGCGCCGGTCGGCGTGGTGCTCGTCCACGTACGCGGCGAGCCGCGCCGGCCCCTCCCCGCCGCGGGCGGCGAGGAGCTGCCGCGCCCGCCCGTCCTGCCAGTCCAGCAGGGCGCGCCCGATGCCCCGGCCTCGCCACTGGGGGGCGAGCGACGCCACGAGCACCGCCTGGTGCACCCGCCCGGCGCCGGGCGGGACGTCCACGACCGCGACCGCCTCGAGCTCGCCCGCGCGGGAGAACCCGCCGAGGGCGTCGCCCGTGCCCCGGCCGAGGGCCTCGACGACCGAGCCCGGGCCGGTCCCGGAGACCGGGCGGTCGACCTCGGCGCAGCGCAGGGCCAGGTCGCGGACGGCGTCGAGGTCCGCCGCCGTGATCGTGCGCCAGCTCAGCCCGAGGTGGGCTGCCGGGAGCTCGGCCACCTCCGGCGCGCCCAGGCGGTCGGTGAGCGGTCGGTCAGGCATGGAGACGATCCTAGGGGCGCTCAGGCGTCGATCCGGTCGGGGTCGACGTGATCTGCGCCGGCCACGATGAAGTCCTTGCGGGGGGCGACGTCGTTGCCCATGAGGAGCTCGAAGACCCGCTCCGCCTCGTGGAGGGCTGCCTCGTCGGCCATGGAGATCCGGCGCAGGGTGCGCCGGGCCGGGTCCATGGTGGTCTCCGCGAGCTGGTGGGCGTCCATCTCGCCGAGACCCTTGTACCGCTGGATGGGCTCCTTGTAGCGCTTGCCGGTCCGCTCGAGCCGGCGCAGGAGCCCGGTGAGCTCGCTCTCGGCGTAGGTGTAGACGACGTCCCCCTTGCGCCCGCCCGAGCCGGCGATCTCCACCCGGTGCAGCGGGGGCACCGCCGCGAAGACCCGGCCGGCCTCGACGAGGGGACGCATGTACCGGAAGAAGAGGGTGAGGAGCAGGGTGCGGATGTGGGCGCCGTCGACGTCGGCGTCCGTCATGAGGACGATCTTGCCGTAGCGCGCCTGAGCCAGGTCGAAGGTGCGGCCGGACCCCGCGCCGATGACCTGGATGATCGAGGCGACCTCGGCGTTCTTGAGGATGTCCCCCGGCGAGGCCTTCTGGACGTTGAGGATCTTCCCCCGGATCGGCAGCAGGGCCTGGAAGTCGCTCGAGCGCGCGAGCTTGGCGGTGCCCAGAGCGGAGTCCCCCTCGACGATGAACAGCTCGGTGCGGTCGACCTCCTCGCTCCGGCAGTCGGCGAGCTTTGCCGGCAGCGTGGAGGTCTCCAGGGCGTTCTTGCGGCGGGAGATCTCCTTGTGCATGCGGGCCGAGACGCGCGCCCGCATCTCCCCGACGACCTTCTCCAGGAGGGCGGCGGCCTGGACCTTCTCCGCCCGCCGCGAGGAGGTGAGCAGCGCGGTGAGCTCGCGCTCGACGACCTTCGCCACGATGCCGCGCACGGGGGCGGTGCCGAGGACCTCCTTGGTCTGGCCCTCGAACTGGGGCTCGGGGAAGCGCACCGTCACGACGGCGGTCATGCCGGCCAGGACGTCGTCCTTCTCGATCTTGCCCTCCTTCGCGGTGACCTTGAGCCGCCGCGCGTTGGTCTCGATCTGCTTGCGCACGGTCTTGAGCAGACCCTGCTCGAACCCGGCCAGGTGCGAGCCACCCTTGGGCGTGGCGATGATGTTGACGAACGAGCGCACGGTCGTGTCGTAGCCGATCCCCCACCGCAGGGCGACCTCGACCTCGCAGCTGCGCACGACGTCGACGGGGTGCAGGTGGCCGCGCTCGTCGAGCTGCTGGACGGTCTCGGCGAACGTCTCGGTGCCCGTCAGGCGCCACGTGTCCGTCACGGAGGCGTCCGGGGCGAGGAAGTCGGCGAAGTCGACCGCGCCGCCGTCGTGGCGGAAGACCTCCTCGGTGGGGCCCGCCTCCCCCGGCGTGCCGGGCAGGCCCCGCAGGTCGCGCACCGTCAGCGTGAGACCCGGGACGAGGAAGGAGGTCTGGCGTGCCCGGTCGAGGAGGTCGTCGTAGGAGAACGTCGCCGAGGCGGGGAAGATCTGCCGGTCGGCCCAGTACCGCACGCGGGTGCCGGTGCGGGTGCGGGGCACCTTGCCGGTGACGGCGAGCTCGGAGGCGTCGGTGAAGGGGGTGAACGGCGCGTCGGGCCCGCGGCCGGCGCTGTCGTCGTACACGCCGGGCTCGCCCCGGTGGAAGGTCATCCGGTGGGTCTTGCCGCCGCGGTCGACCTCGACGTCCAGGCGGGCCGACAGGGCGTTGACCACCGAGGCGCCGACGCCGTGCAGGCCGCCGGAGGCGGCGTAGGACCCGCCGCCGAACTTGCCGCCGGCGTGGAGCTTGGTGAAGACCACCTCGACGCCGGACAGACCGAGGGACGCGACGTTGTCCACCGGGATGCCGCGGCCGTCGTCGCGGACCTCCACCGAGGAGTCCTCGTGCAGGATGACCTCGATGGTCCTGGCGTGCCCCTCGAGGGACTCGTCGACGGCGTTGTCGATGATCTCCCACAGGCAGTGCATGAGGCCGCGCGAGTCGGTGGAGCCGATGTACATGCCGGGGCGCTTGCGCACCGCCTCGAGCCCCTCCAGGACGGAGAGGTGGCGGGCGGTGTAGCTGGACGCGGCGGTCATCGTGGCGGTGGACACCTGTCGATACTAGGTTTCCTCACGGCGGGGCCCGTGCACGACCCACCGGTCGGGCACCGCGCCGTGCCGCGACGGGCTGCCCGCGGGGACGCTCACGGCCGCCGGTGGGAACCGGCGCGAGCCGTGCCTGGCGCCGGTCGGCCGCGACGGGACCTTCGGCCCTGGCGCCGGCGCTACGCCGGGAGCGTAAAGGTGGCCACCCGCAGCATAATTCCAGGGTCGGGATGGTTACATGCTGACATGAGCACCATGACGACAGAGCCCACGCTGACAGCCCAGGACCGTTGCGACGCCTGCGGTGCGCAGGCCTACGTCCGCGTCGAGCTCGACGCCGGCGAGCTGCTGTTCTGCGCCCACCACGCCCGCCGTCACTCCGAGGCCCTCTCGGGTGTGGCCAAGACCATCCACGACGAGACCGAGCGCCTGCACGCGGAGCCCGGCGCCCAGCGCTGACCCACGCCGCGACGGCCGCCACCCCCTCGGGTGGCGGCCGTCGCCGTCTCCGCAGTGGTCTGCCCCTCCCGCGGTTCCCCTTCGTACCATGAGCCCGGTGCGCGTCGGTTCGTGTCTGGCGCCGGCCGCCGTCGGCACGTGTGTGGCGCCGGCCGCGTGGTCGAGGGCCGAGCGCCGAGCCGACGGTCGAGGGCCGAGGGCGACGGCCGGCGAGGTCAGCGGACCTCGCCGGGCAGCGGCCGGCTCGGGCTGACGAACGACGTGCCGCCACGGGTGGTGAGCCGCCACGGCGCCGTCCGTGCGCGTCGGGTGCGGAGCATCTCCTGCATGGGCACGCCCAGGCTGCGGGCGGTGAAGGCGTCGATGAGGCTGGGGTCGGTCATGGCTGGCTCCTGTGCTCGCTGGTGGCGGCGCCGTCCGGCGCGGTGGGGGTGGCGGCGGGGATGCTCCGGGGGAAGGCCCTGAGCTGCAGCTCGACGGGGCTCGTGCCGGGCTCGGTGCCGTCGCGGCCCTCCACCCGGGCGTGCCAGGCCTCGATGACCGCCTGGAGGTCCGTCACGAGCTCGGCGAGCTCGTCGGCGGTGGCGACGAAGGTGGTGCCCATCTCCACCGCTGCCCGGGCCCACGGGGCGGGCACGAGGTCCTGACGTCGCATCTGCTGGTACCGGGCGGCGGACTCAAATCGAAGCTTCAGCCACTCGTCGCCGAAGATGGCCAGCGCCGCGCGGCCCGACGGCGTGGTGACGGCGTCGCGGGTGATGCGCGTCTCACGCTCGGTGGCCCGCCAGAAGCGCTCGCGTGCCGTACCCCGGCCGGGCACCTCCTCGATGAAGCCGTGGCGGGCGAGCTGGCGCAGGTGGTAGCTCGTCGCGCCGGAGGACTCCCCCAGGAGCTCCCCGAGCTGGCTCGCCGTGGCGGGGCCGCACATGAGGGCGTCCCACAGGCGGGTGCGGAGCGGGTGGGCGAGTGCCTTGAGTGCTGCGACGTCGAGGACGTGCTCCTCGTGACGGGTGCTGCTCATGACGCGAGGCTACGCGTCCAAAGACTCCTTTGCAAGTACTTCTTTGCAACGGGTTCTTTGCAACGGGTTCTTCGCACCGACGAGGCCCTGGACCGCACCGGGGTCGTCCCGGACCCTCCTCGCTGACGAGGAGGGGCCGCTCCGCGCCCGGGGGCGCGGCCGAGCGACGGCGGTCCGGACACAGCGACGCCGCCGCGAGGGCTCGCGGCGGCGTCGACGGTGCGTCGTGTGGTCAGTCCAGGTAGTCGCGCAGGACCTGGGACCGGCTCGGGTGGCGCAGCTTCGACATCGTCTTGGACTCGATCTGGCGGATCCGCTCACGCGTGACGCCGTAGACCTTGCCGATCTCGTCCAGCGTCTTCGGCTGACCGTCGGTCAGGCCGAAGCGCATGGAGACGACGCCGGCCTCCCGCTCGGAGAGGGTGTCGAGCACCGCGTGGAGCTGCTCCTGCAGGAGGGTGAAGCTCACCGCGTCGGCGGGAACGACCGCCTCGGAGTCCTCGATGAGGTCACCGAACTCGCTGTCGCCGTCCTCACCGAGCGGGGTGTGCAGCGAGATCGGCTCGCGGCCGTACTTCTGGACCTCCACGACCTTCTCGGGCGTCATGTCCAGCTCCTTGGCGAGCTCCTCCGGGGTGGGCTCGCGGCCCAGGTCCTGGAGCATCTGCCGCTGGACGCGGGCGAGCTTGTTGATGACCTCGACCATGTGGACCGGGATCCGGATGGTGCGGGCCTGGTCGGCCATGGCACGGGTGATGGCCTGGCGGATCCACCACGTGGCGTAGGTGGAGAACTTGTAGCCCTTGGTGTAGTCGAACTTCTCCACGGCGCGGATGAGGCCGAGGTTGCCCTCCTGGATGAGGTCCAGGAACAGCATGCCGCGACCGGTGTACCGCTTGGCGAGGGACACCACCAGGCGGAGGTTGGCCTCGAGGAGGTGGTTCTTGGCGAGGTGCCCGTCGTTGGCGATCCACTGCAGCTCGCGTCGCAGCTTCGGCGCGAGGGTCTCCCCCTCGCTGGCGAGCTTCTCCTCGGCGAACAGGCCGGCCTCGATGCGCTTGGCGAGCTCGACCTCCTGCTCGGCGTTGAGGAGAGCGACCTTGCCGATCTGCTTGAGATAGTCCTTGACCGGGTCCGCGGTCGCACCGGCGGTGACGACCTGCTGGACGGGGGCGTCGTCGTCGTCGTTGTCGGAGACGACGAAGCCGGACTCGTCGGGCTCGTCGTCGTCGGTCGCCGCGGCGGGCTCCGCCGGGGCGTCGGGCACGGCCTTGAGGGCGGCCTTCTTCGCGGTGGGCCGGCCGGCAGCCGGCTTCGTGCCGGGAGCAGCCTTGGTGCGGGCGGTGGCCGCCTTGGTGCCGGCGGCCTTGCGCACCGGGGTCTTCCTGGCGGGGGCATCCTCCGCGGGGGCCTGGGTGGGCACCTCGGCCTGCTCGACCGAACCCTCGGCAGGGGCGTCCGCAGCGGGCTTGGCGGCCCGGTGGGAGCGGGTGGTCTTGGAGGCAGACGTGGACGACACAGACACAGAGAACCTTTCGGCGGGGATCGCGGGGCCGACGATCGAGCGTGCCAGCCCTACAATTATAGCCTCAGCCGGGGTCGGCGGGCTCGTTGTGGGCGGGGCGCGGCTCTACCGTGGGGCAGCGCCGCTGCGGCACTGAAGTCTCAACGCGGGCGCGCCCGGGCGCATTCCGCCGCCGGGTCAGCGCCGCTCCGCAGTCCTGGCCGACGCGTCCAGCGCTCCGCGGCGTCGGCCGCCGCGACGTCCGCAGCGCCCCACCGGAACGCGAACGGGCGAGCCGCTCAGGCGCCCTCGCCGGTGACGAGGGCGGCGTAGGCCTCCGCGTCGAGGAGGTCCTCCGGGACCGCGCCGACGCGCAAGGTGTAGAGCCAGCCGTCGCCGAAGGGGTCGGTGTTGACCGTCTCGGGGGCGTCGACGGCGGCCTCGTTGTGGCTGACGACCTCGCCGTCGGCGGGGGCGACCAGGTCGGAGACCGACTTGGTCGACTCGATCTCCCCGCAGCTCTCCCCCGCCGTGACCACGGTGCCGACCTCGGGCAGGTCCAGGTAGACGACGTCGCCGAGCGCCTGGGCGGCGTAGCTCGTGATGCCCACGCGGGCGACGTCGCCGTCGACGGTGATCCACTCGTGGTCGGGGGTGTACAGACGGTCGCCGGGGTAGTCCATGGCGTGCTCCTTCGGGGGGACGAGGCAGGCCGGCGCGCGGGCGCCGGGGTCGGGGAGGCTCGCTAGGCCGCGGCGCCGGCGGGCTTGACCGCGAGGACCGGGCACGGGGAGTCGAGCAGGATCCGCTGGGCGTTGGAGCCCAGGATGAGCTTGCCCACCGGCGAGCGACGTCGCAGGCCGATGACGATGAGGTCGGCACCCACCTCCTCGGCGACGGCGAGGATGTCCTCGGCGACGTCGCTGCCGCGGCGCAGCTGGCGCACCTCGTAGGCGAGGTCGGCCTCGTCGAGACGGTCGCGCACGGCATCGGCCTCCGCCTCGAGGGCGGCGTGGTCCCCGGCGTCGGTGCGACGCGAGAGCACGACGACGAGCCTGGTGTCGCGGCGCCGGGCCTCCGCCACGGCCGACGTCAGGGCGGCCTCGCCCTCCTTGGTCGACAGGAAGCCCACCACGATGGTCATCCAGCACCCCGTTCCCGTCCGCTCCGGCTCGTCGTGCCCGCGACGTTACCCGATAGCCGGGCGCGACGGCTCGCCCCGCCGGGCGCGGCGGCTCACCCGGGCGCCGGCCGGCACCTAGGTCGGCTGGACGCGATCCGTGCGGGAAGCGGCCTGTGGGTGCTCCTGCGGGTACCACGGTGGCGGTACCGCGGCGTCGAGCGCCTCGCGCACCAGCACCGCCAGGCGGTGCCCGGGCTGCTCCTCCAGCGCCTGCCCGGCCAGGACGTCGGCGCGCGCGCCCGCGGCGTCCCACCAGCACAGGTACGACAGCAGTCCCAGGGCCGGGGCCGCGGCGCCGTCCGGGGCGTGGGCCGCGACGGCGCACGCCAGGCGGTCGGCGGCGACCATCGCGTCCCGCTCCGGCGGTGGCGACACCGTGAGCACGAGGTCCACGGCGTCGACCGGGAGCAGGTCGCGGGCGAGCACGTCGCCGCCGGCCAGCGCGGCGGCGAGGACGGCGTCGCGCACACGGGTGTCCTCCAGCGCCACGAGGAGGCGGCCCAGCGTGGCGGGGGCGGGTACCTCGCCGAGGGAGGCGTCCCACAGGTCGCAGTGCTCCTCGCGGAGACGCCACTGCTGGGCCGACCCGTCGTGCTGTGGTCGGAACGCCGCGCCGACCGCTCGGGCCGCGGCCACCCGGCGCCGCTCCTCCTCAGCCGCCCGGGCGGCGGCCGCGCGCGCGGCGGTGTCCCCCGTCCGGACGACCGCGAGGTCCTCACGGCACCGGACCGCCGCTCGGCCGTCGGCCACGAACGCGGCGCTGGCCACCGAGGTCTCGAGGTCGCGCAGCGGACGCCCGGCAGCCGCGCAGCACCGGCACGGGTCGAGGTGGCCGAAGGCGTCGTGGCCCACGAACCAGGGCCGGGCGAGCGACGCGGCCCAGGGCAGCGCGTCGACCAGCGCGCGTCTGGCGTTGCGGACCCGCGCGTCACGGGCCACCCCGCGCCGGCCGGCGGCGAGGTAGACCACGGCGAGGACGTCGTACGCGCCGTCGGTCAGGAGGTGTCCACCCAGGGTCGCGGCGAGGGCCGGGCCGGCTCCGGGGTGGCCGAGGTCGGCCAGGTCGGTCCGCACGACGAGGCCGACGACGTCGCGCCCGCTCCGGCCGCGGCACAGCCCGGCGAGGACGACGGAGTCGGCGGGGTGGAACCCGAGGCGGTAGGGCAGGTGCGCGACGAGGTCACCGGGGTCGTCGACGGTCACGGTGGTGGTCATGACGGCATCGCACCGTCACGGAGGGCCCGCGTGCGGAGGTCCTGTGGACCGGCGCCGCCCCGGCGGCCTGTGGACGGGCCGGCGGCGAGCCCGAGCGCGGCGGCACGTCGGCGGACCGGGCGGCCGGACCGTAGGGTCGGTCCATGCGCACCTCGACGCTGACGGACGTCCGCGACCACGTCTCGGCCCGAGCGCTCGCCGCGCTGGGCGAGCACACCGCCCGCTTCGCCGAGGTGGGGGCACCCGTCGAGGAGTTCCTCCACCCGGCGCGCGAGCTGCTCTCGGGTGGCAAGCGGCTGCGTGCCCAGCTCTGCGCGGCGGGCTGGCTGGCAGCGGGCCACGACCGGACGAGCGAGGCGGTCGTGCTCGCCGGGTCGGCGCTGGAGCTCTTCCAGGCCACGGCGCTGGTGCACGACGACGTCATGGACGGCTCGGCGACCCGGCGGGGTCTCCCGGCGGCGCACCGCCGCTTCGCCGGGGACCACACCGCCAACGCCTGGCTCGGGGACGCCGACTCCTACGGCACGGCCGCCGCCATCGTCCTGGGCGACCTCCTCCTGGCGCTCTCGGCGATGGAGCTCGAGCGCGCGCGCGACCTGGTGCCGCCCGCGGCCGGGCGGCGGGCGCGGGAGATCTACGACGTCATGACCGCCGAGGTGGCGCTGGGTCAGTACCTCGACATCCGCTCCCAGGACCTGCCCTGGCGCGACGACGGCGAGGAGCTCACCCGCGCCCTGCAGGTCGTGCGGCACAAGTCGGCCCGGTACTCCGTGGAGCACCCGCTCGTGCTCGGCGCGGCCCTCGGTGGCGGGGACGACGACCTGCTCGCGGCGCTCTCGGCGGTCGGGCTGCCGCTGGGCGAGGCGTTCCAGCTCCGCGACGACGAGCTCGGCGTGTTCGGCGACCCCGCGGTCACGGGCAAACCCGCCGGGGACGACCTGCGCGAGGGCAAGCGCACCGCGCTCGTCGCGCTCACCGCGGCCCGGGTCGACGCCACCGACCGGGCGGACCTCAGGGGCCGGCTGGGCCGGGCGGACCTCGGCCCGGCCGAGGTGCGGCGTGTGCAGGACCTCATCGTCGCCAGCGGCGCCCTCGCCGAGCACGGTCGACTGGTCGAGGAGCGGTACGGCGCGGCCCTGCGGGCGCTCGCCGAGGCGCACCTGCCCGAGCACGCCCGCGCCGCGATCGCCGGGCTGGCCGAGGCGCTGACGCGGCGGGACGCCTGAGGCGTCCAGGCGCTCACGCGGCGGGACGGCTCAGGCGTCCCGCCCCCCCTCACAGGGCCAGCGTCTGTGCGACGCGACGGACCGCATGGGTCCGTCGCTCTCGCAGCGCGCTGATGGGGGTGGCGCCGAGCTCGGCATCGGGGGTGAAGAGCCACCGGAACGCCTCCAGGTCGTCCATACCGCCGTCCGCCAGCAGCATGAGCGTGCCCCGCAGGGCGGGGAGCGGTCCAGGCTCGTCCGACTCCCCCGGCAGGAGCAGGAACTCGCCCGGGATCGCGGCCGACCCGTTCGGGCCGTGCGGGACGGTCAGCAGGCGACGGTCCCGGACCAGGGCGCGGACGTCGCGCTGCCGGAGGCCGAGGATCTCGGCGACCTCGGGGACGGAGAGCCAGGTGGTGGGTTCTTCGGGCGCATCGCTCACGGGGCAAGAGTAGGGCGCACGGAAAGGAATGTGGACGGAGCCGGGACGAAGGGCTTGGCGCGTCACCACATCAGTCGCTACTGTCACACCGTTAACACAAGTCACATCATCATCACCAGGCACATGGTCACGTCGGCCGGCACCCACCCGGGTGCCGCACGCGGCCCGGGTGAGACCGACGTTGGAGGATCGATGAAGGCCGAGCACCGTTCCCAGCCCTCGGCGCGGGCGCACGCGGGGCGGGCCGGCGTGGGCCTCGCCCTCGCCGCCACGACCGCCGCCGGGATGGCCGTCCCCGCGGCCGCCGCTCCGGCACCCGCCGCGCGTCCGGCCCCCGCGCTCCACGGCGCGCTCGCGGCTCCGGTCCACGTCCAGCCGGCCGCGCCGGTGATGACCTACCGCGTGCAGGCCGGCGACACCGTCTCCCACATCGCCGCCCGCACGGGGTCCTCGGTCGGGGCCATCGTCGGGGCGAACGGCCTGGACGCCCGCGCCGTGATCCGGGTCGGCCAGATGCTGCGGATCCCCTCCGCCGCCTCTGCCTCCGCCACCGCGACGCCGGCCGCGCCGGCTGCTGCACCCGCGGCCACCACCCACACGGTGCGCAGCGGCGAGTACCTCTCGGGCATCGCCCGGCAGTACGGCACCTCGGTCTCGGCCCTGGTGAGCCTGAACTCCCTCGCCTCGCCCGACCGGATCTACGTCGGCCAGAAGCTGCGGGTCGCCGGCGCCGCGGCCGCCCCGGCCTCCCCCTCCGCCGCGAAGCCGGCCGCCCCGGCAGCCACCACGCACAGGGTCGTCGCGGGCGACACCGTCTCGGTCCTGGCGGCACGGTGGGGCACCACGGTCGCGGCGGTCGCGCAGGCCAACGACCTCGGACCCGCCGCGACGATCTACGTCGGGCAGCGCCTGACGGTCCCGGCCAAGGCGTCCGCCGCCCCGGCACCCACCACCCAGCCCCTCGTGCCCAGCAGCTTCATGGGCAGGACCTACCCCGAGGCCACCGTCGCCTCGGCCAACGCGAACAAGGCGACCCTGCTCGCGACCGGGGTCCCCTCCCGGGCCGAGATGCAGGCGCTGGTGGTCTCGGTCGCCCGCCAGATGGGCGTCGACCCGGCCCTCGCCCAGGCGCACGCCTTCCAGGAGTCGGGCTTCAACCACGCCTCGGTCTCCCCCGCCAACGCGCTCGGCACCATGCAGGTCATCCCGTCGTCCGGCCGGTGGGCCTCGGACCTGGTGGGACGCCCGCTCAACCTGCTGGACCCGCACGACAACGTCGTCGCCGGGGTGGCGATCATCCGCTACCACGTGCGCACGGCCCCCGACCTCGACACCGCGATCGCCTCGTACTACCAGGGCGCCGGGTCCGTGGCCCGCAACGGGCTCTACCCGGACACGAAGATGTACGTCGCGGCCGTCCGCGCCCACATGAACCGGTTCTGAGGACGTCCGGGCCCGGCACGCCTGCCGGGCCCGGCACCGCTGCCGGGTTAGGCTCGCGGCCGTGGACACCGCGACCCTCGACCCGATGATCGGCCGGCTGGTCGACGACCGGTACGAGGTCGGCGCGCGCATCGCCCGCGGCGGCATGGCCACGGTCTACCGGGCCGTGGACCGTCGTCTCGAGCGCACCGTCGCGCTGAAGGTGATGCACCCGCACCTCGCCGAGAGCCCGGACTTCGTGGCCCGCTTCCGCCGCGAGGCGCGCGCGGCCGCCCGCCTCACCCACCCCGGGGTGGTGGCCGTGCACGACCAGGGCACCACGGGCGAGGCGAGCTACCTCGTCATGGAGCTCGTCGAGGGACCCAACCTGCGCACCGTCCTGCGCCGCCGCGGCGCGTTGCCGCTCGGCGAGGCGCTCACCGTGGTCGACCACGTCCTCGACGCCCTCGCCTCGGCCCACCGCGCCGGGCTCGTCCACCGCGACATCAAGCCCGAGAACGTCCTGCTCACCCAGGACGGACGCCCCAAGGTCGCGGACTTCGGGCTCGCGCGCGCCGTCAGCGAGGCCACCGCGGCGACGACCGGGACGGTCCTGGGGACCGTCGCCTACCTCGCGCCCGAGATCGTCACCGAGGGCCGGGCGGACCAGCGCGCCGACGTCTACGCGGTCGGGGTCCTGCTCTACGAGCTCCTCACCGGCCGGCCGCCGTTCACCGGGGACGCCCCGATCCGCATCGCCTACCAGCACGTCACCGACCGGGTGCCGGCCCCCTCCGCCCGGCTGTCGTGGCTGCCTGCCGAGGTCGACGAGCTCGTCGGGGCCCTGACCGCGCGGGAGCTCGACGAGCGCCCCGTCGACGCAGCCGCGGCCCTGGCCCTCGTGCGCCGGTGCGTGCACGACCTCGACCCCACGGACCTGGCGCGGTGCGCCGACGTGCCCCCCACCGCCCAGCCGGCCGCCGAGGAGGCGCCCGACGCCCGCGGCACCGCTGCCGTCGACCTCCCCCGCCGGCACGGCACGGTCGCACTGCCCATCGGTGCCCTCGCCAGCCGCGACGAGGGTCCGGCCCGGCGGGCGAGGGCGTGGCCGCGGGTGGTCGCCCTGCTGCTCGCGATCGCGGTGGTGGCGGGCGCCGGCGCCCTGTGGTGGTTCCAGGTCGGGCCCGGCGCCACGGTCCCCGTCCCGCAGGCGCAGGGACTGGCGGAGGACGTCGCCGTCGACGCGCTGCGCGACGCCGGCCTGGTGCCGGTCGTCACCCGGACCCACCACGACGACGTCGCCGCCGGGGAGGTCATCGGCACCGACCCGGCCGGCGGGACCGAGGTGCGCACCGACTCCGAGGTCGCCGTCCAGGTCTCCCTCGGGATCCTCACCGTCCCGGTGCCCGACGTGACCGGCCGGGACCGCGACGCCGCGGAGGACGCGCTCGCCGCCGCCGGCCTGGCCGTGACCGAGGTCCGGGAGGAGTTCCACGACACCGTGCCGGCCGGGGAGGTCGTCTCCTCCTCCCCCGCCGCGGCGGAGGTCGTCGAGCACACCACCGGTGTCGTCCTCGTCGTCTCTGCCGGCCGGGAGCCGGCCGAGCTGCCCGACGTCACCGGTGCGGCGGCCGCCGACGCCGAGGCCGCGCTCACCGCGGCCGGCCTGGCTGTGGGCGAGACGACCGAGGACTACTCCGACACCGTCGCCGCCGGTCTCGTGCTCGCCCAGTCCCCCGCGCCCGGCGAGGCCCAGCTCTACCGCGGGGACACCGTCGACCTCGTCCTCTCGCGCGGACCGGAGCTGCTCGCCGTGCCCGAGGTGGTCGGCACCCAGGTGCGCACCGCCCGGCAGACCCTCGTCGACGCCGGCTTCCAGGTCGAGGTCGAGGAGGTGCTCGGTGCCTTCTTCGGCACCGTCCGGGCCCAGGACCCCGAGGCAGGGTCGATGCTGCCCCGGGGCAGCGTCATCACGCTCACGGTCGTCTGACGGCGGCCCTCACTCCTGGTAGGCGTAGCGCTCCTCGCGCCAGGCGTCGCCGCGCAGGTGGTAGCCACGCTCCTCCCAGAAGCCCCGCTCGACCTCGGTGAGGTAGTTCCACCCCCGGAGCCACTTGGGGCCCTTCCACGAGTACAGGTGGGGGACGATCAGCCGCATGGGCCCACCCCGCTCGTCCGTCAGGGGCTCGCCGTCGTGGTGCGTGGCCAGCAGGGCGCGGCCCGAGACCAGGTCCTCCAGGCGGACCGTGGCGGCGTAGCCGTACTCGGCGAAGACGAGGACGTGCTCGACGTCGGGCCGAGGCGGGGCGAGCTCGACCACGTCCCGGGCCGCCACCCCCGCCCAGCGCTCGTCGACGGCGGACCACCCGGTCGCGCAGTGCAGGTCCGCGACGAGCGTGCGCCGGGGCAGCGCGGTGACCTCGTCGAAGCCGAGGACGTGCTCGGCGCCGTCCGCGGTGGCACCGCCGACCGTGAGGCGCCACCGCTCGGGCCGCCTCGCCGGCACCGGCCCGTAGTGCATGACGGGCGCGCGGGCGACCAGGTGCTGGCCGGGCGGGAGGAACCTGTCCGCAGGCAGACGCGGGCCCGGGTCGACCTCCATCCGGTCCGGCGGGGCCATCGTCCTCAGTGCCCGCGGATCATCTCGGCGACGTCGAAGGCCATCTCGAGGGACTGCTGGTGGTTCAGCCGCGGGTCGACGAGGGTCTCGTAGCGCCGGGCCAGCGCCGCGTCGTCGACCTCCTCGCTGCCGCCGAGGACCTCGGTGACGTCGTCGCCGGTGAGCTCGACGTGCAGGCCGCCCGGGACCGTCCCGAGGGCCTTGTGGACCCCGAAGAACCCGTGCACCTCGTCCAGCACGGTGGACAGCTCGCGGGTCTTGTAACCGGACGGGGAGGTGATGGTGTTGCCGTGCATGGGGTCGCACACCCACGTCACCGGCCGCCCGTCGGCCGTGACCCGCTCGACCAGCGCCGGCAGCGCGTCGCGGATCTTGCCGGCGCCCATGCGGGTGATGAAGGTCAGCCGGCCCGGCTCGCCGTCGGGGTTGAGCCGGTCCATGAGCGCCAGGGCGTCGTCGCCCGTCGTCGTCGGGCCGAGCTTGACCCCGATGGGGTTGCGGACGCGCGAGAGCAGATCCACGTGGGCGCCGTCGACCTGCCGGGTGCGCTCGCCGATCCAGACGAAGTGGGCGGAGGTGTTGTACGGCGCGCCCGTGCGCGAGTCGATGCGGGTCATCGCCGACTCGTACTCCAGCAGCAGGGCCTCGTGGGAGGAGTAGAAGTCCACGGTGCGCAGGGCGTCGAAGTCGACCCCGCAGGCGGCCATGAACCGCATCGCGCGGTCGATCTCCGCGGCGAGGACCTCGTAGCGCGCGTAGGCAGGGTTGGAGGTGAAGCCGCGGTTCCAGTCGTGGACGAGGCGCAGGTCCGCGAACCCGCCGTACGTGAAGGCTCGGATGAGGTTGATCGTCGTCGCCGAGCGCGTGTACGCGCCGACCAGGCGCTGGGGATCGGGGGTGCGGTCCTGCGGGGTGAAGGCGTGGCCGTTGACGGCGTCACCCCGGTAGGCGGGCAGCGTCACCCCGTCGCGGGTCTCGAGGTCGGAGCTGCGGGGCTTGGCGTACTGGCCCGCCATGCGGCCCATCTTGATGACCGGCATGCTGGCGCCGTACGTGAGGACGGCGGCCATCTGGAGGATGGTGCGGATCTTGTTGCGGATCCGGTCCGCCGTGGACTCGGCGAACGTCTCCGCGCAGTCCCCGCCCTGGAGGAGGAACGCCTCGCCCCGGGCGGCGGCGGCCAGGTGGCCCTTGAGGTTGTCCACCTCGCCGGCGAAGACCAGCGGGGGCCGCTCGCGCAGCTCCGCGGTGGAGGCGTCCAGCGCAGCCTGGTCGGGCCATGCGGGCTGCTGCGCGGCCGGCAGGTCGCGCCAGTGCTGCAGACCCGCCAGGACTTCCTCGGATGCCTCGATGCTCACGCGCCCAGGATAGGTGTTCCCGGCACGTGAGACGGACGTCGTCCGGCAGCCGGACGACGCCCGAACCACGGCGGCGTCGGTGCGTGTCAGTGCGCGGCGGGGGCCGCGGCCTCGACCTTCTGCCCGATCCCGGCCATGAGCTCGCCGAACCACTCCTGGCCGATGTCGAACGCCTTGCCGCCGGCGATGCGCGGGAACGGCACCGCCTTGAGCCGGTCGCCGTCCTCCTCGTCGTGCCCGATGACACCGGACTCCCCGCGCAGCGCGCACTCCACGGCGAGGTCGGTCATGGACTTGATGAGGCGCAGGTCCTCGGCGTTCGCGCGGGCCGAGCGGGAGAAGTAGCCGCTCTTCTGCACCATAACCTTGTCGGCGCCGATCCGCTCGGCGAACTGCTGGGCGAACCAGCGGCCCGGGTTGATGGTGTCGAGCTTGACGTGGCCGAACGGGTCGCGCTCGACCTCCTCGCCCTTGGCCTCGAGCTCGGCGACGATCTCCGGCACCCCGGCGCCCTCGGACAGGAAGACGTTGACGTTGCCCTGCTCGTCCATGATGGTGCGCAGGCGCTCCGCCTCACCGTCGATGTCGAGGTGCATCTCGGGCAGAAACACCGCGTGGATGTCCCACCGCTCCCGGCTCAGGCCGATGCTGGGGACCCACTCCTGGGTGTCGAGCCACGACCGGTAGGACCTCGCGGCCGCGGCCGTCAGCCACCCGCAGTGCCTGCCCATGACCTCGTGGACGATGAGCATGCGGGGGTTGACGCGGTGCTCGCCGATGACGTTCTGCGCGAACTCCGCCGCCTCCTCGGCCGCGGTCCATGCGCCCAGCGACTGGCGGATGGGCACGATGTCGTTGTCGATCGTCTTGGGCAGCCCGACGACGGTGAGGTGGTAGTCGTGCTCCTCCAGGTACGCGGCCAGGTCGGCGGCGGTGGTGTTGGTGTCGTCACCGCCGATCGTGTGCAGGACGTCGATGCCGTCCTCGCGCAGGCGCTCCGCGGCGACCTCCAGGGGGTTCTGGCCCTCGCGGACCAGGCCGCGCTCGACGAGGTCCTTGGCGTTGGTCAGCTTGACGCGGGAGTTGCCGATGGGGCTGCCGCCGAAGCGGTGCAGGACGCCCGCGTGCTTGCGGGCCTCGGCGTCGACGGCGACCTTCGTGCCCGTGAGCAGGCCGTGGTAGCCGTGCTGGTAGGCGACGAGCTCGACGTCGGGGGCGATCTCGGTGTACCGCTCGATCAGGCCGCCGACGGCGGAGGAGAGGCAGGGGGCGAAGCCGCCGGCAGTGAGCAGCGCGACGCGTCGGACCGTCATCGAGAACCTTCCGTCTGTCCGGGCCCGCGACGGACGCCGCCGGGCCGGGCCGCCGCGGTCGCGGTCGGACCCGCAACCATCCTAGAGGGGCGTCCCGGGGCGGCTCCGGGCCCCCCGGCACCCCGTCGCGCGCGGCGGGCGGGTGCCGGTGGCCGGTCGCGGCGATCTAGAGTGCAGGCATGGCCGGACCGAACCGCGAGGGCGACCCCCCCGGCGAGCTCGACGACGCCGCCGTCGCCGCGCGGTGGGCGGAGCTGACGGCCTCCCTCGGTGAGCTGGCCGTCCCGCCGCCCGAGCGCCCCGGGCCCACGCCCGACGAGGCCGGCCCCGACCGGTCGGTCCCCGGCGACGTCTCCGGCGAGGAGATCCCCGTCCGCCCCGCGGACCTGCCGGGGGCTCGCGTGGTGCGCCCCGCGGCGCCGGGTCCGCGCGACTACGTCCCGGACGAGGACGACGACGAGGGCTACGAGCCGCCCGAGCCCGAACCCCTCACCCACGCCGACCCGGCCGTGACCCTGGGCTGGGTCGCGACGATCGGTGCCGTCGTGCTGGGCGTGGTCCTCTCGGTCGTGTGGCGCCCGGTCCCCGACGGGGTGCTCGGGGCCCTGGCGCTCGTCCTGGCCGGCGGCGTCGGGCTGCTCCTGTGGCGCATGCCCGCGCGCCGCGACCGCGACGACCGCTCCGACGGGGCGGTCGTCTAGACCGCTCAGTGCCGGGCGAGGTCCGCCGCGCCGACGATGCCCGCCTCGTTCTCCAGCTCGGCGAGCTCGATCGTCAGCTCCCCGCGGTAGCCCCGCGCGGACAGGTGCCGGGCGAAGGAGGCGCGGATCGGCTCGAGGAGGAGTTCCCCGGCCGCGGCCACCCCGCCGCCCACGACCGCCATCTCGGGGTCGACCGCGGCCGCGAGGTCGGCGATGCCCACCCCGAGCCAGAAGCCCAGCTGGGCGAACAGCTCGATGGCGAGGGGGTCGCCGGCCTGGGCGGCCGCCGTGACGTGCGGGCCCTGGATCTTCCTGTCCCCGGCGAGCTCGAGCAGCGCACCGGCCCGGTCCGGGTACGCCACCGCCGCCGCACGGGCCGAGCGGGTCAGCGCCCGTCCGGAGCCGTACATCTCCCAGCAGCCCTCGTGGCCGCAGCCGCAGTAGTGCCCGCCCGGGACGACCTGCATGTGACCGATCTCGCCGGCGGCGCCGTGCGCGCCGCGCAGCAGCCGGCCGTTCAGGACGAGCGCCCCGCCCAGGCCGGTGCCGACCGTGAGCATGACCATGTCCTCGACCGCGCGGGCCCGGCCGAAGCGGAACTCGGCCCAGCCGGCGGCGTTGGCGTCGTTCTCCACCACGATCGGCAGGTCGATGCCCGCGGCGAGGCGGTCACGCAGCGGGTGGTCGCGCCAGGCGATGTTGGGGGCGAAGAGCACCGCGTCACGGCGCGGGCTGACGAACCCGGCGGCCGCCACGCCGACGGCGCCGACCGTGTGGGTCCGGCGCAGCTGCGCGACGGCGGAGATGACGGCCGCCTCGATCGCGCCGGGGTTGTCCGGGTCGGTGTCGAGCCGGACCTGCGAGAGCACCGTCCCGGCCTCGTCGACCACGCCCGCAGCGATCTTGGTGCCGCCGATGTCCACGCCGATGGCGTCCATGCCGTCCGTCCTTCCGTCGAGTGTCCGGGGTCCATCGTGGTGGGTCACGGGCCCTGGCGCGCAGACGTCCGCCCCTCGGCGCGCCGGGCGACGGGCGTGTTGCGGCCCGTCCGCACGACTAGGGTGGCCCCACGGGATTCACCGCCCCCTGCCGATGGAGACAGCATGGACGAGTTCGCCACCCCTCGCGCCGTCGAGGTCGACCCCTCACGGAGCATCACCGACTATCTCCTCGACCATGCTCGGGAGACCCCGACCAAGGTCCTGTACGAGGAGAAGGTCGGCGACACGTGGGTCCGCCGTGACGCCGCCTGGACCCTGGCCCGGGTCGAGGCGGTCGCGAAGGGACTCATGGCCGCGGGCGTCGGCCCCGGCGACCGCGTGGGCATCATGTCCCGCACCCGCCTGGAGTGGACCCTCATGGACCTGGCCGCCTGGCACGCCGGCGCCGTCCCGGTACCCGTGTACGAGTCCAGCTCCGCCTCCCAGGCCCAGTGGATCCTCTCCGACTCCGGCACCGTCGTCGTGGTCGTCGAGACCGCCGCCAACGCCGCCACCGTCGAGGAGGCCAAGGGCGTCGAGGGCGGCCTGCCGAACCTGCGCGAGGTGCTCACGATCGACGCCGGCGCGCTCGACACGCTCGCCGAGCGGGGCGCGCAGGTCAGCGACGAGGAGCTCGCGGCGCGGCACGGAGCGGTCGGCCTCGCCGACCTGGCGACGATCATCTACACCTCCGGAACCACCGGGCGGCCCAAGGGAGCCGAGCTCACCCACGGCAACTTCGTCGAGCTCTCCCTCGAGGCCATCCGCGAGCTCCACACCGTCTTCGACCCGCCCGAGGCGCGGTCGCTGCTGTTCATCCCGCTGGCGCATGTCTTCGCCCGGTTCGTCGAGGTCCTCGTCCTGCTCTCCGGCCGTGCCCTGGGCCACACCCCCGACACCAAGCAGGCCGTCGCGGACTTCGCGACCTTCCACCCCACGTTCATCCTCTCCGTCCCCCGGGTGTGGGAGCGGGTCTACAACGGCGTCGAGGCCCGCACCGGCGGTGGCCTCAAGACGAAGATCTTCCGCTGGGCGGCCAAGGTCGCCATCGTCTACTCCCGCGCCCTGGACACCGCGTCGGGGCCGTCCGCGGCGCTCAAGGCCCAGCACCGGCTCGCGGACAAGCTCGTGCTGTCCAAGATCCGCCACGCGCTCGGCGGCCAGGCCGAGTACGCGGTCTCCGGCGGCGCGGCCCTGGGCGAGCGGCTCGGCCACTTCTACCGCGGCGTCGGGCTCAAGGTCCTCGAGGGCTACGGCCTGACCGAGACCACGGCACCGACGAACGTCAACCGGCCCGAGCGCATCAAGATCGGCACGGTCGGCCCGCCCCTGCCCGGCACCGCGATCCGCATCGCCCCCGACGGCGAGATCCTCGCCAAGGGCATCCCGGTCTTCCGCGGGTACCACAACAACCCCGAGGCGACGGCCGAGGCGTTCGAGGACGGCTGGTTCCGCACCGGCGACCTCGGGTCCCTCGACGAGGACGGCTACCTGCGCATCACCGGGCGCAAGAAGGAGATCATCGTCACCGCCGGCGGCAAGAACGTGGCCCCCGCCCCGCTCGAGGACGCCATCCGTGCCCACCCGCTCGTCTCCCAGTGCGTCGTCGTCGGCGACCAGCAGCCCTTCATCGGCGCGCTCATGACCATCGACGCGGAGATGCTGCCCGGCTGGCTCGCCAACCACGGCAAGGACGCGATGACGGTCACCGAGGCGGCGCAGGACCCGTTCGTCCGCGAGCACCTCCAGATGGCCGTCGACCGGGCCAACCACAAGGTCTCCCGGGCCGAGTCGATCCGTGCCTTCCACGTCCTCGATGACGACTTCACGGTCGAGAACGGCTACCTGACGCCGTCGCTGAAGGTCAAGCGCAACGTCGTCCTCGCCGACTTCGCCGACGTCGTGGACAAGTTCTACGCCGACGCCGCGGCGAGCCGCGCGGCCAGCCAGGGCTAGCGCCCCGGCGCGCTCGGCCCCCGCAGCGGGCACACGAGGGGGTCACCACCGCCGGCGGTGGTGACCCCCTCGTCGTCGGCGTGGGACGGCGGCGGTGTCGGTGGTCGGCCCTACCGTGACGGCCATGGCAGCCACCCTCCTCGACGTCGCCCCGGGCGGCCGTCTCACGCTGGACGGAACCACGCGCAACGCCGCCGGCGTCGGGGTGCCCGTCCAGCTCGGCCTGGACGAGCTGGGCACGGCGCTGCACGAGGTCACCTTCGTCGTCGTCGACCTGGAGACGACCGGCGGGTCCCCCACGGGCTCGGAGATCACCGAGATCGGCGCGGTGAAGGTCCGTGGCGGGGAGGTCCTCGGCGAGTTCCAGACGCTCGTCAACCCCGGGGTGGCGGTCCCGCCCATGATCACCGTCCTCACCGGGATCACCACGGCGATGGTCATGGCGGCGCCGCCGGTCACCGAGGTGCTGCCGGCCTTCCTCGAGTTCGCGGGCCTGGACCGCGGATCGGTCCTGGTCGCGCACAACGCCCGCTTCGACGTCGGGTTCCTCCGGCACGCCGCCGAACGCATGGGCCTGCCCTGGCCCCGGCCCGCGGTCGTGGACACCGTCGCCCTGGCGCGCCGGGTCGTCACCCGGGACGAGGCGCCCAACCACAAGCTGTCCACCCTGGCCGGGCTGTTCGCGACCGAGGTGACGCCCGACCACCGCGCGCTGCACGACGCGCGCGCCACGGTCGACGTCCTCCACGCGCTCCTCGGGCGCCTGGCGCCCCTGGGCGTCACCCACCTCGAGGACCTGCACACCGCCGCCGACCCGGTGCCCTCCGGGCGCCGGCGCAAGGCCGGCATGGCGGACGGGCTGCCCTCGGGCCCCGGTGTCTACCAGTTCCTCGGCCCGCGGGGTGAGGTCCTCTACGTCGGGACGGCGGTGGACCTGCGCCGGCGCGTGCGCCAGTACTTCACCGCGGCCGAGAAGCGCGCCCGCATCGGGGAGATGCTCGACATCGCCACCTCGGTGCGCCCGATCCCCTGCGCGACGGCGCTCGAGGCACAGGTGCGCGAGCTGCGGCTCATCGCCGAGCTCGACCCGCCCTACAACCGCCGGTCCCGTCGGCCCGACCGCCGCCCGTGGCTGCGCCTGACCGACGAGGCCTTCCCCCGGCTCAGCGTCGTGCGCAATCTCCCGGCCGCCGAGCTCGGCTCCGCGATCGGCCCCTTCCACTCCCGCGCGGCCGCCACCGCCGCGCTGGAGGCGCTGCAGGAGGCCGTGGCGCTGCGCCGCTGCTCGCCGCGCCTGCCGGTGCGCCCGTCCCCCACCGCGGCGGCGTGCGCCCTGGCGGAGATGGGCCGGTGCGGGGCACCGTGCACCGGGGCTCAGGACCGGACGGCCTACGAGGTGGCGCTCGCGCCGGCCCGGGGCGCCCTCGGGACCGAGCTGGACCCCGTGGTGGAGGTGCTGCGCGCCCGGATCTCCGCCCTCGCGGCCCAGCAGCGGTACGAGGAGGCCGCCACCGAGCGCGACCGGCTCCGCGCGCTCGTCCAGGGGGCGCGTCGCGCCCAGCGGCTGCGCCCCCTGGTCACGACGCCGGAGCTCCTCGCGGCCCGGCGGGCCGACGACGGTGGGTGGGAGCTCGTCCTCGTGCGCTACGGCCGGCTCGCGGGCGTCGCGGTCAGCCCCGCCCGGACCGATCCCACGTCGGTGATGGACGCGCTGCTGGCCACCGCCGAGCAGGTCGCTGCCTCGGACCACGCCTGCGGGGCGGCGCCGGTGGAGGAGACCGAGCTGCTCGCGGGCTGGCTCGAGCAGGACGGGGTGCGGCTCGTCCGGGTCGGCGAGGGCGGTATGCCGCTGGCGTGGCCGGTGCGCGGGGCGGCACGACACGCGGTGCCCGGCAGAGGATGATGGGCATGCGTCCCGCCCCCGCGGGCGCCCGACCGCCCCAAGGAGCGCACATGCTGACCGCCATCGTCCTCATCGACGCCGACGCCGCCCGGATCCCGGAGGTCGCCCAGGAGGTGGCCGAACTCGACGGCATCAGCGAGGTCTACTCGGTCACGGGCGACATCGACCTCATCGCGATCGCCCGGGTGCGCGAGCACGAGGACCTCGCCTCGGTGGTGGCCGACCGGCTCGGGAAGGTCGAGGGCGTCGTGCGGACGCAGACCTACATCGCGTTCCAGGCGTACTCCCGCCACGACCTCGAGCAGGCCTTCCACATCGGCCTGGACTGAGACCCGGTCAGCGGGTGGCCGCCACCCAGCGGGTGAGCAGGTCGCCGGCCGCGCCCGAGTCGACCGCGCGCGCCCCGTGCTCGATGCCGGCGCGCAGGCGTTCGACGAGACCGCCGTCCTCCGGGCCGGTGCCGGGCAGGGCGCCCTTGGCGACCATCGCCGCGGCGGCGTTGAGCAGCACGGCGTCGCGCACCGGTCCGCCCTCCCCCGCCAGGAACGCCCGGGCCACGCCCGCGTTGTAGGCGGCGTCGCGTCCTCGCAGGTCGGCCACGGTCGTCGCGGGCAGGCCGAGCTCGCCGACCGCGTCCACGGTGCTCGCGTGCACCAGGCCGTCGCGCACCTCCCACACGTCGTTGAGCGCGGTGGTGGAGAGCTCGTCGAGCCCGTTGCGGCCGCGGAACACCAGTGCGTCGGTCCCCCGGGCCGCGAGCACCCCCGCCACCAGCGGGGCCGTGCGCGCGTCGGCCACCCCGATCGCCGAGGCGCGTGGCCGTGCGGGGTTGGTGAGGGGGCCGAGGACGTTGAACGACGTCCCGACGCCCAGCTCGCGGCGGGTCGGCGCGGCGTGGCGCATCGAGGGGTGGAAGAGGTTGGCGAAGCAGAACGTGATGCCCACCTCGCGGAAGACCCGCTCGACGCCGCGGACGTCGAGGTTGAGGTCGACCCCCAGCGCCTCGAGGACGTCGGCCGAGCCCGACGACGAGCTCGACGCGCGGTTGCCGTGCTTGACCACGCGGATGCCGGCGGCCGCGACCACCAGGGAGGCCATCGTCGAGATGTTGACCGTGTGCATCCGGTCCCCGCCCGTCCCGACGATGTCGACGACGTCGTCCGCGACGTCGATCGGCGTCGCGTGGGCGAGCATCGCGTCGGCGAGGCCGCGGAGCTCCTCGACCGTCTCGCCCTTGGTCGCCAGGCCCACGAGGAACGCGGCGAGCACGGCCGGGGCCGTCTCCCCCGACATCACCCGGTCCATCGCCCAGGCGGTGTCCGCGGCCGTGAGGTCCTCGCGGCCGATCAGCCGGGCGACGAGCTCGGGCCACGTCCGGGCACAGGGTTCGCTCACGGCGCCGCGGTCGCGCGCAGCAGTCCCGCGACCGCCTCCTGCAGCTCGATCGGGTCGAGGGGAGCCGCGACGACGGCGTCGGCCTCCGCCCACGTCGCCAGCCAGGCGTCCTGCGGGCGACCGGTGAGGATGAGCACGGGCGGGCAGTTGTAGATCTCGTCCTTGAGCTGGCGTGCGATGGCCATCCCGCCGACCTTGGCCGCCTCGCCGTCGAGGACCAGGACCGCGAAGGAGCCCTGCTCGACCTTGCTCACCACACCGGCGTGGGTGGCGGCCTCGGTCCACCGCACGCGCGGCAGGCCCTTGGCGGGCCGGCGCCCGACCGACTCGATCACCGCGCGCCGGGTGTCGGCGTCGTCGCTGTAGACGAGCAGGTCCACGGTGCGCTCGTCGTTCGCCGACGGGTCGGAGCCTGTCTCCGTGCTGGTCATCGTCGTCCTCTCGGGCGTGGTGGGCGGTCGTGGTCGAGCCGGCCGCTCCAGGGCTGGGGGGCCGCGGACGGGCCCCCGCCCATGCTAGTGCGCGGCCGGTGGCCGGTCCGTCCCCGCTCGCCGGTGCGTCCGTCGATCCGGGCATACCGGGACGGAGCGGTCCGCGCCCCCGCCGGGACCTTCGTCATGGCTACTCGATCTTTCCGCGGAACTACGCTACTTCTGGCGATCTCCGCGACTCACCACGGGGCAATGTGGGCGCAGGTGCCCCGACCTGAGCCATAATGACGCCGTGTCGTCAACAACCGCTGCCCCCACGGCTCACGTGCAGGTGACAAGGCCGAACACCCTGTCGGTCGGCGTCATCGTCTGGCTCTCGAGCGAGCTGATGTTCTTCGCCGGCCTGTTCGCGATGTACTTCACCCATCGCTCGGTCGCCGGGCCGGAGGTGTGGGCGGCCGAGTCGGGCGCCCTGAACTTCCCCTTCGCACTGGGGAACACCCTCATCCTCGTGCTCAGCTCGGTGACCTGCCAGATGGGCGTGTTCGCGGCGGAGCGCTTCCAGCAGTCCCGGACGGGATCCCTGCTCAACCCCCTGCGCTGGGGCATGAACGAGTGGTACACGCTCACGTTCATCATGGGCGCGGTCTTCGTCGCCGGTCAGGTCACGGAGTACGCCGAGCTCATCCAGCACGGCACGAAGATCTCGACGAGCTCGTACGGGTCGGTCTTCTACATCACCACGGGCTTCCACGCGCTGCACGTCATCGGTGGCCTCGTCGCGTTCCTCTTCGTCCTCGGCCGGTCCTTCACCGCGCGGCGGTTCGGGCACCTCGAGGCCGGCAGCGCGGTCGTGACCTCCTACTACTGGCACTTCGTCGACGTCGTCTGGATCGCGCTGTTCTTCGTCATCTACATCCTGCGGTAACCCCGTCCCGCACACCGACCACCTGCCCACCACCGACCCGAACGAGGACGACCATCGTGAAGGCATTCGCCGCCAGCAGGAGGAACCGGTTCGCGCCGGCCGTCCTCGTGCTGCTCGCCCTGCTCCTGACGGGGGCCCTGTACGCCGTGCTGGCCCCCCGCAGCGCCACCGCCGCCCCGGCCGCGGCCAGCGCCCAGACCGTCGGTGCCGGGCAACAGCTGTTCCGGGCCAACTGCGCCACCTGTCACGGCATGGACGCCGAGGGCACCGACCTCGCGCCGTCCCTCGTCGGTGTGGGCGCGGCGTCGGTGGACTTCCAGATGGCGACCGGGCGTATGCCGATGGCGAACAACTCCCCGCAGGCGGAGGCCAAGGAGCCGCAGTTCACGCCCGACCAGATCGCGCTCGTCGCGTCGTACGTGGCGTCCCTGGCCCCGGGGCCGGCCGTACCCACCGCCGAGCAGGTCGACCCGGCCCTGGGCGACCCCGCGAGCGGCATGGCCCTCTTCCGCACCAACTGCGCCATGTGCCACAACGCCGTCGGGGCCGGCGGTGCGCTGAGCGAGGGCAAGTACGCCCCGTCGCTGTACGACTCCACGCCCACCGAGATCTACGAGGCGATGCTCACCGGTCCGCAGTCCATGCCGGTGTTCAACGAGGCCAACATCGACCCCGAGGGCAAGCGCGACATCATCGCCTACCTCTACGAGCAGCGCGAGACCTCCCCCGGCGGCATCACCCTCGGCTCCCTCGGGCCGGTGTCGGAGGGTCTGTGGGCATGGGTCATCGGCATCGGCGGTCTCATCGGCATGGGTGTGTGGATCGGAGCGAAGTCCTCATGAGCATCGACCGTCCCACGGCCCCGCCGGCCCTGCCGGAGCGCTTCGAGAACCCCGGCGTGGAGGAGCACAAGCCCCGGCTCAGCGACGTCGACCCGCGCGAGGCCCGCCTGGTCGAGCGCCAGGTGGTCATGCTGTTCGGCATCTCCACGCTGGCCTCCCTCGTCGCCGTCGTCGCCTACTTCCTCATCCCCTCCGAAGACACCCTCGGCTCCGTGCGCACCGCCACGCTCGTGCTCGGGCTCGGGCTCGGCATCGGCATGCTCGGCATCGGCGTCGCCGCCATCCACTGGTCCAAGTCGCTCATGAACAACATGGAGCGGGTCGAGCAGCGCCACCCCCAGCGCTCCGACGCCGACACCCGTGCGGTCGCCGGGCAGATGATGGTCGACGGCATCGACGACTCCGGGATCGCCCGGCGGCCCCTGCTCAAGGGTGCCCTCGTCGGGGCCGCGGCCCTCGCGCCGCTGCCGATCCTCGTCCCGCTCGTCGGTGGTCTCGGCGGCGACTGGAACGTCTCCAAGCTCAAGCACACCGTGTGGGGCGACCACCCCGAGGGGTTCGTCGGCACCCTCCCCGACGGGTCGGTGGGCCGCCGGCTCGCCCGTGACCCGGAGGACACCCCCATCCGCGCCACCGACGTCACCATCGGCTCCGTCTTCCACGTCATCCCCCACGGCCTGTCCGAGGAGGAGGAGTACTACGAGGAGAAGGCCAAGGCGGTCGTCCTGCTGGTGCGGCTCGACCCGCGCGTGCTCAAGGAGCGGCCCGAGCGGGCCGACTGGTCCTACGACGGGATCGTGGCCTACTCCAAGATCTGCACCCACGTGGGCTGCCCCGTCGCGCTGTACGAGCAGCAGACCCACCACCTGCTGTGCCCGTGCCACCAGTCGACCTTCGACATCGCGGACGAGGCCAAGGTCGTGTTCGGCCCCGCCGGCCGCCCGCTGCCGCAGCTGCCGATCGCCGTCGACGACGAGGGCTACCTCGTCGCCCGCAGCGACTTCACCGAACCCGTCGGCCCGACCTTCTGGGAGCGCCTGAGATGAGCACCTCCACCCACGGCACCCCGGCGGGGTACGCCCCGTCGAAGCCGGTCACCGCGACCGCCGACTACCTCGACAACCGCGTCGGGGTGGCCAAGGCCGTCAAGTTCATCTCCCGCAAGGTCTTCCCCGAGCACTGGTCGTTCCTGCTCGGCGAGATCGCACTGTGGAGCTTCGTCGTCCTCATCCTCACGGGCATCTTCCTCACGATGTTCTTCGAGCCGTCCATGGCACACACCACCTACCCGGAGGACGCCCTGCCGGCGTCGATGGCCGGGGTCGCCATGTCGGAGGCCTACGCCTCGACGCTGAACATGTCCTTCCACGTCAAGGGTGGTCTGCTCATGCGGCAGATGCACCACTGGGCCGCGCTGCTGTTCATGGCGGGCATCGTCATCCACATGTTCCGCATTTTCTTCACCGGCGCCTTCCGCAAGCCCCGCGAGATGAACTGGCTCGTCGGGTTCGTCATGCTGCTGCTCGGCCTCGCGGCCGGCCTGACGGGCTACTCCCTGCCCGACGACGTCCTGAGCGGCAACGGTCTGCGGATCACCGACGGCGTCGTGAAGTCGATCCCGGTGATCGGCTCCTACGCGAGCTACGCGATCTTCGGCGGGGAGTTCCCCGGGACCGACATCATCGCCCGCTTCTTCACCCTGCACATCCTCCTCATCCCGGCTCTGCTCATCGCCCTGGTGACCGTGCATCTGCTGCTCATGGTGGTGCACAAGCACACCCAGTACCCGGGGCCGGGCCGCACCGACCACAACGTCGTCGGCTACCCCGCGTTCCCCCTCTACGTGGCCAAGATGGCCGGGTTCTTCTTCATCGTGTTCGGCTTCCTGGCGATCATGGGCGCGACGATCTCTATCAACCCGGTGTGGAACTACGGCCCGTACGACCCCTCCCCCGTCTCGGCCGGCGCCCAGCCGGACTGGTACATGCTCTTCCTCGAGGGCTCCCTGCGGCTCATGCCGGGCTGGGAGTGGGTCGTCGCCGGGTTCTCGATCCCGCTCAGCGTCATCATCCCGGCCATCGTCGTGCCCGGGATCCTCTTCACCCTCCTGGGGGCGTACCCGTTCATCGAGGCGGCTGCGACCAACGACCGGCGCGAGCACCACGTCCTCGACCGGCCGCGCAACGCCCCGGTCCGCACCGGCATCGGGGTCGCCATCATCACGGCGTTCGTCGTGCTCGTCCTGGCGGGCTCCAACGACCTCCTCGCGACGCACTTCGACCTGGCGATCAACGACATCACGTGGTTCTTCCGCGTGGCGATCTTCGTCCTGCCGGTGCTCGCGTTCGTGGTCACCAAGCGCATGGCGCTCGCGCTCCAGCGCCGCGACCGCGAGCTCGCCCTGCACGGCCACGAGACGGGCCGCGTCGTCCAGCTCCCGAACGGTGCCTTCATGGAGGTCCACAAGCCGCTCACGCCGGAGGAGCGCTGGATCCTCGTCGCCCACGAGCCGCGTCGCCCGATGGAGATCGAGCCGGCCACCGACCGCAACGGGGTCGAGCGGCCGGGCTACCGCATGGACGCCCTCCGCCAGCGGCTCTCCCGCTTCTTCTACGAGGACCGGGTCGAGCCCCTCACCCCCGCCGAGCTCGCCGCGGTGCACCACCTCGCGGACGAGGTCGAGGGCGACGACGGCCCCCGCAAGCCCATCCACGGCGGGTCGATCGGCGTGGAGATGGAGGTCTCCCAGGGCCACCACGACGACGGCACCGGCCGCCGCAGCACCTCGGTGGCGACGCTGACCAAGCGCTGACGCTCTCGCGCAACCACGACGGCGGTCGGCTCCCCCAGGGACCCGGCCGCCGTCGTCGTAGGGCCCCAGAGGCCCGGCCGTCGTCGTCGTAGGGCTCACCCCGCCGGGCGACCCTCGCTGCCGACCGCACCAGCCGGCCCGCCGAGCGCCCGGGCAGGCCCGCCGACCGCTCGGCCCGGCCCGCGGGCTGGACGCGCGGGAACGACCGGTGACGCAATAGGTTGGTCTCGTGACGGGGCCACGCCCCGAACGAGCAGAGGTGCCGGAGCACGGCACCCACGACAAGCCAGGAGGAGAATTCATGGCCGTGTACACGCTCCCGGAGCTTCCCTACGACTACAGCGCCCTCGAGCCGCACATCAGCGGCAAGATCATGGAGCTGCACCACGACAAGCACCACGCGACGTACGTCGACGGCGCGAACGCCGCCCTCGACAAGCTCGCCGCCGCCCGGGAGAGCGGCGACCTCGCCGCCGTGAACCTCTACGAGAAGAACCTCGCCTTCAACCTCGGCGGGCACATCAACCACACCATCTTCTGGAACAACCTCTCCCCCGAGGGTGGTGGCGAGCCGGACGGCGAGGTCGCCGAGGCGATCAAGGACTCCTTTGGCTCCTTCGAGGGCTTCAAGAGCCACTTCACCGCCAACGCCACGTCGATCCAGGGCTCCGGCTGGTCCGTCCTGGCCTACGACTCGGTCTCGGGCCGTCTCGTGATCTTCCAGATGTTCGACCAGCAGAACAACGTCCCGGTCGGCACCCTCCCGCTGCTCCAGCTCGACATGTGGGAGCACGCCTTCTACCTGGACTACCTCAACGTCAAGGCGGACTACGTCAAGGCGTTCTGGAACATCGTCAACTGGCAGGACGTCGCCGCGCGGCTCTCGCGCGCCACGACCCAGGCCTCGGGCCTCATCGTCCCCGCCTGACGCACACACGCCGGCCCGGCCGGTGCAACGCCCCACAGGGCCCCCAGGATCGCTCCTGGGGGCCCTGTACGCGCTGACGGTGGCCCCGTGGCCCCTGGGGGGTGCGGGCCGGCAGCGACCGCGCACCGGCCCGCTGAGGTGTGCGACGAGGGGCGGTCACCCACGGGACGAACGCACGAGGGCCCCGCCACGCAGGTGACGGGGCCCTCGGTGGAGCGGCTCGGGACCGGGCTCAGTGCTTGTGCTGGCCCCGGGAGAACTCGGTGAGCTGACCGGCCAGGCCGACGAGCGCCACGACGGCGCCGATACCCGTGAGCCACCAGCCGAACGCCAGGCCCAGGAACGCCAGCATGGTTCCGATCCCGATGACGAGCGGTGCCCAGCTGTGCGGGGAGAAGGTGCCGACCTCGCCGGCGCGGTCCTCGATCTCGCCGCGCGGGTCGTCCTCGGGCCGCTGGTCGATCCGCCGCGCGGTCAGCCACAGGTAGCCACCGGAGAACGCGAACATGCCGCCGAGGAGGAACAGCCCCACAGTCCCCACTGGCTCGGCGTCGGAGAGCCACATGTAGATGATCGCGACCGGGATGAAGAACAGGATCCACGCGCTGAAGAGGAGCACCTCGACGCGCATCGGCCTGGTCTGCTCGCCGTGGCCCTTCTCGACCTCGACGCTCGGCCGCTGCTGGTGCAGGCGGTCGTTCTCGGTCATCGCCTCGTCCCCTCCTCGTCGTCACGGCGGCCCGGCTCGAGCAGACCCGTCCCCGTGGCGGGGCGCCGCGCGGCGCGCTCGGCCACGACGTCCGCGGCGTCGGCCGTCTCGGGACCGGCGAGCATGGAGTCGAGGAAGTCCCTGTTCGGCTCGGGGTGGTCGAGCGCGGCGACCTCGGGGTGGTGGAGGTCGAAGGCCGGGCGCTCGGACCGGATGCGGGGCAGCGAGGTGAAGTTGTGCCGCGGGACGGGCGACGCCGTCGCCCACTCCAGGGAGTTGCCGAAGCCCCAGGGGTCGTCCACGAAGACGGTGCGCGGGCCGCGCGAGGTCTTGTAGACGTTGTAGAGGAACGGCAGCGTCGAGGCGGCCAGGAGCACCGCGCCGATCGTGGAGATCTGGTTGTAGAGCGTGAACCCGTCCTCAGGCATGTAGTCCGGGTAGCGCCGGGGCATGCCCTGGGCACCGAGCCAGTGCTGGACGAGGAAGGTGGCGTGGAAGCCGATGAACAGCATCCAGAACTGGATCTTGCCGAGCTTCTCGTCGAGCATCCGCCCGGTCCACTTGGGCCACCAGAAGAAGAAGCCCGAGTACATGGCGAACACCACGGTGCCGAAGACGACATAGTGGAAGTGCGCCACGACGAAGAAGGTGTCTTGGACCTGGAAGTCCATCGCCGGGCTGGACAGGATGATGCCCGTGAGCCCGCCGAAGAGGAAGGTCACGAGGAACCCAAGGGCGTAGAGCATGGGCGTCTCGAACGAGAGCTTGCCGCGCCACATCGTGCCGATCCAGTTGAAGAACTTCACCCCGGTGGGCACGGCGATGAGCATCGTCATCAGCGAGAAGAAGCTCAGCATGACACCGCCGGTGGTGAACATGTGGTGGGCCCACACGGTCACGGACAGGGCCGCGATGGAGATCGTGGCGAAGACCAGGCCCTTGTAGCCGAAGATCGGCTTGCGGGAGAAGACGGGGATGACCTCGGAGATGATCCCGAAGAACGGCAGCGCGATGATGTAGACCTCGGGATGGCCGAAGAACCAGAAGAGGTGCTGCCAGAGCAGCGCGCCGCCGGCCTCCGGGTTGTAGATCTGCGCCCCCAGGAGCCGGTCGGCGCTCAGGCCGAAGAGCGCGGCCGCCAGCACCGGGAAGGCCATGAGCACGAGGATCGAGGTGATGAGGATGTTCCAGGTGAAGATGGGCATCCGGAACATCGTCATGCCCGGCGCGCGCATGGTGATGATCGTCGCGATGAAGTTCACCGAGCCGAAGATGGTCCCGAAGCCGGTCATGGCCAGGCCGAGGATCCACAGGTCACCACCGACGCCCGGGGAGAACGTGGCGTTGGACAGCGGGGTGTAGGCGGTCCAGCCGAAGCTCGCCGCGCCCTTGGGGGTGAGGAACCCCGCGACCGTGACGAGCCCACCGAACAGGAACAGCCAGAATGCATACATGTTCAGGCGCGGGAACGCCACGTCGGGCGCACCGATCTGCAGCGGCACGAGGATGTTGCCGAACGCGGTGAACAGCGGCGTCGCGAACAGGAACATCATGATCGTGCCGTGCATGGTGAAGAACTGGTTGTACTGCTCCTTGGACTGCAGCAGCATGCCCGGCTCGAAGAGCTCCGCACGTATGAGCAGCGCGAGGACCCCGCCGATCATGAAGAAGACGAAGGCGGCGACGAGGTACATGTACCCGATCACCTTGTGGTCGGTCGATGTCACCCAGGACACGACGATCTTGCCGAGGCTCTGCTTGTGGGGCTGCAGGCCGGGGACGACCTCTGGTCGGGCGTCGGCTGTCTTTGCCATCAGTCCTGGCTCCCTTCCGTGGCGTTGTCGTCGGTGACGAGGTAGCGCCGGTTGAGCTCCTCGCCCAGCCGCCCGGTCTGGCCGGCGGCGCGCAGCTCGTCCATCTGCTCGTCGAACATGGCGCGGTCGACCACCTCGACGTTGAAGAGCATCTCGGAGTGGAACTCCCCGCACAGCTCGGCGCACTTGCCCGAGAAGGTGCCCTCGCGCTGGGGGGTCACCTGGAAGGTGTTGGTCCGACCCGGGATGATATCGAGCTTGTAGAGGAACGCCGGGATCCAGAAGGAGTGGGCGACGTCGCGCGAACGGAGGGTGAACTCGACCGTCTCGTCCACCGGGAGGTACAGCGTCGGGAGGGTCTCCTCCACCCCCACCTCGCCCGTCAGCGCGACCTGGCCACCGGAGGAGTGCACGTCCTCGCTGAGGTAGTTGAAGTCCCAGCTCCACTGCTTGCCGTAGACCTCGATCTCGAGGTCCGGCTCGGCGGCCGTGTCCTGGAACTCGCCGGTGGTACGTGTGGAGAAGAAGAACAGCGTGCCGATCATGAGGATCGGGACCACCGTGTACATCAGCTCAAGCGGCACGTGGTAGCGCAGCTGGACCGGGAGCTCGGGGTCGTCCTTGCGCCGCCGGTATGCCACGACGACCCAGATCGTCAATCCCCAGACGAGCACACCGACGACGAGCGCTGCCAGCCACGACCCGTTCCACAGGTCGATCATGCCCGCGGTGCGGTCGGTCAGGCCCCGCTCGCTGGGCAGGAAGCCGACGTCGACGCCCTTGCCGGGCTCGCTGGGGAACTGGTCCGCGGGGGCGCACGCGGTGGCGACCAGCCCCACGCCGGCGGCGAGGAGGAGGGCGCGCACGCCAGGGCGCCGGGGTGGCGGAGACGGGGTACGCACGGGATGAGACCTTCCGACGCGGTGCTGCAGCTGTCTTGACGAGGGGCCGCCGGCTCCCGTCGCCTGCACCGACGCCGTCGGCGCGCACGGACCCGGGACCTTCGTCCTTCGGGGGAACACTACCGGTCGACAGCCTCGTGAGGCGCCACCGACGGGCGTTCCGGACGCCGAATTTGACGTTCTGTCACCTCCGGACGCTCCCCGGTGACCGGTATGACCGGTTCACCCGCCGCGGGACGGCGACGGCCCGGTGCGCACCCCCGGCGGGGGGCGCACCGGGCCGTGGCCGGTCGGGTCAGGAGGTCGGGCCGTGGGCCCCGACCACGTCGACGACGGCGGCGAGGGAGGGCGACGCCTCGGCGGTGTCGCTGGCGGGCGTGCCGGGAATCTGGATCACGGCGCGCGAGCCCACCGGGACACCGGCGAGCTTGTCGAAGACGGAGCCCTGGCCCAGGGTCACACCGGTGACACCGGAGGTCTCCCAGGTGTTCGCGCTCTGGCTGTTGTCCCACAGCGTCTCGGCGAACTGCACCACGACGGTGGAGCCGGGCTCGGCGGGCACCGCGTCACCCGTGCCGTTGGCGATGACGGTGACGACCGGCTCGGTGGGCTCGGGGGCGCCCTCGTCGACCGTGACGCTGGGGACCTCCCCCGGGGCGCCCTCGACGGTCACGGGCAGCTCGGGTGCGGGCTCGACGGCGGTGGCGTCCGCCTGGCCGGTCGCGTCCGGGGCGTAGGCGCCCACGACGTCGACGACGAAGACGAGGGTGTCGCCCGCCTCGATGACGCCGCCCTGGGGGTTGTCGCCGTAGCCGAGCTCGGCCGGGATGGACAGCAGGACCCGGTCGCCGACGTGGGTGCCGGTCAGGCCCTCCTTCCAGCCGGGGATGACCTGGTTGAGGCTGAAGCCGGTGGGGGCGCCGCGCTCGAAGGAGCTGTCGAAGACCTCGCCGTCCCACACCTGTCCGGCGTAGTTGGCGACGACGTAGTCGTCCGCGCCGACCTCGGCACCGTCGCCAGGCTCGAGGACCTCGACCTCGAGCTCGGCGGGCGCGCCGCTGCCGGGGAACGTGATCTCCGGGGTCTCCCCGAAGGCGCCGGCCACGGTGGGCAGCTCGTCGCCCGGCGGGGTGGCCTCCGCGGAGGCGCTGGTCGTCCCCTCGGCCGTGGGCGACTCCTCGCCGTCGCCGGAGGAGCAGGCTCCCAGGGTCAGGGCAGCGGCGAGAGCCAGGCTGGTCAGGGCTACGGGGCGGCGCACGGTGTCTCCTCGGGGGTGGTCAGGCGGTGGGCGGCGCTCGAGCGCCCCCCGGGCAGCACGACGGCCCCGACCGGCATGGCCGGCGGGGCCGTGCGCGGGGCGGGGTGGCTCAGTGGAACGAGTCGCCGCAGGCGCAGGAGCCGGTGGCGTTCGGGTTGTCGATGGTGAAGCCCTGCTTCTCGATGGTGTCCGCGAAGTCGATCGTCGCGCCGTCGAGGTAGGGCACGCTCATCCGGTCCACGACGACCTCGACGCCGCCGAAGTCCCGGACGGCGTCGCCGTCGAGGACCCGCTCGTCGAAGTACAGCTGGTAGATCAGGCCGGAGCACCCGCCGGGCTGGACGGCGACGCGCAGGCGCAGGTCGTCGCGCCCCTCCTGCTCGAGGAGGGTCCTGACCTTGGTGGCCGCGACGTCGGTGAGCTCCACGCCGTGCGTGGTGAGCTGCTCGGTGGACTCGCTCATGGGTATCTCCGCTTCGTCGATGGGCTCCCGCTGAGATGAACTGCACCGGGGGCGACCTTGTTCCGGGCCAGCCTACGTCGTGCGTGCGTCCGGACGCACGATCCGTGCCGATCGTGACCGATCCCACCGCCGCCCCGGGGCGAGCTCACACCGACCACGTCCGGGCGATCCGCGCCCCACGCGCCCGCAGGGCGCCCAGCCCCTCCCCCGCCCCCGGGCGGCGCCCGCGGCGTCCGGCGTCGAGCACCTCGTACGTGGCGCTGATGCCGAGCGGGGAGACCTCCCGGCGGGAGGTCTGGACCTCGTCGGCGACGGCGACGACGGGCAGCGCGCGCGGGAGTGCGGCGCGCGCGACGGTCGCGACCACCGACGCGGTCAGGCTCCGGGCGTCCAGGACGGCCGCCCCGGTCAGGACGAGGTCCGCCTCCGCGACGGCACCGGCGAGATCCACCGCCGTCGCGACGACCTCGGCCCCGGGCAGGGGGCGGGCGCCCAACAGCTGCAGGACGAACGCGCTGCCGCCCCCGGCCCCGGTGCCCGGTGAGCGGGCCAGCCGGGTACCGGCTGACCGGGGCTCGACCGCGAGCAGGGAACGGCGCGGGATCGGCGGCGCCGCGCGCTCCAGCACGTCGCACCCGTGCCCCAGCGCCCGCTCGAGGTCCTGCGCGCGGACCGGTCCGACCGCCGGGTCCTGCCCCAGCACGGCACCGGCGCCGTGCAGCCCCAGCAGGGGGGCGTCGTCGCTCAGCGCCAGGACGAGGTCGACGCCGGCGAGCCGCTCCCGGGCGGCGGACACCGCGGCCGCCGCACCGGCGGGCGTCAGGCCCGTCAGGGCGAGCCCCCCGCTCGTGAGCGGTTCCGCCCCGGCCATGCCCGCCAGCTGCGCGAGGAGTCCGGCCCCGCCGTCGTGGGCGGCCGCTGGGACCGACAGGCCCACCACGACGCGGCCGGCCCCGGTGGCCAGGGCGGCGAGGACGAGCGCACCGAGCCCGCCGGTGGTGCTCCGGACCGCGGCCTCGGCGCGGTCCGCCGCGAGGTGGGTGCCGAGGACCTGGTCCGCCTCGACGAAGGCGGTCCCGCCCGCCTGGCCGGGCACGTGCAGGACCGTGGCGGGCACGGCGGCGCCGAGCGGGCCCGGGACGGTCACCGGGACGAGCCGACCGCCCAGCGCCGCGCCGACGGCGTCGACCAGCCCGGCGGAGCCGTCGGACAGCGGCAGCGCCCGGACGACGTCGGACGGGACGCTCTCCCGCCACCCCTCGGCCAGCGCCGTGGCCGCGACGGCGGCGGTGACGGCCCCGGCGAACCGGTCCGGTGCGACGAGGACCCGCACCTCAGACCCGGCCGCCGAGACGTGCCAGGAGCAGGGCCTCGGCCAGGACCACCCGCTCGAGCTCGCCCAGGTGGACGGACTCGTCCTCGCTGTGGGCACGGGAGTCGGGGTCCTCCACCCCGGTGACGAGGATCCTCGCCTCGGGGAAGACCTCCCGGAGCTCGGCGATGAACGGGATCGACCCGCCCACGCCGATGTCCACGGGCTCGTGGCCCCAGGCCTGCGTGAAGGCCCAGCGGGCCGTGCGCATCTCCTCGGAGTCGCCGCCGGCGTCGAACGCCTGGCCGCGCTCGCCGGGGGTGACCGTGACGCGTGCGCCGAACGGCGCGTGGGCGAGGAGGTGGTCGTGGAGCAGCCGCTCGGCCTCGGCGGGGTCCTGACCCGGCGCGATGCGCATCGAGAGCTTGGCCCGGCAGACCGGTGCGATGGTGTTCGAGGCCTGCGCGACGGAGGTCGCGTCCAGCCCGATGACGGAGATCGCCGGCTTGGTCCACATGCGCGCGCTCAGCGCCCCGGTGCCGGCGAGACGGTAGCCGTCGACGGCCGAGGCGTCGGCGCGCAGGTCGGCCTCGGGGTAGTCGACGTCGGCGTCGTCACGGGCGACGAGACCGGCGACAGCGACGTCCCCCGCGTCGTCGTGCAGGCTCGCCACAAGGCGGGCCATGAGGGTGACGGCGTCGAGCACCGGACCGCCGAACATGCCCGAGTGCACGGCGTGGTCGAGCACCCGCACCTCCACCTCGCAGTCGACCAGCCCGCGCAGCGACGTCGTCAGGGCCGGGACGCCGATGCGCCAGTTCCCCGAGTCCGCGACGACGATGACGTCGGCCGCGAGACGGTCGCGGTGGGCGTGGAGGAAGTCGGTGAAGGTCGGCGAGCCGATCTCCTCCTCCCCCTCGACGAAGACCGTCACGCCCACCCCGAGCTCGTCCCCGAGCACACGCAGCGCGCCGACGTGGGCCATGACCCCGGCCTTGTCGTCCGCGGCGCCGCGGCCGTAGAGCCGCTCGCCGCGCTGCACGGGCTCGAAGGGGTCCGAGGTCCACCCCGCGGCCTCCCCGGGGGGCTGGACGTCGTGGTGGGCGTAGAGCAGCACCGTCGGCGCGCCCTGCGGGCCGGGCCGGTGGGCCACCACGGCGGGGCGGGAGGTCCGTCCGTCGGTGGTCACCTCGAGGACCTCGGCGTTGGCCATGCCGGCGCCGCGCAGCAGCGCCGCCACCGCCTCCGCCGAGGCGCGCACGTGCGCCTGGTCGAACGCCTCGGAGGAGACGCTGGGGATGCGCACCAGGTCCTCCAGGTCGGCGCGCACCCGGGGGAAGGCCTCACGGGTGCGCCGGGCGAGATCGTCGACTCCAGTCACGGCGTCGAGGCTACCGCCGCCGCGTCGACTACCCTGCTGGGGTGATCGGACGCCGCACCCCCGTCGAGCCAGAGCCGGAACCTGTCCTCCCCGGCAAGGGCCGCCCCACGCCGAGGCGCAAGCAGGCCGAGGCGCGCAACCGCCGGCCCCTCGTGCCCGAGGACCGCAAGGAGGCCCGGCGCCGCGCCCGCGAGCAGCGCAACGAGGCCTGGGCCCGTCAGCAGGAGGCGATGCGCACCGGCGACGAGCGGTACCTCCCGCTGCGGGACAAGGGCCCGGTCCGTCGCTACGCCCGCGACCACGTCGACGCGCGCTGGTCGGTGGCCGAGTTCTTCCTGCCCCTCGCGCTGGTGATGATCGTCGTCATGATGTTCGCCGGCGCGTACCCCCAGCTGGCCGGCGGGCTCGTGCTCGCGATGTACGGCGTCCTCGTCCTCGCGATCGCCGACTCCCTGTTCATGGTGTGGCGGCTGAAGAAGAAGCTCGCCGCGCGGTTCGGTGAGGAGAAGGTGCCCCGGTGGACCGGGTTCTACGCGTTCACGCGCAGCTTCTACTTCCGTCGCATGCGCCAGCCCCGTCCGCAGGTCGGGCGCGGGGAGTACCCGGCCTGAGCGGGCACCTACGATCGAGGGCATGGTCAACCACGTCTATCTCGGCCGCTCCGGCCTGAAGATCTCCGAGATCACCTACGGCAACTGGCTCACCCATGGCTCCCAGGTCGACGCGGAGGTGGCGACATCCTGCGTCCACGCCGCCCTCGACGCCGGGATCACCACGTTCGACACCGCCGACGCCTACGCCAACGGCAAGGCCGAGAAGGTGCTCGGCAAGGCGCTCAAGGGCCAGCGCCGCGAGTCCCTCGAGCTGTTCACCAAGGTCTTCTGGCCGACGGGCCCGAAGGGTCCCAACGACTCGGGCCTGTCGCGCAAGCACATCATGGAGTCCATCGACGGCTCGCTCCGGCGCCTGGGCACCGACTACGTCGACCTCTACCAGGCGCACCGCTTCGACGTGGAGACGCCGATCGAGGAGACGATGCAGGCCTTCGCCGACGTCGTGCGCGCCGGCAAGGCCCTGTACATCGGCGTCTCGGAGTGGACCGCCGAGCAGATCCGCTTCGCCCACGACCACTCCAAGGAGCTGGGCTTCCAGGTCATCTCCTCCCAGCCGCAGTACTCGATGCTCTGGCGGGTCATCGAGGACGAGGTCGTCCCCACCTCCAGCGAGCTCGGGCTGTCCCAGATCGTGTGGTCCCCGGTGGCCCAGGGTGTCCTGACGGGCAAGTACCTGCCCGGGGAGAAGCTGCCCAAGGGGTCGCGGGCGACCGACAAGAAGGGCGGCGCGGACACGATCAAGCGCTTCCTCGACGACGACCTCCTCACCCGTGTCCAGGACCTGCGGCCGGTCGCGGACGAGCTCGGCCTGACGATGGCCCAGCTGGCCGTGGCCTGGGTCCTGCAGAACGACAACGTCGCCGCGGCCATCATCGGCGCCTCCCGGCCCGAGCAGGTCGCGGAGAACGTCGTCGCCTCGGGCGTGCGGATCCCGGCCGAGCTCATGGCGAGGATCGACGAGACCCTCGGTGACCGGGTCGTCCGCGACCCGGCGAAGACCTGGGAGAACGCCCCGCACACGCGGCCGAGCTGATCGGCCCCGGCGGCCGCGCGGGGGCCCGTGCCCTCCGCGGCCGCCGCCCCCGGCTTGCATGCCGTCGGCGCCCGCCGCCCGCTGCCCGCCGGCAGCCGCTCGCGGCCCGCAGGCCCTCAGCGGCCGCCGCGCCCCCGGGCCGCGCGGCCGGCGAGGGCCCGGTTGAGCTGTCCCGGCCAGGCCGGGCCCTCGTAGATGAACGCCGTGTACGCCTGGAGGAGGTCCGCGCCGGCGTCGAGCATCGCCTCGGCGTCGGCCGGGGTGGTGATGCCCCCGACGCCGATGACCACCGGTCCCTCCCCCAGTCGCGTCCGCAGGAGCCGGACCACGTCGAGCGCGCGGGCGCGCAGCGGCTCGCCCGACAGGCCGCCCGGGCCCAGGTCGTGGTCGATCGTCGTGTTCGTCGCCACCACCCCGCCCAGACCGAGCTCGAGGACCAGGTCCGCGACGGCGTGGAGATCGGCGTCGGCGAGGTCGGGGGCGATCTTCACGAGCACCGGCACCTCGCGCCCGGCCGTCTCCCGTGCCGCGTCGCGGACCGCGGCGAGGATCGGCCGCAGCGCGTCGACCGCCTGGAGGTCGCGCAGGCCCGGGGTGTTCGGCGAGGAGACGTTGACCACGAGGTAGTCGGCCCACCGGGCCACCGCCCGGGCGCTGGTGACGTAGTCCGCCGCGGCGCTCTCGAGCGGGGTCACCCTGCTCTTGCCGATGTTGGCGCCGACCACCACCGCGCGCCCCCGCCGGGTCCCCCGCAGCCGGCGCAGCCGCTCGCCGGCTGCGGCGGCGCCGTGGTTGTTGAAGCCCATCCGGTTGCGCAGGGCACGCCGGTCGACGTGGCGCCACAGCCGGGGGCTGTCGTTGCCCGGCTGGGCGACGGCGGTGACGGTGCCCACCTCGACGAAACCGAAGCCGAGCATGTCCATCCCCAGCACCGTGTCGGCGTCCTTGTCCATCCCCGCGGCGAGGCCGAGGACGCCCGGGACCGGCCGCGTGAGGGGCCCGCCGGCCGACCTGGCCGGGACGGGTCGGCCGGGTCGCCGGCCGAGGGTGGCGCGGACGGCGCCCGCGAGTCCCGGGACGCGCGCCACCGACCGGATCAGACCCATGGCCAGGACGTGCGCCCGCTCGGGGTCGAGGCGCAGCGCGAGGGTGCGGAAGAGAACCTGGTACATCTCAGCGCCGCTCGGCCCGGGCGGCCACCCGCGCCGGGCTCGAGACGTAGAGCCAGACCAGGCCCAGGACCGGCAGCACCGCCGGGACGAAGCCGTAGCCGCTGCCGTAGCGCGACCAGACGGTGTCCGCGGGGAAGAGGTCGGGCCGGGTCAGGCTCAGCGTGCCGACGACGGCGACGCCCACCAGCTCGAAGCCCACCGCCACCCACGCCACGCGCCGCATCCGGCGGCCGTTGTGGGCCAGCGCCACCGTCGCGGCGACGTACACCGCGCCGGCCAGCGCGGAGAGGCCGTAGGCGACGGGGGCCTCCCCCGCGTCCCGGAGCAGCTGGACCGTCGCGCGCGCCGTCGCCGCGACCGCGAAGATGCCGTACACGAGGATGAGCACGCGGCCCAGGCCGTAGGCCGGTCGCCGGGTGTCGGTGGTCGACGTCGTGCTCACCGGGGCGTACCCCGGCTCGCGGACGTCCTCGCGGGTGGTCATGTCGTCCTCCTCGGTCATCCTGCCCACACCTGCCAGACCCGGGCCTGCATGGCCATGATCGCCACGCACGCCACGAGCAGGACGACAGAGCTCGTCCGTGTCCGGTCCGCCATCGCCCAGACCGCGGCGACCGGCAGCAGCACGACCGCAGTGACCACGTAGCCCCAGAACGTCCAGGGGTCCGCCGGGGACCTGCCGCCGGCGGCGGCGACGATCCCCACGACGATCTGCGCCAGGAGTGCGACCTCCACGGCGCCGCCCGCGACCAGCTGGCGCAGCACCACCGGACGGTCCCTCAGCGCGAACCAGGCGGCCCACAGCGCCAGCGCGCCGGCCAGGGCGGCGGCGAGGACGACGGTCGTGAGCACCCGGCGAGATTATCGCCCCCGGGCCGCCGGGCTAGCATCGGACGGTGACCGACCTCGACCTGACCTCGAAGAACCCTGCCCGCATCGGTGCCGACGCCCTCGTCGTCGGCGTCGCCCGGACGACCGACGGCCCCCGGCTGCTCGGCGACGTCCTCCCCGGGCGTGCCGCCTCCGCCCTCGCCGCGCTGCTGCCCGCGCTCGGCGTGAGCGGCACCGCCGACGAGGTGGTGCGCATCCCGGCCGTCGACGGCGTCTCCGCGGACGTCCTCGTGCTCGCCGGTGTCGGTGAGGACCTGACCTACGAGGCGCTGCGCCGGGCGGCGGGCTCTGCCGTCCGCTCCCTCGCGGGGACCGAGCACGTCGTCCTCGCGCTGCCCGCCGAGGACGCTGCCGTGGTCGGCGCCGTCGCCGAGGGCGCCCTGCTCGGTGCCTACCGCTTCGACCGCTACAAGACCTCCGACCCCGCGCCGGTGGCGCGCGTCGAGGTCGCCACCCCGGCCGCGAAGGACAAGGCCGCGCGGGCGGCCGCCGAGCGCGCCCGGGTCGTCGGTGCTGCGGTGCGCGGCGTGCGCGACCTCGTCAACGCCTCCCCCGCCCACCTGTACCCGGCGAGCTTCGCCAACGAGGCGAGGGCGGCCGCCGAGGGCAGCGCGGTCACGGTGACCGTCCTGGACGAGCAGGACCTCGCCGACGGCGGCTACGGCGGCCTCCTCGCCGTCGGGCAGGGCTCGGTGCGCCCGCCGCGCCTGGTCCGGGTCGAGTACGCGCCCGCCCGCTCCCGCGCCCACTACGCCCTCGTGGGCAAGGGCATCACCTTCGACTCGGGCGGGCTGTCCATCAAGCCGGCCAAGGGCATGGAGACGATGAAGTGCGACATGGCGGGCGCCGCGACGGTCCTGCACACCGTGCTCGCCGCCGCCGAGCTCGCCCTGCCGATCCGGGTGACCGGCTGGCTGGCGCTCGCCGAGAACATGCCCTCCGGCACCGCGCAGCGCCCCTCCGACGTCATCACGATCCGCGGCGGGACCACCGTCGAGGTCCTCAACACCGACGCCGAGGGCCGTCTCGTCCTGGCCGACGCGCTCGTCGCGGCCCGGGAGGAGAACCCCGACGTCCTCGTGGACATCGCGACGCTCACCGGCGCCCAGATGGTCGCCCTCGGCAACCGGGTGGGTGCGGTGATGGGATCCGAGGAGGTGCGCGGGCAGGTCGTGGCCGCGGCGGAGGCCGGCGGCGAGCAGCTCTGGCCCATGCCGCTGCCGGCCGAGCTGCGCGAGTCGATGAAGACACCGGTCGCGGACATCGCCAACATGGGCGACCGGTTCGGCGGCATGCTCGTCGCGGGTCTGTTCCTCAAGGAGTTCACCGGGGACACCCCGTGGGCGCACCTGGACGTCGCCGGCCCGGCCTACAACGACTCCAAGCCCTTCGGCTACACCCCCAAGGGCGGGACCGGCATGGGGCTGCGCACGCTCCTCGGCCTGCTCGAGGCCGCGGCCGCCCGGTAGCCGTCTCGGTGGCGCGCCCGGCGACCGGGCGCGGCACCGGCCGGGTCCGCCGCCGCGCGGGTGCGCCCCGCGCCCGAATGGGCCCTCACGGCACGGGAGTGGAATGATGACGGCGGATCCGGCCCAACCGGGGCCGACCATGGTGCTCAAGGAGAGGTACGTGGCTGAAACGCAGGAGTACGACATCGTCATCCTCGGCGGCGGGAGCGGCGGGTACGCGGCGGCCCTGCGGGGCGCGGAGCTCGGCCTGAAGGTCGCTCTCATCGAGGCCGGCAAGCTCGGCGGCACCTGCCTTCACCGCGGCTGCATCCCCACCAAGGCGTTGCTGCACTCCGCGGAGGTCGCCGACACGATCCGCGAGAGCGCCGGCGTCGGGGTGGAGAGCACCCTCGGCGGCATCGACATGGCCAAGGTCAACAGCTTCAAGGAGGGCATCGTCGCCCGCCTGTACAAGGGGCTCCAGGGCCTGGTCTCCTCGCGCAAGGTCGACCTGATCGCCGGCTGGGGCCGCCTCGTCGCGCAGGACACCGTCGAGGTCGACGGCACCCGCTACAAGGGCAGGAACGTCATCCTCGCGACCGGCTCGTACTCCAAGACCCTGCCCGGGCTCGAGATCGGCGGCCGGGTCATCACGTCCGAGCAGGCCCTCGAGCTGGACTACGTCCCCAAGAGCGCCATCGTCCTGGGCGGGGGGGTCATCGGCGTCGAGTTCGCCTCCGTGTGGAACTCCTTCGGGGCCGACGTCACCATCATCGAGGGCCTGCCCAACCTCGTGCCCAACGAGGACCCCTCGCTCTCCAAGGGCCTCGAGCGAGCCTTCCGCAAGCGCAAGATCGCCTTCCAGACCAAGACCATGTTCGCCGGCGTCGAGCAGAACGACGACGGCGTCAAGGTCACCACCCAGGACGGGAAGACCTTCGAGGCCGAGCTCCTCCTCGTCGCCGTCGGCCGTGGCCCCGCGACCGCCAACCTCGGCTACGAGGAGAACGGCATCCCCATGGAGCGCGGCTTCGTCCTCACCGACGAGCGCCTCCACACCGGCGTCGGCAACGTCTACGCCGTCGGCGACATCGTGCCCGGGCTCCAGCTGGCCCACCGCGGCTTCCAGCAGGGCATCTTCGTCGCGGAGGAGATCGCCGGCCTCAAGCCGGCCGTCATCGCCGAGTCCGGCATCCCCCGGGTGACCTACTGCGAACCGAACGTCGCCTCCGTGGGTCTGACCGAGGCCGAGGCGAAGGAGGCCTACGGCGAGGTCGAGTCGGTCGAGTACAACCTGGGCGGCAACGGCAAGAGCCAGATCCTCCAGACCACGGGCTTCGTCAAGCTCGTCCGGCAGAAGGACGGTCCGATCGTCGGGGTGCACATGCTCGGCGCGCGGGTCGGCGAGCTCATCGGCGAGGGCCAGCTCATGGTGAACTGGGAGGCCTACCCCGAGGACGTCGCCGCGCTCGTCCACGCCCACCCCACGCAGGACGAGGCGATGGGCGAGGCCGCGCTGGCCCTTGCCGGCAAGCCTCTGCACGCCCACAACTGACCCGATCGAAGGAGACGCCAGGACATGTCTGAGTCCGTGAAGATGCCCGCACTGGGCGAGTCCGTCACCGAGGGCACCGTCACCCGATGGCTCAAGGCGGTCGGCGAGTCGGTCGAGGTGGACGAGCCGCTGCTGGAGGTCTCGACCGACAAGGTCGACACCGAGGTGCCCTCCCCGGTCGCGGGGGTCATCGAGAAGATCCTCGTCGAGGAGGACGAGACGGTCGAGGTCGGCGCCGAGCTCGCCGTCATCGGTGACGGCTCCGGCGGCGGGGGCGACGCCCCGGCCGAGGAGCCCGCCGAGGAGCCCGCAGACGAGCCCGCCGCCGAGGAGAGCTCCCCGGTCGCGAGCGAGGCTCCCGCGGCCGAGGAGGTCGAGGCCGCCCAGCCGGCGGCGGAGGACGCCAAGCCGGCCGAGGAGGCCAAGTCCGAGGCCACCGCGAACGCCCCGTCCGAGGGCGGGTCCGGCGGTGGGTCCGGCTCCGGCGAGCCGGTGACGATGCCGGCTCTCGGCGAGTCCGTCACCGAGGGCACCGTCACCCGCTGGCTCAAGGCCGAGGGCGACACCGTGGAGGTCGACGAGCCGCTCCTCGAGGTCTCCACCGACAAGGTGGACACCGAGGTGCCCTCGCCCCTGGCCGGGACGGTGCTGAAGATCCTCGTCCAGGAGGACGAGACCGTCGAGGTCGGCGCGCAGCTGGCCATCGTCGGCGAGGCAGGCGCCGCGCCCGCGAAGGAGGCTCCCGCCGAGGAGCCGGCGGCCGCGGAGCCCGAGCAGAAGGCGCCCGAGAAGAAGGAGCCCGAGCAGCAGGCCCCCGCCGAGGAGCCGGCCAACCAGGCCACCGTGGAGAAGGAGTCCGGCCAGCACCGGGCCGAGCCGCCCGTCGAGGCGCCCCAGGCCGGTCCGCCGTCGGCACCGGCCCGTCCGTCCGAGCCGGCGCCGGCCGCCGAGGCGGCGGCGACGTCCTACATCACCCCGCTGGTGCGCAAGCTCGCCAACGACCGGGGCGTCGACCTCGCCACCCTCACCGGCACCGGCGTGGGCGGACGCATCCGCAAGCAGGACGTCGAGGCCGCCGCCGAGGCTGCCAGGAAGGCTGCCGAGGAGAAGGCCGCCGCCGAGCAGCCGCAGCCCTCGCAGCCCGCTGCGTCGCAGCCCAGGAAGGCCGCCGAGCCCTCCCCGCTGCGGGGCACCACCGAGAAGATGTCGCGCCTGCGCAAGGTCATCGCCAAGCGCATGCGGGAGTCTCTCGACACCTCCGCCCAGCTCACCTCGGTCGTCGAGGTCGACGTCACGCGGATCGCCGCGCTGCGTTCGCGGGCGAAGTCGTCGTTCCAGGCCAACGAGGGCACGAAGCTGACCTTCCTGCCGTTCTTCGTCAAGGCGGCGACCGAGGCGCTCAAGAGCCACCCGAAGCTCAACGCCACGATCGACGGCGAGCAGGTGGTCTACCACGGCGCCGAGCACATCGGCATCGCGGTCGACACCCCGCGCGGTCTCCTCGTCCCGGTCATCAAGGACGCCGGGGACCTCACCCTGGGCGGGATCGCGAAGAAGATCAACGACCTCGCCGCCCGCACCCGCGACAGCAAGGTCACCCCGGACGAGCTCTCCGGCTCGACGTTCACGATCACGAACACCGGGTCGGCCGGCCTGCTCATGGACACCCCGATCATCAACCAGCCCGAGGTCGCCATCCTCGGGGTGGGCACGATCGTCAAGCGTCCGGCCGTGGTGACCGACGCGGACGGCAACGAGGCCATCGCCATCCGCTCGATCATGTACCTGTCCCTGACGTACGACCACCGGCTGGTCGACGGTGCGGACGCCGGGCGCTTCCTCAGCGCCGTGCGCGTCCGGCTCGAGGAGGGCGCGTTCGAGGCCGAGGTCGGTCTCTGAGCCCTGATGCACGGCGGCGGCCCCGTACCGGCAGAGTCCGGTGCGGGGCCGCCCGCGTCACCGAGCACGCCCGCCGCGTGACCGAGGCGGCTCGTCCCGCCGCGTGACCGGGGCGGCTCGTCCCGCCGCGTCCCGCCGCGTGACCGGGGCGGCGCGTCCCGCCGCGCCACCATCACCCGGCGGCGCCGTCACCCCCGGCGAGCCTGCACGGAGCCGTTGCGTCCACCCGCCACGGCGCGGGGCCCGCCAGGGTGTAGCGGGTGCAGCGTTCCGGCTGGGGCTCAACTGCCCGGTGCCCGGTGGAGGCCGTGAGGGTGTACCCGGACTGCCGGGTGACCGCCTCGAGCACGAGCCGGGAGGTTCGCTGCTCGACCAGCTGGACGTCGACCACGGTGGTGCTCAGTCCTCGCGGCCGCGCACCGCCCAGGGCGCGCACGACCGCGGCATCGGCTGCGGCCGGGGCGCTGCCCGGCACGGTGAGGGCGGCGAGACCACCGGCGTCACCGGCGGTGAGAGCCTCGTCCCGGGCGGCCACGAGCTGTGCGAGGACCACGCCCGCAGGGGTTGACGGCGCCGCGGACCGGGCCGCCGCCGCGCCGCCGAGCACCCCGACCGCGAGCCCGAGGGCGACGAGCAGTGGAACGGGTGACCGCCGACGACGACGGAGCCCTCGGCTCCGCGTCCGACGTCGTCGCGCCGCGGCGAGGGCCGTCGGCGGCTGGCCGGCCCGCGTCCGGAGCTGAGCGGCGGCCAGGTCGGCATCGGCCGGCAGGGCCACCGGGGCCGGGTCGGCGAGCCCGGGCGCGCACGCCGCGAGGTCCCGGGCAGCGGGCCTCTCCCCCGGTGCGGGACGAAGGGCGGTGCGCAGCACGTCGCCCACGGCGGGATCGTCCGCTGCCGCCCACGAGAGGGTGCGGGCGAGGGACCAGACGTCTCCCGGCGCCGACGCGGGCGCCCCGCCCGCCCGCTCGGGGGCGACGAAGCCCGGCGTGCCGGCCTCTCGCGTGACCTCTCCGGCGAGGTCCGTCAGCACCGGCCGCCCGCCCTCGGTGAGGATGACGTTGCCGGGTGAGACGTCGCCGTGGACGACACCACGATCGTGCAGGTGGCCCAACGCGGAGCCGAGCGCGTCGAGCAGGGCGGCCGCCTCGGCGCGGGTGAGCGGACCCCGGGCGGTGCGCACCGTGGCGAGCGTCGGTCCCTCGACGAGCTCGCACGCGAGGGCGCAGCGGTCCCGGCCGACGCTGACGACGTCCAGCACCCGGGGCAGGTGGGGGTGGTGACCGCCGCGGAGTGCGGCCAGCCGGCGCAGCTGGGCGGCGCCGCGCTCGTCCGGTGCCAGTCGCAGGACGCTGAGCGCGACCGCGCGGCCGGCCGGGTCACGTGCGGCCCAGACCGCGCCGGTCGCGCCGAAGCCCACGGGCTGCCCCACCCGGTACCCCGGTACCTCGGGAGCACCGGGGCGTCTCGCGCTCATGGTGCGAGCGAACCAGGCGGGCACGTCCTCGCGCACCCCCGTCGGCCCTGCTGTGGACGACGGGGGTGCGCCGAGGGCGCTGTGGGGGGCTCGTCAGTCCTGCGGGACCCGGCGCTGCCACGGCCACCAGGTGCGGCGACCGAGGTCGTGGACGAGTCCGGGGACGAGGAGGGAGCGCACGACGAACGTGTCGAGCAGGACGCCGAAGGCGACGATGAACGCCAGCTGGAGGAGGAACAGCAGCGGGATGACCGCCAGTGCGCTGAACGTCGCCGCGAGCACGAGCCCGGCCGAGGTGATGACGCCGCCGGTGACGGCCAGGCCGCGGTGCACGCCCTCCCGGGTGCCGCGGACGAGCGACTCCTCCCGCACCCGGGTCATGAGGAAGATCGAGTAGTCGATGCCCAGCGCGACGAGGAACACGAAGCCGTACAGCGGCACGGTCGCGTCGGCGCCGGGCAGGTCCAGGACGTGGTTGAACACGATCGCGCTGATGCCCATGGTGGCCCCGAACGAGAGGAGGTTGGCCAGGAGCAGCACCAGCGGCGCCACGACCGCCCGCAGGAGCAGCACCAGCATGAGGAAGATCGCCACGAGGACCACCGGGATGATGGTCCGCAGGTCCTTGGCGGCGGTGTCCTGGGTGTCCAGGCGCTGTGCCGCTGCGCCCCCGACGAGGGCGTCGGCGTCCGCCGCGTGGACGGCGGTGCGCAGCTCGCGCACGGTCGCCACCGCTGCCTGGGTCTCCGCGGCGTCCTCGGTCACGACGTCGATCCGGACCAGGCCGTCGACGACGACCGGTTCGGCCTCGGTGTCCACCCCGGCGGGCGGACCGGACTCGGTGTCCACCCCGGCCGGCGGACCCGCCTCGGTGTCCACCCCGGCCGGCGGACCCGCCTCGGTGTCCACCCCGGCCGGCGGACCCGCCTCGGTGTCCACCCCGGCGGGCGGACCCGAGGCGGCGGTGACGAGCGACGCCCCGGTGACGCCGGGGACGGCCTCGGCGGCTGCGATGACGTCTGCCGCGTTCGCCTCGGCGGTGATGACGACCGCGGGCTGGACCTGCCCGGCGTCGAAGTGCTCGGCGAGCACGGCCTCGCCGGCGACCGACTCGGTCTCGGCCAGGAAGATGTCGGAGTCGCTGGTGCCCTCCGCGCGCAGCGTGGGGACGAACGCGGCGGCCGCGAGGAGGACGAGAGCGGTGACGACCCAGACCGGCCGGGCGTGGGACGTGACGAAGGTGGCTACCCGTTCCCAGATCCCCGGCCGTGCCGAGCCGCGCGTGACGAGGTGCGCGCCGTCGACGACGTCGGCGCCGGTGTAGCGGGGGGTCCGCGGCCAGAAGATGAACCGCGACCGGCGACCGGCGAGGAGGAGGAAGGCCGGCAGCAGGGTGAGGGCCGCCAGGACCGCCGAGGCGATGCCGATGGCCGCCACCGGTCCCAGGCTCGAGTTGGACCCCAGGTCGGAGAGCAGCAGGCACAGCAGTCCGACGATGACGGTTCCGGCGCTGGCCAGGACGGGTTCCAGCGAGGCCCGCCAGGCGACCTTCATCGCGTCGGCGGGGTGGGCGTGCCGGGTGAGCTCCTCGCGGTAGCGCGCGACGAGCAGGAGGGAGTAGTCCGTGGCTGCGCCGACGACGAGGATCGAGAGGATGCCCTGGCTCTGGCCGTTGAGCTGCAGGACCCCGCCACCTGCGAGGGGCTTGATGACGAGGGCGGCAGCGGCCAGGGCGAAGACCGACGTCAGCAGGACCGCGAAGGGCAGGCTGGGCGAGCGGTAGACGAGGATGAGGATGACGAACACGACGACCAGAGCGGTGAGCAGCAAGATGCCGTCGATCCCGCCGAAGGCGGTGACGAGGTCGGCGATGGCACCCGCCGGGCCCGTCACCCAGGTGCTGACGCCGGCCAGCTGGTCAGCGGCGAGGGCCCGCAGCTCGGCGACGGCGGCGTTGACGACCCGCTCCTCGCCCTCCCCGACGAGCTCGTTCGCGACCGTGGCGTCCAGGGGGACCGGGACGAGCACGGCGGCGCCGTCCTCGGACGGGACGGCGACGACGGGGCCGGTGAGGACGTCACCGAGCGCCCCGCCGCCGGGCAGCACGATGTCTGGGACGGCCTCGGCGAACGCCGCGACGGCCTCGACCTGACCGGCGCCGAGGGTCCCCCCGTCCGCGGCCTCGACGACGACGAGCGCAGGCAGCGTGGTCTCGTCGCTGAACTGCGCCGAGAGCTCCCCCGCCCGAGTGGACTCGGCGTTCGCGGGCAGGAAGGCCGCGTTGTCGTTCTCCTGGACCTCGGAGAGGGTCCCCTGGGCCATCCCGCCGAACGCTCCCACGAGCAGCCAGACGACCAGGGCGAGCAGGATCAGTCCCGCCCGCCCGACCGCGGACCGGGTCCGGACGCGGCGCTGCGGCGGTGCGGGCGGTGCTTGGGTGGCCACGGGATCCTCCTGGACGGTCAAGATGCTCAACACCGTGAACGCTAGCCTGGCTACCTAGCTTGTGCAAGACTCGATCCGGGCCCTCCACGGGCCGACCCACGTCGCTCTGGAAGGATGCCCCGATGGATCCCCGAGGCCCCGGTGTCGCGACCCCGCCGCCGGCGTGGCCCACCGGCCGCCTGCTCTCCGCCGCCGCCCGGCGCGTCGAGCGGTCCTGGGACGACTACCTCCACCGGTGGTCGCTCTCCCACGCCTCGCTCCCGCTGCTCGCCGTCCTGGCGGGCGGTCCCCGCTCGCAGCGCGAGATCGCCGCCGCCCTCGGGGTGAGCGAGCAGGCCGTGAGCAGGATGGCCGTCGGGCTCGAGCGGGCCGGGTACCTCGAGCGCCGGCGCCACGGCACCGACCGCCGTCGTCAGGTCGTGGCCATCACGGAGCACGGCCGCACGACGCTCGCCGCCCTCGACGACCCCGGCGCGGTCGAGGCCCTGGCCACCGCGGCGCTAACCCCGGCCGAGGTCGCGGAGCTCCGGCGCCTGCTCCTCCTCGTCCTGGAGCCACCCGGGGGATGAACGGCCGGGCGGGCCGCGGCGCGCATCGGCCTACGATCGTCCCGTGCGCTTCGAGCAGATCGACCTGGGGACCTCCCTGACGGACTACCAGCGGGCGTGGGAGCTCCAGCGCGCGCTCCACGCCCGGGTCGCCGACGGCGACCTCGAGAACACGGTCCTCCTGCTGGAGCACCCGCCCGTCTACACCGCGGGCAGGCGCACCGCCACACGCGACCGCCCCACCGACGGCACGCCCGTCATCGACGTCGACCGTGGCGGACGCATCACCTGGCACGGCCCGGGCCAGCTCGTCGTCTACCCCATCGTCCGGCTGCGCGAGCCGGTCGACGTCGTGGCGTACGTGCGGGCGCTGGAGCAGGCCGTCATCGACCTCGCCGCGGGCTACGGCGTGGCCACCGCGCGCGTGCCCGGCCGCTCGGGGGTGTGGGTCCTCGCCGACGACCGCGGGCGCGACCGCAAGCTCTGCGCCGTCGGCGTCCGGGTGGCCCGGGGGGTGACGATGCACGGCATCGCCGTCAACGCCGACGTCGACCTCGCGGCGTACGACCGGATCGTGCCCTGCGGCATCGACGACGCCGACGTCACCTCGCTGTCCGCCGAGACCGGCCGGCGCATCGGTCCCACGGACATCGCCGAGGCCCTCCAGCGGCACCTCGCCGAGGCGCTCGGCCCGCTCACGGACGCGTCCCGGCCCGCGACGGCGCCGGCCGGGACGCCGACGTAGGATCGTCACCAAGCAACGGACGAGGAGAGGCACCACGTGACCATCGCTCCCGAGGGCCGCAGGATGCTGCGGGTCGAGGCACGCAACGCCGAGACCCCCATCGAGAAGAAGCCGAGCTGGATCAAGACCCGCGCCACGATGGGCCCTGAGTACCGGGACCTCAAGCAGCTCGTCCACGGCGGCGGCCTGCACACGGTGTGCGAGGAGGCCGGCTGCCCGAACATCTTCGAGTGCTGGGAGGACCGGGAGGCCACGTTCCTCATCGGCGGCTCCCAGTGCACGCGGCGCTGCGACTTCTGCCAGATCGACACCGGCAAGCCCTCGGCCCTGGACCGCGGCGAGCCGCTCAAGGTCGCCGAGTCGGTCCGGACGATGGGGCTGAGGTACTCCACGATCACCGGCGTGGCCCGCGACGACCTCGACGACGGCGGAGCCTGGCTCTACGCCGAGACGGTCCGCCAGATCCACGCCCTCAACCCCGGGACGGGCGTCGAGCTGCTCATCCCGGACTTCGACGCCGTGCCCGAGCAGCTCGCCGAGGTCTTCTCCTCGCGGCCGGAGGTGCTGGCCCACAACGTCGAGACGGTGCCGCGGATCTTCCGTCGCATCCGGCCCGGTTTCCGCTACCAGCGCTCCCTCGGTGTCCTCACCTCCGCCCGCGACGAGGGCCTGGTCACCAAGTCCAACCTCATGCTCGGGATGGGCGAGACCTTCGAGGAGGTCGTCGAGGCGATGGAGATGCTCCACGACGCCGGCTGCGACCTGCTGACCATCAACCAGTACCTGCGCCCGTCGGTGCGGCACCACCCGGTCGACCGGTGGGTCCGCCCCGAGGAGTTCGTCGCCCTGTCGGACAAGGCCGAGGAGATCGGCTTCCTCGGTGTCATGTCCGGACCGCTGGTGCGCTCGAGCTACCGCGCCGGTCGGCTGTGGGGCCAGGCGATGGCCCGCAAGGGCCGGCCCGTGCCCGAGCACCTCGCGCACCTGTCCGAGGCCCGGACCTCCCGCCAGGAGGCCGCCGCGCTCGTGCGCTGAGCCGGGCGTAGCCTCGGCCGGGTGGACCCCGTCGGCGCCCTGGAGCGCGTGGCCTACCTGCTCGAGCGGCAGCTGGCCGAGCCGCACCGCGTCCGGGCGTACCGGCGCGCCGCCCGACGCCTCGCCGCGCTCGCCCCGGACGAGCTCGGCGCGCGGCTGCGGGCCGGCACCCTGACCGACCTCCCCGACGTCGGACCGAAGACGGCCGCCGTGGCGTACCAGGCGGCCGCCGGGGACGTCCCGGCCTACCTGGCCGAGCTCGAGGACGGTGCACGGGACCGGGTCGTCACGGGCGGGGAGGTCGTGCGCGGCTGGCTCGCCGGCGACCTCCACACCCACTCGGACTGGTCCGACGGCACGGCCCCGATCGCGGCGATGGCCGCCGCGGCCGTGGACCTCGGCCACTCCTACCTCGCCCTCACCGACCACTCCCCCAGGCTCACCGTCGCCCGCGGGCTGACGGCCGCGCGGCTGCGGGAGCAGCTCGACGTCGTGGCCCGCCTCAACACCGAGCTCGCACCGTTCCGGATCCTCACCGGCATCGAGGTCGACATCCTCGAGGACGGCTCCCTCGACCAGGACGAGGACCTCCTCGACGCCCTCGACGTCGTCGTGGCGAGCGTCCACTCCCTGCTGCGGATGGAGAGCGCGGCGATGACACGGCGCATGGTCACGGCCGTCGCGAACCCACGGGTGGACGTCCTGGGGCACGTCACCGGCCGACTCGTCACCGGCTCGCGCGGGACGCGGCCGCCCTCGACCTTCGACGCGGAGATCGTCTTCGAGGCGTGCCGGCGCTTCGACGTCGCCGTCGAGATCAACTCCCGGCCCGAGCGGCGGGACCCGCCCACCGACCTGCTCCACCTCGCCCGTGACACCGGCTGCGTCTTCGCCGTCGACACCGACGCCCACGCGCCGGGTCAGCTCGAGCTCCTCGACCACGGCTGCGCCCGCGCGCAGACGGCCGGCCTGGCCCGGTCACGCATCGTCAACACCCTCGCCGTCGACGACCTCCTGGCGTGGACGGCCTGACCAGCCATCGGGGGTGGACCGCCTGACGACCCATCTGGCCGCGACGGCGTGGCCCCTGCCCCCCGGACGGTAGGCTTGACCGTCATGGCACGCAAGAACTCCGACGACGCCGCACCGAAGCCCCAGAAGCAGCGCTGGTACCACAACGTCCGTGACGCCTACCGGCTGACCCGGCAGGTCAACCCCCTCATCACGTGGATCCTCCTGGGCGTCTTCGTGGCCGTCATGGGGCTCGCCCTCATCATCGGGTTCATCTGGGGCCACCCGTGGTACACGGGCCTGTTCGGCCTCATGCTGGCGCTGACCCTCATGCTCGTCGTGCTCTCGCGCCAGACCGAGAAGGCGGCCTACAGCCAGATCGAGGGCAGGACCGGCGCCGTCGGGGCCGTCCTGGGCCAGACCAAGGGCTGGAACTTCGAGCAGGAGCCGGTCGCGGTCAACCCGCGCACCCAGGACCTCGTGTTCCGCATGGTCGGTCGTCCGGGCATCGTGCTCGTCTCCGAGGGCCCGGCCAACCGGGTGCAGCGCCTCCTCGAGGACGAGCGGCGCAAGGTCGCCCGGGTCGCGCCGAACGTCCCGGTCCACCTGGTCCAGGCGGGCAACGACGAGGGACAGGTGCCGCTCGCGAAGCTCGGCAAGACCGTCCGCAAGCTCAAGAAGACCCTCACCGCGGCCGAGGTGGCCACGGTCGCCCGCCGGATCCAGGCGCTCGGCGGGACCAGGCTGCCCATCCCCAAGGGCGTCGACCCGATGCGTGCACGTCCCGACCGCAAGGGCATGAAGGGCCGCTGAGCCCCTGCTCCGCACCGGTCCGTGCCGCTGAGCCCCTGGTCCGCACCGGTCCGTCGAGCCCGCCGCCGTCCCTGGTGGTGTGACCGTCAAGCCGAAGAGTCCGTCAGGCCCGGCCCGACGGACTCTTCTGCTTCGTAGCCGTGGCCGGTCTCGCGCCGCCGTCTCGTTCGCTAGCGCACTCGTGTGACGACGGTCCCCGCCCACACGTCGTGCAGGCCGCGACCGTCAGGGCCCCAGACCACCGCGGGGATCACCAGGCACAGCGCCACCGTGCGTGCGAGCGCGCGGACCGGACCGGGGAGGCCGCCGGCGGGGGTGCGGACGGCGAGACCCGCCACCACATGGCCAATCGTGGCGCCGAGGGTGGCGACCATGAGCCACGTCATAAGGGCGAACACGGCGAGCGTCGCCATGGGCTCGTAGCCGAGGAAGCCGGCGCTGATCGCCGAGGCGAGGGCCCAGTCCACGGCCAGTCCGACGAGACGGCGGCCGAGGGTGGCGACGGGGACGGAGACGGGCGCGGTCACCGGGAGAGTTTACCGGGCCGACACCGTAGGGCCCCGATCCGCTCCGGCCACGAAACATGCCGGACACATTGAGGTGACACGCGGGCAACAGGTCGGGACTAACCTCGGCGTCGTACCTTCGTCCACACCAAGGAGCAGCGGATGTTTTCCAGCGCCGAGGAGGCCATCGCCTTCACCAAGGAGCAGGACGTCAAGTTCGTCGACGTCCGCTTCTGCGACCTGCCGGGGGTCATGCAGCACTTCAACATCCCGGTCGAGGCCTTCAACGAGGACGCCTTCACGGACGGCCTCATGTTCGACGGCTCGTCGATCCGCGGGTTCCAGGCGATCCACGAGTCCGACATGAAGCTCGTCCCGGACGTCACGAGCGCGTTCGTGGACCCGTTCCGCAAGCAGAAGACGCTGGTCGTCAACTTCTCGATCGTCGACCCCTTCACCGACGAGTCGTACTCGCGTGACCCGCGCAACATCGCCGCGAAGGCCGAGGCCTACCTCAGGAGCACCGGCATCGCCGACACCGTCTACTTCGGTGCCGAGGCGGAGTTCTACGTCTTCGACGACGTCCGGTTCCAGACCACGCAGCACTCGAGCTTCTACTACCTCGACTCCACCGAGGCGGCCTGGAACACCGGCCGCGAGGAGGAGGGCGGCAACCTGGGCTACAAGACCCGTTACAAGGGCGGCTACTTCCCTGTCTCCCCCTCCGACCGCTTCGCCGACCTGCGCGACGACATGGTCCGGATCATGCAGGAGGTGGGCCTGGACGTCGAGCGCGCCCACCACGAGGTCGGCACGGCCGGCCAGCAGGAGATCAACTACCGCTTCAACACCCTGCGGGGCGCGGCCGACGACCTGATGAAGTTCAAGTACATCATCAAGAACGTCGCCTTCGAGGCCGGCAAGTCCGCGACCTTCATGCCCAAGCCCCTCTTCGGTGACAACGGCTCCGGCATGCACTCGCACCAGTCCCTGTGGAAGGACGGCAAGCCGCTGTTCTTCGACGAGCGTGGCTACGGTGGCCTGTCCGACCTCGCCCGCTGGTACATCGGTGGACTCCTCAAGCACGCGCCGTCGCTCCTGGCGTTCACCAACCCCTCGGTGAACTCCTACCACCGCCTGGTCCCCGGCTTCGAGGCGCCCGTCAACCTCGTGTACTCGGCCCGCAACCGCTCGGCGTGCATCCGCATCCCCGTCACCGGCACCTCGCCGAAGGCCAAGCGCATCGAGTTCCGCGTGCCCGACCCGTCGTCGAACCCGTACCTGGCCTTCTCCGCCATGCTCATGGCCGGCCTGGACGGCATCAAGAACCGGATCGAGCCGCCGGACCCGATCGACAAGGACCTCTACGAGTTGCCGCCCGAGGAGCACGCGCAGATCGACCAGGTCCCCGACTCCCTCCCGGCCGTCCTGGACGCGCTCGAGGCCGACCACGACTACCTCACCGAGGGCGACGTCTTCACCGCTGACCTCATCGAGACGTGGATCGACTACAAGCGCGCCAACGAGATCGACCCGCTGCGCCTGCGCCCGCACCCGCACGAGTTCGAGCTCTACTACGACCTCTGAGCCGGTCGTCAGCCCGAGCCGCCCCCCGACCCGCTCTCAGTGCGGGCCGGGGGGCGGCCTGCGTCCCGGCAGCGACGCCGACCGCCTGGTCATCCGCCTGGTCATCCGCCCGGGCGCCGGCGCCCGCCGTTGTCATCGCGCGCCTTCGACCGTAACCTGATGGTTCCGGCGCGACGCGCGCCGGGAGCGCCACTCCAGACTCCGGTGGCACCGCGACGGTGCGACGGAGAGGCGAAGATGGACGGCAGCGGGAGTCCCTCGGTCGTCGTCGACGAGGAGGAAGGCACGACCAGGCTGGTCCTGGCCGGTGAGATCGACGCGGGCATCGCCGACGACGTCGCCCACGCGCTCCAGCGCGTGGCCGCCCACGACACGCCGGTCGACATCGACCTCGCCGGTGTGACGTTCATGGACTGCTACGGCCTGCGGATCCTCCAGGCGGTCGTCGAGCGGGTGAGCGCGCCCGTGCGCGTCGTCGCCGCCAGCGCCCCGGTCCGGTTCCTCCTGGAGACGGCGGGGCTGGCCGCCCTCACCGCCGACGGCCCGGGCTCGTCGGGGCCGGACCGCGCCGTCGACCTGAGCGGGATCGCCCCGCTGGCGGTCGACCGCCTCTACCTGTCCGAGCCCCTGACGGCCCGGCCCCAGCAGGCCCAACCGCTACCGGTGGGCACGGCCCGGCCCGAGCAGGCCGAACCGCAACCGGTGGGCACGGCACGCACCGAGGGAGGCCTGCCATGACGCTGGGGACCACGACACCGCCGGTGGGCGGCACCCTGGACGGACCGCCGCGCCTGCTCCTCACGCTCGCCGACCTCGAGGCGGTCGTGCGGGACGTCGGCTCGGCCCACCTCTACGTCGGGACGGCGCCCTACCTGCTCCGGGCCGGGCCCTGGCACGCCGAGAGCGGGTACCCGCTGCCGGGGGTGCCCGCGTGGCCGCTGCGCGCGGAGCCCTGGTGGCAGGGCGGTCAGCGGGTGTGGATCGCGCGCCAGCTCGTCCGCCGCGCCGGGCACGTCGAGCCGTCGCAGTCGGCGTGGGTCGTGGTGGGCTCCGCGGCCGGCCGGGGCGGCGACGGCGAGCCCCTCCTCGCCGACCCGCGCACGCTCGCCGAGGTGGCGGCGCGGGTGCACCGCGAGGCGGCGGAGACCTACACGGGCTGGCGCGAGCGCGAGTTTCGCTGAGGCGTTCGCCGGGCGCCGGCCGCGCCGGTGGCCCGGGCTGCGCCGACGGCCCCGGTCGCACGGGGTCCGACCCGCGCCCGGCTCACTGGTAGAACAGCTCGTCGACGACCGTCCGAGCCCGCCGGGCCCGGCGCAGGTACTCCTCCTCCAGGTCGAGCCGCCGGCCCGGGGGGTAGCCGAGGATCCGGGCCACCACCTCGAGCTCGACCGCCTCGTGGGGCAGGGTGTCGATCTTGGCGCCGGTGGTCCGGCCCGTGCCGAGCACGATCGCGTCCCGGATGCGGGACGCGAGCTGCCACGCCCCGTCCAGGCGCGCAGCCTCCTCGGCGCTGACCAGCCCGGCCTCGTGGAGGGCGTGCAGCGCGCGGGTGGTCGAGGTGGTGCGCAGCTCCGGCACCCGGCCGGCGTGGCGCAGCTGGAGCAGCTGCACGGTCCACTCGACGTCGCTGAGGCCGCCGCGGCCGAGCTTGAGGTGGCGGGTCGGGGGGACGCCCCGCGGCATGCGCTCGGACTCGACCCGGGCCTTGATCCGGCGCAGCTCGCGCAGCTCGGCCTCGGTGAGGCCCTCCGCGGGGTAGCGCAACGGGTCCACGAGCGCGACGAACCGCCGGGCGAGGTCGTCGTCCCCGGCCACGGGGCGCGCGCGCAGCAGGGCCTGCCGCTCCCACGGCTCGACCCACCGCTCGTAGTACTCGGCGTAGGCCGACAGCGTGCGGGTCATGGGGCCGTTGCGGCCCTCGGGTCGCAGATCCGCGTCGACCGCCAGGGGCGGCTCTCCCCCGCCCTCCCCCAGGAGCCCGCGGACCTTGCTCGCCACGGCCACCGCCGTCCGGGTGGCCGTCTCGGGGTCCGCGCCCGGCTCCGGCTCGTGGACGAAGAGGACGTCGGCGTCGGAGGCGTAGCTCATCTCCTCCCCGCCGAGGCGCCCCATGGCCACGACGAGGTAGCGCGACGGCGGCTCGGACAGGCCCGCCTCGGCCGTGGCCTCGGCGACGGCGACCCGCAGCGCGCCGGCGAGGGTGACGTCGGCCGCGGTGGTGATCATCGCACGGGAGCGACCGTCCGGGACCGCGTCGAGGACGTCCCCGATGCCGGCCCGGAGGAGCTCGCGGCGCCGGAGGTAGCGGGCCACCATCACCCCGGGCACCGGCTCGGCCCGGCGCGACTGGAGCGCGAGCAGCTCCGGCTCCAGCACCTCCCGGGTGCGGGGGGCGAGCTCGTCGTCGTCGTCGAGCCACCGCACCGCCTCGGGCAGGGTCGCCAGGGAGGCGGCGACGTAGCGGCTGTGGGAGAGCAGGTGCGCGAGGCGCTCGGCGGCCGCGCCGGAGTCGCGCAGGAGCTTGAGGTACCAGTGGGTGGTGCCCATGGTCTCGGAGAGCTTGCGGAAGCTCAGCAGGCCCGAGTCCGGCTCGGGTCCCTGGGCGAACCAGCCCAGCATGACGGGCAGGAGCTGGCGCTGGATCGCCGCCCGCCGGGTGATGCCCTCGGTCAGGGCCGCGATGTGGCGGATCGCCCCGGCGGGGTCGTGGAAGCCGATCGCGGCGAGGCGGGCGCGCGCCGCTTCCGGCGCCAGGACGACGTCCTGGGCGCTCAGCTGCGCGGTGAGGGGCAGCAGCGGGCGGTAGAAGATCTCCTCGTGGAGGTGGCGCACCTCGCGCCGCACCTGCCGCCACCGCTCCTCGAGGGACTCCGCGCCGTCGACGCCGTCGGTCCGCAGCGACCGGCCCAGGCGACGCAGGTCCGCCTCGTCGGTGGGGACGAGGTGCGAGCGGCGCAGCCGGTAGAGCTGGATGCGGTGCTCCAGCGCCCGCAGGAACCGGTAGTGGTGCCCCAGCTCCTCGGCGTGGTCGCGGCCGACGTACCCGGCGCGCGCGAGCTGCGCCAGGCCCTGCAGCGTCGTCCGGGACCGGATGGTCTCGTCGGTCCGGCCGTGGACCATCTGGAGCAGCTGGACGGTGAACTCGACGTCGCGCAGGCCACCCTTGCCGAGCTTGAGCTGACGCTCGGCGTGCTGGGCGGGGACCGTGTCCTCGACCCGGCGCCGCATGGCCTGGGCGTCCTCGACGAAGTGCTCGCGCTCCACCGCCGACCACACCATCGGCGCGAGGGCCTCGACGTAGGCCTGGCCGAGGGCGAGGTCACCGGCCACCGGCCGGGCCTTGAGCAGCGCCTGGAACTCCCAGGCCTTCGCCCAGCGCTCGTAGTAGGCGAGGTGGGAGGCCAGGGTGCGCACGAGGGGGCCGTCCTTGCCCTCGGGCCGCAGGTTGGCGTCCAGCGGCCACAGGGCCGGCTCACCCGACGGGCCGGCGCACGCCCGTGCCAGGGCGGCCGCGAGCCGGGTGCCCACCGCGAGGGCCTCGCCCTCGTCGGTGCCCTCCGCCGGCTCCACGACGTAGACGACGTCGACGTCGGAGATGTAGTTGAGCTCGCGGCCCCCGGTCTTGCCCATCCCCAGCACCGCCAGGCGCACCCCACGGGCGCCGTCCGGCTGGTCCGCGCGCACCACCGCCAGGGCGGCGTCCAGCGCCCCCGCCACGACGTCGGCGACGGCGGCTGCCACCTTGGGCAGGTCCGCCAGCGGGTCGGGGCTGGTGAGGTCCGCGGCGGCGATCTCCAGGATGCGCCGGCGGTAGGTGCGCCGCAGGGTGTCCACCCCCTCGGCGCCCGTGACCGTGGCGACCGGGACGGTGTCGCGGTGGTCCGCCCCGACCGCCCTCAGCGCCCGCTCGCGCTCGTCCTCGGCCGTGAGGTCGAGGACCGGGACCTCGCCCTCACGCTCGGCGAGGAGGCTGACGTCACCCGGGCGCGCGACGAGCATGTCCCCCAGCGCCGAGCTCGCGCCCAGGACGGCGAGGAGCCGGTCCCGGTGCGGCCCGTCGGTGGTGAGCACGGCGGCGAGGTCCCCGCCGTCGTCGGCGGCCTCGACCAGCCGGAGCAGGGTGAGCAGGGCCAGGTCGGGGTCGGCCGCGCGGCCGAGCGCCTCGGGCAGCGGTGCGCCCGCCGCCTCCGCGGCGGCGACCACCGGGGCGAGCGCGGCCTCGGCGAGGAGGATCTCGGCGCGGGCGGGCGCCGCGAACCCCAGCCGGCGCAGCCGGCTGGCGGCGGAGACCTCACGCGGCACGGGCGGTCAGCTCACAGGGCGGGGATGAAGCGCTGCAGCTCGTACGCCGTCACCTGGGCCCGGTACTCCTCCCACTCCGTGCGCTTGTTGCGCAGGAAGAACTCGAATGTGTCCTCACCGAGCGTCTCGGCGACGAGCTCGGAGGTCTCCATGATCTCCACGGCCTCGCGCAGCGAGTTCGGCAACGACCTGATCCCCAGCGCCTTGCGCTCGGCCCGGCTCATCGCCCAGACGTCGTCGTCGGCGCCCTCGGGCAGCTCGTAGCCCTCCTCGATGCCCTTGAGGCCGGCGTTGAGCAGCACCGCGAAGGCGAGGTAGGGGTTGGCCGCGGAGTCCAGCGCCCGGTACTCCACCCGCGCCGAGCCGCCCTTGTCGGGCTTGTACATGGGCACCCGCACGAGCGCGGAGCGGTTGTTGTGGCCCCAGCACACGTAGCTGGGGGCCTCGCCGCCGCCCCACAGGCGCTTGTAGGAGTTGACGTGCTGGTTGCACACGGCGGTGATCTCCGCGGCGTGCCGCAGCAGGCCGGCGATGAACGCCCGGCCGGTGTCGGAGAGCTGGTACTGCCCGGCGGGGTCGTAGAAGGCGTTGTGCTCACCCTCGAACAGGGACAGGTGGGTGTGCATGCCGGAGCCGGGGGCGTCCACCAGCGGCTTGGGCATGAACGTCGCCAGCACGTCCTGCTGGAGGGCGACCTCCTTGATGACGGTGCGGAAGGTCTGGATGTTGTCGGCCGTGCTCAGCGCGTCGGCGTAGCGCAGGTCGATCTCGTTCTGGCCCGGGCCGGCCTCGTGGTGGGAGAACTCCACGGAGATCCCCATCGACTCGAGCGTGGTGATCGCGTCACGGCGGAAGTCGTGGGCGGTGCCGCGCGCGACGTGGTCGAAGTACCCGCCACGGTCGATGGGCACCAGCCCGTCCTCCGGCGAGGAGTTCTGGAAGAGGTAGAACTCGATCTCGGGGTGGGTGTAGAAGGTGAAGCCCTTCTCGGCCGCCTTGTCCATCGCGCGGCGCAGCACCCCGCGCGGGTCGGACCGGGCCGGCTCGCCCGCCGGGGTGAGGATGTCGCAGAACATCCGGGCCACGCCGTTCTCCTCACCGCGCCAGGGCAGCACCTGGAAGGTGGCCGGGTCCGGCTTGGCGAGCATGTCCGCCTCGTAGACCCGGGTCAGGCCCTCGATGGAGGAACCGTCGAACCCGATGCCCTCCGCGAAGGCCCCCTCGAGCTCGGCCGGCGCGATGGCCACGGACTTCAGCACGCCCAGGACGTCGGTGAACCACAGCCGGATGAACCGGATGTCGCGCTCCTCGATCGACCTGAGCACGTACTCCTGCTGCCTGTCCATCGACCCCTCCTCGGTCCGGGACCGCCACGGAAGGTGCCCGGGCGGACGTGCGAGGGGCACGGGCCCCCACAGGCCCCATCATGGCGCACGCCCGGCCGCCCGCGCGCCGCCGACCGGCATCCGCCCCTCCGGCGCGCTGCGCCGTCGCCTGCGGCAATAGGCTCGGGGCATGGCTGAACTGCGCATCGCCCTCGCCCAGGTCAACAGCGCCGTCGGCGACCTCGACGCCAACGCCTCCGCCGTGCGTGCCGTGACCGCCCGCGCCGTCGCGGCCGGGGCCGACGTCGTGCTCCTGCCCGAGATGGTCCTGACCGGCTACCCCGTCGAGGACCTCGCCCTGCGCGGGTCGTTCCAGCGCGCCGCGGCCGCGCGCCTGGAGACCCTGGCCGCCGAGCTCGCCGCGGACGGCCTGGGCACCACCGCCGTCGTGCTGGGCTCGCTGGGCACCGCCCGGGCCGAGCGGCCCACCAACGTCGCCGCGGTCCTGCGCGGCGGCGCCGTCGAGGCGGTCTACACCAAGCACCACCTGCCCAACTACGGCGTGTTCGACGAGTACCGGATCTTCGCCCCGGGCGACCCGGACGACGTCGTGGTCGTCGAGGCCGGCGGGCAGCGGCTCGGTGTGGCGATCTGCGAGGACATCTGGGTCGACGGCGGGCCGGTCGCCGCGATGGCCGACGACGGTCTCGACGCCCTCCTGGTCCTCAACGGCTCGCCGTACGAGTTCGGCAAGGGTGCCGTGCGGCGGCGTCTCACCCGTGACCGGGCGCGGCAGCTCGGCTGCCCGGTCCTCTACGTCAACCTCGTCGGCGGCCAGGACGACCTCGTCTTCGACGGCCACAGCTTTGTCGTCGACGCCGCCGGGGACCTCGTCGCGGCGTCCCCGGGCTTCGTCGAGGACCTCCTGCTGGTGGCGCTGCCCGGGGACGGCGCGGCCCCCACCACCCCGGCCGGGTACGCCCTGCCCCCGGAGCGGTCGGACATCGCCCAGATGTACGAGGCCATCGTCCTGGGTCTGCGCGACTACGTGCGCAAGAACGGCTTCGAGAAGGTCGTGCTGGGTCTGTCCGGCGGCATCGACTCGGCCCTCGTCGCCGCCGTGGCCGCCGACGCGATCGGTGGGGAGAACGTCGTGGGGATCTCGATGCCCTCGCGGTACTCCTCGGACCACTCGCGCGACGACGCCGCCGACCTCGCCCGCCGCATCGGCGCCGACTACCGGGTGCGCCCCATCGGCCCGATGGTCGAGGCCTTCCTCGCCGAGATGGACATCACCGGGGTCGCGGAGGAGAACCTCCAGGCGCGGGTGCGCGCCGTCGTCCTCATGGCCGTGTCGAACTCCGAGGGACCGCTGCTCCTGGCGACCGGGAACAAGAGCGAGCTCGCTGTCGGGTACTCCACCGTCTACGGCGACGCCGCGGGCGGGTACGCGCCGCTCAAGGACGTCCTCAAGACCCACGTGTGGGAGCTGGCCCGCTGGCGCAACGAGGCCGCCGCGGCCGCCGACGAGGAGCCGCCGATCCCGTGGAGCTCGATCGAGAAGGCTCCCTCGGCCGAGCTGCGCCCGGACCAGAAGGACTCCGACTCCCTGCCGGACTACGACCTGCTCGACAACGTCCTCGAGGGCTACGTCGAGCGCAGCCTCGGCCGGGAGGAGCTGCTCGACTCCGGGTTCGACCCCGAGACCGTCGAGCTCGTCCTGCGGCTCGTGGACCGCGCGGAGTGGAAGCGCCGCCAGTACCCCCTCGGCCCCAAGGTCACCGCGGTCGCGTTCGGCCGTGACCGGCGCCTGCCCGTGACCAACCGCTGGCGCGAGCGGCTCTGACCCTCCCCCGCCCGACCGAGAGGACGACCCTTCCCATGAGCACCCCCGCACCCGAGACACCCCGCCGGTTCCGGGTCCACCACCTGCGCCAGGCCAAGGAGCGCGGCGAACCCCTGACGATGCTCACCGCCTACGACGCCGTCACCGCCCGGGTCTTCGACGAGGCGGGCGTCGACCTGCTCCTCGTCGGGGACTCCGTCGGCGACAACATGCTCGCCCACGACTCCACGATCCCGGTGACGGTCGACGAGATGGTCGTCGCCACCCGGGCGGTCGCGCGCGTGACCCGCCGGGCGATGGTCGTGGCGGACCTGCCCTTCGGCTCCTACGAGGCATCCCCCGCCCAGTGCCACGCCACCGCCGTGCGGCTGGTCAAGGAGGCCGGCGCCCACGCGGTGAAGTTCGAGGGCGGGACGCACCTGGCCGGCCACGTCGAGCTCCTCACCCGGTCGGGGATCCCCGTGGTGGGCCACCTGGGCTTCACGCCGCAGTCGGAGAACATCCTCGGCGGCAAGCGCGTCCAGGGCCGCGGCGAGGAGGCCGCCGACCGGCTCGTCGCCGACGCCCTCGCCCTGGCCGACGCCGGCGCCGTCGCCGTCGTCCTGGAGATGGTCCCCGCACCCGTGGCCGACCGGGTCACCGAGGTGCTGCCCGTCCCCACGATCGGGATCGGCGCCGGGAACGGCTGCGACGGGCAGGTCCTCGTCTGGACCGACATGGCCGGCATGGGGTCGTGGTCCCCCCGGTTCGCCCGCCGCTACGCCGAGCTGGGCGCCGCGCTCGGCGCGGCGACGCGCCAGTACGTCACGGAGGTGCGGACCCGGGCCTTCCCCGGGCCCGAGCACACCTACGAGAGCTGAGCGGACCCGCCGGCGCCTGTCGTGCCGCCCTCTGACCCGTCCGTCGTCCCCTCGACGGACGGGTCGGCGCCGGGCTCCCCCTTCCAGGCGGCGTCGTCCTCCTCCCACTCCTCGTTGCGCGAGCGCACCGTGTCCATGGCGTGCCGCGCGGCCTCCGCCGACGGGTACGGGCCCATCCGGGAGGTCCAGCCCGCGACCTTCCCCTCCTGGACCTCGCCCGTGGCGAGGTCGTAGTAGAACTCGGGCTGCTCGCTCATGCTCGTCCTCCTCGTCGCTGCCCGCGCGGACCGCGGGCCGCCCCGTCCGTAGACTGGGCCCATGCTGGTGGACCCTATGCTCGCCGACCGCGCCCCCCGGGGCACCCTGACGAAGGGACGCGTCTCGCCGCTGCGGGAGGTGCCCGCGTCGATCCCGCGGCCGGAGTACGTCGGGCGCACGGGTCCGGAGCGGGTGAGCGCCTCCGAGGTGAAGTCGCCCGAGACGATCGAACGGATCCGGCGGGCCTCGCGCGTCGCGGCTCAGGCGCTGGCCGAGGTCGGCCGCCACGTCGCGCCGGGCGTGACGACGGACGAGCTGGACCGCATCGGCCACGAGTTCATGCTCGACCACGGCGCCTACCCCTCGACGCTGGGCTACATGGGCTTCCCCAAGTCGCTGTGCACGTCGGTCAACGAGGTGATCTGCCACGGCATCCCCGACTCGACCGTCCTGGCCGAGGGCGACATCCTCAACGTCGACGTCACCGCCTACCTCGACGGCGTCCACGGCGACCTCAACGCCATGTTCGAGGTGGGCGAGGTGGACGAGGAGTCCCACCTCCTCGTCGAGCGGACGAAGGTCGCCATGGAGCGCGGCATCAACGCCGTGCGCCCGGGGCGCGCCGTCAACGTCATCGGCCGGGTCATCGAGGCCTACGCCCGGCGGTTCGACTACGGCGTCGTGCGCGACTTCACCGGCCACGGCGTCGGCGAGGCGTTCCACTCCGGACTCATCATCCCCCACTACGACTCGGCCCCCCGCTACGACGACGTCATCGAGCCGGGCATGGTCTTCACGATCGAGCCGATGCTCACCCTCGGTGAGATCGACTGGGTCCAGTGGGACGACGGCTGGACCGTGCTGACCAAGGACCGCTCCCGCAGCGCCCAGTGGGAGCACACCGTCGTCGTCACCGAGACCGGCGCGGAGATCCTCACCCTGCCCTGACGCCCCGGTCCGGATAACCTGCGGGTGCGCCGACCGGCGCGGCGGGACGGACACGACGGAGAACCATGAGCGACCTCATCGGATTCGGCATCGACATCGGCGGCTCGGGCATCAAGGGCGCCCCGGTCGACCTCACCACCGGTGAGCTCGTCGGCGACCGGCTGCGCATACCCACCCCGAACCCGTCCAAGCCGGCCGCCGTCGCGGCCACGGTGGCCGAGCTCGTCGCCTCCTTCGACGTGCCGGACACGACCCCGATCGGGCTGACCTTCCCCGCCCCGATCAAGCACGGCGTCGTGGGGTTCATCGCCAACCTCCACAAGTCCTGGAAGGGCGTGGACGTCCCGGTCCTCATGACCGAGGCCATCGGCCGTCAGGTCATCGCGGTCAACGACGCCGACGCCGCCGGCATCGCCGAGGTCGTCTACGGCGCCGCGAAGGGCGTGCCCGGTGTCGTCCTGGTCACGACGCTCGGCACCGGGATCGGCTCCGCGCTCATCGTCGACGGCACGCTCGTACCCAACACCGAGCTCGGCCACCTCGAGATCGACGGCCACGACGCCGAGCACCGCGCGGCCTCCTCCGCGCGCGAGGCGGAGGGGCTGTCGTGGGGCGAGTGGGCCGAGCGCCTCCAGCGGTTCTACGAGACGGTCGAGATGCTCTTCTCCCCCGACCTCCTCGTCGTCGGCGGCGGGGTGAGCAAGAAGCACGACAAGTTCCTCCCCCTGCTGACGACGAAGGCACCGATCGTCCCCGCGGCGCTGCGCAACACCGCCGGGATCGTCGGCGCCGCGCAGCTCGCCGCCCACGGCTACCGCTGACGTGGCCCGCGGCCTCGAGGAGGTCGCGCCCGGTGTCCACGTGGCCACCGCAGGGCTGTGGGCGACCACGTCCACGGTCGTCGTCGCGTCGGACCGCTCCTGCCTCCTCGTCGACCCCGCGCTGACCCCCGCCGAGCTCGACGGCCTCGCCGCGACCGTCGCCGGGCGCGGCTGGCGGGTGACGGCGGTGCTGTCCACCCACCCGCACTGGGACCACCTCCTGGTGCCGGCGTCGCTGACCGGCGTGGCCCACCTCGCCTCGGCGGCCGCCGTGCGCGCGGCTAGGGAAGGCCGGACCGCGCTGGTCGCCGAGGCCGCCGGGAGCGGCACCGGGTCGCAGGCGCACCTCGGCGTCCCGGACGCCCTGCCCGCCGGGGCGGCCGGGGACGGGCCGTCCGTGCCGACCTGGCCCGCGGTCAGGCTCGCCGAGCATCGTGCGCACGCGCCGGGGCACCTCACGGTCGTCGTCCCCGTCGCGCGGGCGCTCCTCGTCGGCGACATGCTCTCGGACCGCGAGGTCCCCCTGCTCGACCTCGACGCGGCCGACCCGGTGACGGACTACGTCGCGGGGCTGGCGCTCCTGGCCTCCCTGCTGCCGGCAGCCGACGTGGTCGTGCCCGGGCACGGCACCGTCGCCACCGCCGCCCAGGCCCGCGCACGCCTCGACGCCGACCTGCGCTACCTCGACGGCCTGGCGGCCGGCCGTCCCGGCACCGACCCGCGCCTGGGCGACCCGTGGGTCAGGGCGGAGCACGAGCGTCAGGCGGACCGGCTCCGCGGTGACCCCGGACCTGCGGCAGGGCCGCCGCCGCGAGATCAGGGGCGGGATCCGGGTCGTCCCTGATGTGCGGAGCGGGCCGATGCGCGACGCTGGAGGCACCGACAACGAAGAAGAGGTGCACGACGTGAACGACATCCGAGGCGGCATGCGCAACCAGGGTCTGGTCCGCCCCCGCGACACCCGCGTCCTCGCGGGCGTGTGCGCGGGCCTGGGCCGGCGCTTCGGCCTGTCCCCGTGGGTGGCGCGGCTGCTGTTCGTCCTGCTGCTCATGGTCCTGCCCGGCAGCCAGCTCGTGGTCTACCCCATCCTGTGGGTCCTCATGCCCAACGAGTACTGACCCGCCCTCGCCGAGGCGCGGTCCGGCCGCCACCGGCGGACCTCCGACACGCGGCACCACCTGCCCGTTCACCGGCCGTACACCGGCCGTCGTTACGATCGGTGGCAGGGGTACGGGTTCTGAGGAGCAACACGGTGGTCATGGTCTCGCGCTGGTTCGTCGTCGGGGCGGCCGCCCTGGCCGGAGTCGGCCTGGCGACCTCCGCGGCGCTGTCGGACGTCTCCCTGGGCCCGGAGGGACCCCTCCGGGTGGTCCTCACCGCGGCCGGCACCGGTCGCACGGCGGACTGCTCGGCCGCAGCGTTCGAGGGGACCTTCTTCGACGGTGCCACGGTCACCGTGACGGACGCCGCCGGCACGGTCGTCGGCGCGGGCGAGCTCGACGCCACGGGCCAGGCCACCCCCGACGGCTGCGCCTGGTCCCTCACGTTCGGTGAGCTCACGGGCGCCGAGAGCTACGTCGTCGAGCTGCGCCGCGAGGGAACGCCACCACGGGTGCACACCTACGACTTCACCGTGGCCGAGCTCGAGGAGAAGGACTGGACCGTCTGGGTCAGCGTGTTCGCCTGACGGCCCGGGTGCGGATGAGTCGGCCGGTACGCCGGGTTCTGTCCCGCCGGGTCGTTGCCGTCCCGGCGGTGGCGGCCATCCATCTACGACGTACGTTGCCGCACGCCTCCAGCGACCTACCCGCAGGCTCGGGCGGGCAGCCCTGATCACGCCTGCTGTCTGGTCTTGCTCCGGGTGGGGTTTGCCTAGCCGCGACGGTCACCCGCCGCGCTGGTGGTCTCTTACACCACCGTTTCACCCTTACCGCCGGATCGCTCCGGCGGCGGTCTGCTCTCTGTGGCACTGTCCCGCGGGTCACCCCGGGTGGGTGTTACCCACCACCCTGCCCTACGGAGCCCGGACGTTCCTCGGCGCCCCGGCCGAGGCCGGGACGACGCGACCGCCTGGCCGACTCATCCGCGCCGCCATGGTACCCCGGGCGGACGCAGGGCGACCGGCCGTTACCATTCCCCGGTGCTCGTGCTGCTGCCGCCCTCCGAGGGCAAGACCGCCCCGGCCCGCGGCGGCCCGGTCGACCTCGCCCGTCTCGCCGCCCCTGCCCTGGCGCCCGCCCGGGAGCGCGTCCTCGACGCCCTCGCCGCCGTCTCCGCAGCACCGCAGGGGCCGTCCGTGCTGGGGGTCGGCCCGTCGCTCGCGCCCGAGGTCGGGCGGAACACCGTCCTGCGCACCGCGCCCGCGGCGCCGGCCGCCCGGGTCTACACCGGGGTGCTGCACACCGCGGCCGGTCTGGCCGGCCTCACCGGCCCGGCCCGCGCCCGCGCCGGCCGCTCGGTGCGGATCCTCTCCGGGCTCTGGGGCGTCCTGGCGCCGGCGGACCGCATCCCCGCCTACCGGCTCTCCATGGGCGTCGCCCTGCCCGGGACGGGACCGCTGGCGACGTACTGGCGCGAGCACCTGCCCGCGGTCCTGGACGAGCAGGCTGACGGCGACGTCGTCGTGGACTGCCGGTCGGCGACCTATGCCGCCGCGTGGCGGCCCGGAGCCGCGGCCCAGCACGTGGCGGTCCAGGTGGTGCGCGAGTCCGGCGGACGGCGCCAGGTGGTCTCCCACAACGCCAAGCACGCCCGCGGGGTGCTCACCCGCCACCTGCTGGTCCGGCCCGGCCGACCGCCGCGCACCGCCGACCAGCTCGCCCACGCCGCCACGGAGCTGACGGGCACCGCATGGGGGGCGGTGGAGCTGACAGGCACGGGACGGCGGCGCACCCTCACCCTCGTCGAGAAGGACTGACCGGATCGACCTCCGCGGGCACGACGACCTCCGAGGGGCACCCGACGACGGTGAGGTCGCCGACGAGGCGGCCCGCCGCGTCGACCTGGGGCCACACGCGCACGACCGTCACCGAGGCGGGCGGGATCCGCACCGCGGACCAGTGGTCGGCGGCCACCCGGCCGACGAGCCCGACGGCGGCCCGGACGACGACGGTGTGCGCGGCGACGACCACCGTCTCGCCGGTGTGCGCGGCGGCGAGGGCGCGCAGGCCCCGCGCCACCCGCGCCCCGACGTCGCGCAGGGACTCCCCACCCGGGGGGCGGTGGTCCGCCTCGGTGGCCCACCGCAGGAGCTCACCGGGCCAGCCGCTCTCGATCTGCTCGACGGACAGCCCGTCCCACTCGCCGAACCGGCACTCGGCGAACCGGTCGTCGGGCTCGGCCGGGATGAGCCCCAGCGCCGCCCCGAGGGCGTCGGCCGTCTCCCGGGTGCGCACCATGGGCGAGGGCACCAGCACGGACGGCACAGGCAGGTCCGCCCAGAGGTCCGCCCCGAGCCGGCTGACGAGGGCGCCCGCGCGGGCGGCCTGCTCCCGTCCGAGCGGGCTCAGCGGCGGGCCGGGCGTGTCCCCGCCGGAGTAGTGCCCGCTCTCGGTCAGCGCGGTCACGCCGTGGCGCACGAGGACGACCGTGACCGGGGACCCGACCGCCCGCGGCAGGGGCGTCCCGGAGGCGCGGGGGGCGTTGGCGTCCGCGGCGGAGGTGTCGTCGGCGTCAGTGCCGACCCCGCCCGGCAGCACCTCGCCGGCGCCGTCGGGCGCCGGTGCACCGGACCCCGCGGCAGCCGGTCCGCGACCGGGGAGGTCCGTGCCGGCGTCGTCGTGGTCCCGTCGGACCGCGGCCCGGGTGTCCATGGCGGTGTTGGCCAGGGCGTCGGCAGCACCGTTCTGGGCCCTCGGCACCCACGTGTACCGGACCCGGTGCGGGGGCAGGACCGCCCGGGCCCGGGCGGCGAGGTCGCGCATGTCGGCGTGCCTGATCTTCCACCGGCCGCTCATCTGCTCGACCACGAGCCGGGAGTCCGCTCGCACCTCGACCTCCGCGCCGGGGTCGATGCCCGCCGCCGCGCGCAGGCCCTCGACCACCGCCGTGTACTCGGCGACGTTGTTCGACACGACGCCGAGGTAGTCCGCCCGCTCGGCCAGGAGGGCACCGGTGCGCCCGTCGCGCACGACCGCGCCGTACCCGGCGGGGCCGGGGTTGCCCCGGGACCCGCCGTCGGTCTCGACGACGAGGAGACGCCCGCTCGCGGGCGCGGCGTCGAGGTCCGCCCGGCCGGAGGGCGGGCCGCCCGCGGGCGGTCCGTCCGCGGCAGGTCCGTGCGCCGCACGGCCGTCCGCCGGGAGGCCCTCGCCGAGGTCGAAGAGCCCGTCCTGCTCGGTCACTGCTCGTCCAGGCGCACCAGGACGTAGCCGTGGTCCTCCGAGACGATGACCTCCTCGGGTCCGGCGGCGTCGATCGCGGCCAGCTCGGTGAGGGAGAAGTCGACCTGGACCCCGTCGGTCCGGTGCCCGTGGATGCCCACCGCGCCGAGCCCGCCGGTGCGCCGCCGGGCGGCCTCGTAGAGGTCGACCAGCTCGGGGTCGAGCTCGCCGGCCAGACGAGCCCGGTCCTCCGCGACCTTGCGCGCCTCGTCGTCGAGCGTGGCGAACGCGGCGTCGCGCTGGGCCTCGTGGTGCGCCACGTCGGCGCTGATGGCCTGCTCCTGGGCCTCGAGGTCGGTGACCCGGCTCTCCGCGGCGTCCATGCGCTCCATGATCTCCAGCTCGACCTCCTCCAGGACCTCCTGGCGCTGCGCGAGCTTGGCGAGCTCGTCCTGGAGGGCGACCAGCTCGCGGGAGAGCCCCGTCCCGGAGTCGAGGGTGGCCTGGTGGCGGGCGGCCCGGGCACGCACCTGCTCGACGTCGGCCTCGGCCTTGGTGAGCTCGCGCCGGGTGTCCGAGGCCACCGTCCGGGCCTCGACCTGGGCGCGGTGGAGGTCCTCGGCCCGGCCCCGCAGCTCCTCGAGCGCGGCGAGGACCGGCAGGCTGCGCCGCTGGTGGGCGAGCCGGGCCAGGCGGGTGTCCAGCGCCTGCAGGTCGAGCAGGCGGCGCTGGTCCTTCACGGGGGCGGTGGTCACGAGGAGGCTCCTTCGTGCGGCGACGCGGCGCCGCTCGGTGTCTGCGGGAGGTGCACCGCCCACGGGTCGGTGACGAGGGTGGACACGTGCAGGTCCAACCTAGCGCCGCGGGCGAGCGCGGCGGCGCGGAGCACCTCGGCCGCGCGCGGCAGCCAGGGCCACTCGCTCGCCCAGTGGGTGGCGTCGACGAGGAAGGGGCGCCCGCCCGCGAGGTGCTCCGAGGCGGGGTGGTGGCGCAGGTCGGCGGTGAGGTAGACGTCGGCGCCGAGGGAGCGCACCCGTCCGAGGAGGGAGTCCCCCGACCCGCCGCAGACCGCGACGGTGCGGACCTCGGCGTCGAGGTCCCCGCCCACGCGGATGCCCTGCGCGGTGGCGGGCAGGACCCGGGCGACGAGCTCGGCGAACGCCCGGAGGGTCATCGCCTCGGGCAGCCGCCCGATGCGGCCGGTGCCCGTGGCGGCAGGGACGGGGGCCTGCGCGACGAGGCTGTGGGCGGGCTCCTCGTAGGGGTGCGCCTGCCGCAGCGCCGTCAGGACGGCGGCGCGCCGCTCGCGCGGGAGCACCATCTCCAGCCGGTCCTCGGCGACCTCCGCGACGGCGCCGACCTGCCCGACCGCGGGGTGGGCCCCCGGCAGGGGCCGGAACGTCCCGGTCCCGGGCGAGTGGAAGGCGGCACGCTCGTAGTCCCCCAGCCGGCCCGCGCCGGCCGCGGCGAGCGCGTCGAGGACGGCGGCCGTGTGGTCCCGGGGCACGAAGGTCGTCAGCGTGTCCAGCTCAGCGTCCAGCGGCTCCACCGGCGCGGTGCCGGTGAGCCCCAGCAGGTCCGCCAGGGCCTGCGAGACGCCGTCGGCGGCGGCGTCGGCGTTGGTGTGCGCGGCGTAGAGGGCGCACCCGCCGGTGACCAGGCGGTGGACGACCCGACCCTTGGGGTCGCTCGCCGCGACGGAGGACGTCCCGCGCAGGTAGAGCGGGTGGTGGGTCACCAGCAGGTCGGCGCCGTGGTCGAGCGCCTCGGCGACGACCTCCTCGGTGGGGTCGACCGCCAGGACCACGGAGGTGACCGCGGCGGCCGGGTCGCCCGCGACGAGCCCGACGGCGTCCCAGTCCTGCGCCGTGCGCGGGGGGTAGTGCTCCTCGAGGACGGCGACGACGTCGGCGACGGTCAGCGGCATGGCGGCGAGCCTACCTGCGCACCGGTGGGCCCGGCCGGTCTCGAACCGACGACCTCCGCGGTGTAAACGCGGCGCTCTGACCAACTGAGCTACAGGCCCCACGCGCCACGCGGCGCGGCCTCAGCCTAGACCGCTCAGCGGCCGCGGCTGCGCGCGGCGATGCGGATGCCCGACCACGTGGGCGCCGCGGAGACGGCGGACGTGGCGTGCATCCCCGCCGTGCGCGCGGCGTCCTCGACGTCGGCGGGCCGCACGTGGCCCGGCCGGCCCGGCTTGGGCGTGAGGACCCAGATGAGACCGCCGTCGTCGAGGTTGGCCTGGGCGTCGACGAGCAGGTCCGTGAGGTCCTCCACCTCGGCGTCCTCCTCGCGCCACCAGATGAGGGAGCCGTCGCACACGTCGCCGTAGTCCTCGTCCACCAGCTCGGTGCCCGTGGCCACCTCGATGGCCTCGCGCACCTCGAGCGAGACGTCCTCGTCGTAGCCCCACTCCTGGATGACCTGCCCGGTGGTGAAGCCGAAACCGGCCCCCGCACCCGCGCTCCCTGACACGTCGGTCCTACCTCTCCTGGGCCGTCGGCCCGCGTCGTCCGCGCGCCCCGGGCTGTCCCGGGACGACGTGTGGGGCCAAGCCCATCGCAACCCGGCCCCTCGGTGCAAGCCCGGTCCGGGCGTGGCGGTCGCGGATCTGCTCCCGGGCGGCGCCGCCGGCGGTGTCGGGAGCGTCACAGCCGCGATGCCCCGCCCCGCATTCGACCTCGGCAAGGTCAAGGCACGACAATGGTCCTAACCTGAACGAGAGTGCGTCACCACCCAGCGTCGAAGCGACGCCTGACCGCGAGAAGAGGGAACGCGTGAGTTCACGAGACGAGTCCTCGCCCCTGATCAACGGACTGCTGAGCAGGGTCCAGGACATCGACCACGACGAGACCCAGGAGTGGCTCGACTCCCTGGACGGGCTCATCGACGAACGCGGCGGGCCGCGGGCGCGCTACATCATGCTCAACCTGCTCAAGCGGGCCCGGGAGCGCAACGTCGCGATCCCCAGCTCGATCAACACCCCCTACGTCAACACGATCGGGGTCCACGAGGAGCCGTACTTCCCCGGCGACGAGGCCGTCGAGCGCAAGTACCGCGGCTGGATCCGGTGGAACGCGGCCGTCATGGTCACCCGCGCCCAGCGTCCCGACGTCGCCGTCGGCGGGCACATCTCCTCCTACGCCTCGGTCGCGACGCTGTACGAGGTGGGCATGAACCACTTCTTCCGGGGCAAGAACCACCCCGGCGGCGGCGACCAGGTCTTCTTCCAGGGCCACGCCTCGCCGGGCAACTACGCCCGGGCCTTCCTCGAGGGCCGCCTCAGCGAGGCGGACCTGGACGGCTTCCGGCAGGAGTACTCCCACCCGGAGGGCAGCCGCGGGCTGCCGTCCTACCCGCACCCCCGGCGGATGCCGGACTTCTGGGAGTTCCCCACGGTGTCGATGGGTCTGGGCCCGGCCCAGGCGATCTACCAGGCGTGGGTCAACCGCTACGTCCACGAGCGCGGGATCAAGGACACCTCCCAGCAGCACGTGTGGGCGTTCCTCGGCGACGGCGAGATGGACGAGCCCGAGTCGCGCGGCATGCTCCAGCAGGCCGCCCAGCAGAACCTCGACAACCTCACCTTCGTCGTCAACTGCAACCTCCAGCGCCTCGACGGCCCGGTGCGCGGCAACGGCAAGATCATCCAGGAGCTGGAGGCCCAGTTCCGCGGCGCCGGCTGGAACGTCATCAAGGTCATCTGGGGCCGGGAGTGGGACGTCCTGCTCAACGCCGACAAGGACCGCGCCCTCGTCAACCTCATGAACGAGACCCTCGACGGGGACTACCAGACGTACAAGGCGAACGACGGCGCCTACGTCCGGGAGCACTTCTTCGGCCGTGACCCGCGCACCAAGGCACTCGTGGCGAACATGACCGACGACGAGATCTGGGCGCTCAAGCGCGGCGGGCACGACTACCGCAAGATCTACGCCGCCTACAAGGCAGCCACCGAGCACACCGGCCAGCCGACCGTGATCCTGGCGCACACCGTCAAGGGCTACGGGCTGGGACCGAGCTTCGCGGGTCGCAACTCGACCCACCAGATGAAGAAGATGAAGACGACGGACCTCAAGATGCTCCGGGACGCCCTGCGCATCCCGATCTCGGACGAGCAGCTCGAGGACCCGTTCAGCGCCCCGTACTACCGGCCCGACGCCTCGGACGAGACCCTGCAGTACATGCTCGAGCGTCGCAAGGCCCTCGGCGGCTACGTCCCCGAGCGGCGCACCGACGCCAAGGCGCTGGCACTGCCGGACGACAAGCCGTACCAGATCCTCGCGAAGGGCTCGGGCAAGCAGGAGATCGCCACCACCATGGCGTTCGTCCGGCTGCTCAAGGAGCTCATGAAGGACAAGGAGGTCGGCCGGCGGTTCGTGCCGATCATCCCCGACGAGGCGCGCACGTTCGGCCTGGACGCGATCTTCCCCACCGCGAAGATCTTCAACACCAAGGGGCAGAACTACACCTCGGTGGACCAGGAGCTCATGCTCAGCTACAAGGAGTCCGAGCAGGGGCAGATCCTCCACACCGGCATCAACGAGGCCGGCTCGGCCGCCGCGATGCAGGTGGTCGGCACGTCGTACGCGGTCCACGGCGAGCCGATGATCCCGGTCTACATCTTCTACTCGATGTTCGGGTTCCAGCGCACCGGCGACCAGTTCTGGGCGGCCGGCGACCAGCTCGCCCGCGGCTTCATCATCGGCGCCACGGCCGGCAAGACCACCCTGGCCGGCGAGGGCACCCAGCACATGGACGGGCACTCCCCCGTCCTGGCCTCGACGAACCCGGCGATCGTCCACTACGACCCGGCCTACGCGTACGAGATCCGGCACATCGTCAAGGACGGTCTGCAGCGGATGTACGGCGAGGACAGCCGCGACCAGAACGTCATGTACTACCTCACGGTGTACAACGAGCCGATGGTCCAGCCCGCCGAGCCGGAGGACGTCGACGTCGAGGGCATCCTCCGGGGCATCCACCAGATCGCCCGGCCCGAGGGCGACGGCCCCTGGGTCCAGCTCCTCGCCTCCGGCGTGGGTGTCCCGTGGGCCCTGCACGCCCGCGAGCTCCTCGCCCAGGACTGGGGCGTCCGGGCCGGCGTGTGGTCTGTGACGAGCTGGTACGAGCTCCGCAGGGACGGCCTCGAGGCCGACCGGCACAACTTCCTCCACCCGGAGCAGGAGCGCCGCGAGGCCTACGTCACCTCCCGGCTCCGCGACGCCGGCGGCCCGTACGTGGCCACCAGCGACTACGAGCACCAGGTGCAGGACGCGATCCGGCCGTGGGTGCCGGGCGACTACCACACCCTGGGTGCGGACGGCTTCGGCTACTCCGACACCCGGCCGGCGGCACGGCGCCAGCTGTTCATCGACGCCCACTCCATGGTCGTCAAGGCGCTGGAGGCCCTCGGCCGCCGCGGGGAGGTCGACACCGACCTCGCCCGGCAGGCGATCGAGCGCTACGACCTGTTCAACGTCCACGCCGGCGAGTCCGGCTCCGCGGGCGGCGACGCCTGACGCCGAGCACGTGACGACAGCGGCCCCACCCGTTCGGGTGGGGCCGCCGTCGTGCCGGGCCGGGCCGTTGCGCCGGCCGCGGTGACGCACCGCGCCGGGGCGCTACTCCGGACGGCCGACCGGGATGCCGTGCGTGAGGGTCGTGGGGTCCTGCCCCTCGTAGCGCCGGCCGCGGTACTGCGGGCGCACGAGGTTCTCCACCGAGAGGATCTCGTCGAGTTCGTCGGCACCGAGCAGGCCCATCTCGAGGACGACCTCGCGCACGCTCTTGCCGGTGCGGGCGCACTCCCGGCCCACGAGGTCGCCGTTGTGGTGGCCGATGATGGGGTTGAGGAACGTGACGATCCCGATGGAGTTCAGCACGTAGCCGCGGGCGATCTCCTCGTTCGCGGTGATCCCCACGACGCAGCGCTCGGTGAGGTTGTCGCAGGCGTTGGTCAGCAGGTGCAGCGACTCGAAGCACGCCTGGGCGATGACCGGCTCCATGACGTTGAGCTGGAGCTGGCCGGCCTCGGCGGCCATGGAGACGGTGACGTCGTTGCCGATGACCTTGAAGCACACCTGGTTGACGACCTCGGGGATGACCGGGTTGACCTTGGCGGGCATGATCGACGAGCCGGCCTGGAGCTCAGGCAGGTTGATCTCCTTCAGGCCCGCGCGCGGGCCCGAGGACAGCAGACGCAGGTCGTTGCAGATCTTGCCGAGCTTGACCGCCGTGCGCTTCGTCGCCGCGTGGAGGGTGACGTAGGCGCCGGTGTCCGAGGTGGCCTCGATGAGGTTCTCGGCGCTGACCAGCGGCAGGCCCGTGACCTCGGCGAGCTTGGCCACCGCCGTGGCGGGGTAGCCCTCCGGGGTGTTCAGGCCGGTGCCGATCGCCGTCGCCCCGAGGTTGACCTCGAGCAGCAGCGACTGGGCGAGGCTGAGCTGGCGCAGCTCCTCGCCGAGGACGACGCCGAACGCGGTGAACTCCTGGCCCAGGGTCATCGGCACGGCGTCCTGGAGCTGGGTGCGACCCATCTTGAGCATCCCGGCGAACTCGGTGCCCTTGTCGTCGAGGGCGAGGACGAGGCGCTGGACGGCGTTCTTCAGCTCCTCGGTGGCCCGGTGGAGGGCGATGCGGAAGCCGGTCGGGTAGGCGTCGTTCGTGGACTGGCTCTTGTTGACGTGGTCGTTGGGGTTGACGACGTCGTAGCGCCCCTTGGGCAGGCCGAGGTGCTCCAGCGCGAGGTTGGCCACGACCTCGTTGACGTTCATGTTCACGCTCGTGCCCGCCCCGCCCTGGAAGACGTCGACCGGGAACTGGTCCGTGCACCGCCCGCGGAGGAGGATCTCGTCGCAGGCCGCGACGACGGCGCCTGCCACCTCGGCGGGGACGGTGCCCAGTTCGGCGTTGGCCAGGGCCGAGGCCTTCTTGACCTCGACCATCCCCCGGATCAGCTCGGGGACGTCGTTGATGGTGCTGGTGCTGATGCGGAAGTTCTCCGCCGCGCGCACGGTGTGGATGCCGTAGTACGCGTCCGCCGGAACCTCTCGTTCACCGAGCAGATCCTCTTCGATCCTCGTGTCCATGCCCGTCCCTCTCCCCACCACGGGGACGCCGTGCGTCCTGCCGGGCGTGGCGGGGCCCGCGACGATGCTAGGCCTGGACCTGCGCGGCTGCCACGAGCGGCTCCAGCTCGGCGGTGACCCGGGCCACGCCGGCGGCGTCGGGCGAGTCGGCGAGCTCACCGAGGTGGCGGCGCGCGTCGAGCGGTCGGCCGGCGTCGAGGGCGGCGAGGACGACCTGACGCCCGGCCTCGACCTCGTGCTCGCGCGGGGACCAGTGCCCCACGCCCAGGCCGAGGCCGTCCCCCGGCAGGCCCGACTCGCGCAGCATCCGCACGCTCTCGCTGACCGCGCGGCCCGTCCGGTCGCGCTCGCACGCACCGTTGAGACGGCGCATCGCGCCCTCGTGGTCGTCGACGAGGGAGAGTCGGGCGAGCTCGATGAGGGCGTACCAGGCGCGCGGGTTGCCCGCGATCTCCTCGGCGAGGGCCCACACCGCGAGGTTCTCGGCGCGCTCCCGGTCCGCCGGCTCCTGGTCCGCGGTGAGCGGGTCGGCCGGGCCCACCCCGCTGGCGCGCCGGCGCACCAGGTCGGCGAGGGCCGCGAAGGCCTCGATGTCGTTGGGGTCCTCCACGAGCCGCGCGCGCAGCGCGTCCTCACGCGGGACGTCGGCGGTCGGCGGGACCGCGGAGGGACGGCGCATCCCGACGCGGCGGACCGGCTTCTTCCGCCCGAGGAGGGCGCGCAGTCGTCTCAGCAGTGCCATGCCGACGACCATATCCGCATCGCCCCCGCCCTGCCGCCCGATGCGGGCCGCAGGCGTGGCGGCCCGCGCCCGCCGCCTTTGTAGGCATCCCACAACCGCTCGCTATGCTCGCAGGCATGACGGTCAGCGAGCGGGTCAGCCGGGAGGAGGGCAGCTCCGACGTCGTGCGCCGCCTGCGGGGCGGCACGGACATGCTCACCTCGGCCGCCCTGCGGCGCCTCGACGCCGAGCTCGACTGGTACCGGTCCCTGGCCGCCGAGGACCGCTCGTGGATCGGGCTGGTCGCCCAGGCCGGCATCGCCGCCTTCATCACCTGGTACGAGCAGCCCTCCTCGGGCTCGTACAACGCCCAGGAGATCTTCCGCGCCGCGCCGCCCGAGCTGACGCGGTCGATCTCGCTGCAGCACACCCTCCAGCTCGTCCGGATCGTCGTCGAGGTCGTCGAGGACAACGCCGTCCAGCTCGCCGAGCCCGGCCAGCAGCGCGAGCTGCGCGACGCCGTGCTCGTCTACTCGCGGGAGGTCGCGTTCTCCGCCGCGGAGATCTACGCCCGCGCGGCCGAGACCCGCGGCGCCTGGGACGCCCGGCTCGAGGCCCTCGTCGTCGACTCGCTCGTGCGCGGCGTCGCGGACGACTCGGTGCGCTCGCGCATCGCGGCCCTGGGGTGGTCGGGCCTGGGCGCCACCCTCGTCCTCGTCGGCCCGGCGCCTGCGGCGATGGACGAGCGGCGGACCTCCGACCTGCGCCGGGCCTGCCGGCGGGCCGCCGCGGACGCGCTCGTCGGCATCCAGGGCGACCGCCTCGTCATCGTCCTCGGCGGCGAGGGGGACCTGCGCGCCGCCGCGGAGTCCCTCCTGCCCCGGTTCGCCCCGGGACCGGTGGTCCTCGGTCCGCAGGTGCGCGACGTCGGCGACGCCGGACGGGCGGCCCGGGCCGCGGTGGCCGGCCAGCTCGCCGTGCGCGCCTGGCCCGGGGCCCCGCGCCCGGTGCTGGCCGACGAGCTGCTGCCCGAGCGGATGCTCAACGGGGACCCCCTCGCCCGGCGCACCCTCGTCGAGGACCTGTACAAGCCGCTCGTCGCCGGCGGCGCCACGCTCGTGCAGACCCTCGAGGAGTACTTCGCGCAGGGCCGCTCGCTCGAGGCGGCCGCGCGCGCCCTGTTCGTCCACCCCAACACCGTGCGGTACCGCCTGCGCCGCATCGCCCAGGTGGTCGGCTGGGACCCCACCGACGCCCGGGAGGGCTTCGTCCTCCAGATCGCCCTCGCCGTCGGCCGCCTCACGCAGACCGACGCCGGGCACTCGGGCGTGTGACCGGCGGGCGCCCGGGCGTGTGACGCACGTCCCGCGCCCGCGCCGGCCCGGCGGGCGGGCCGGTGACCGGCGTCACGGAGTTGTAGGTATCGCACAAGCGCCTCCGTGGGACTTGGTAGGCCCCGTAGGCGCGGCGGCCCCCTCCCCGGCGGGCAAGGTTGGACGGTGCTAGCCGTTCTCTGCCCCGGACAGGGCGCCCAGACCCCCGGGATGCTCGCGCCCTGGCTCGAGCTCCCCCACCTCCGGGAGCTGCTCGAGCACTACAGCGACGTCACCGAGCTCGACCTCGTCACCCTCGGGACGACGGCGGACGCCGAGACCATCCGCGACACGCGGGTCGCCCAGCCGCTGCTCGTGGCCGCGTCGCTGCTGAGCCACCACGCGCTCGGGCGTCCCCGCGCCGACCTCGCCGCGGGCCACTCCGTGGGCGAGCTGGCGGCGGCCGCCGTCGCCGGGGTCCTCGACGACGACGCCGCCCTCGTGCTCGTCCGCGAGCGGGGCCGGGCCATGGCCGACGCCGCCGTCGCCACCCCGACCGGCATGACCGCCGTCGTCGGCGGGCGCCCGGAGGACGTCGAGGCGGCCCTGGCGCGGCACGGCCTCACCGCGGCCAACGTCAACGGCGGCGGGCAGGTGGTCGCCGCCGGCACCACCGAGCAGCTCGCCGCCCTCGCCGCCGACCCGCCCCCGCGCGCCCGGGTGATCCCGCTGCAGGTCGCCGGCGCCTTCCACACCGAGCACATGGCGCCCGCCGTCGCGGCGGTGCGCGCCACGGCCGCCACCCTCACCCCGGCCGACCCGGCCACCACGCTCCTCTCCAACGCCGACGGCGCCGCCGTGCCCTCCGGGGCCGACGCCCTCGAGCGCCTCGTCACCCAGGTGGCCGGCCCCGTGCGCTGGGACCTGTGCTGCGAGCAGATGCTCGCGGCCGGCGTCACCGCCGCCGTGGAGCTGTGCCCCGGCGGGGTGCTCACGGGCCTGGCCCGGCGCACCCTGCCCGGGGTCGAGACCGTGGCCCTCAGGAGCCCGGACGACCTGCCCGCCGCACGCGAGCTCATCGACAGCCACGGAGGATCCCGATGACCCGACCCACCCTGCGCGTCTCCACACCCGTCGAGCACGCCCGGATCCTCGGCGTCGGCGGGGTCCGCGGCGAGAACGTGGTCGTCAACGACGACATCGTCGGCCCGATCAGCTCGTCCGACGAGTGGATCCGCCAGCGCACCGGCATCGTCTCGCGCCGCCGTGCGGGCGAGGACGTCGACGTCGCCGACCTCGCCGAGGGCGCGGCCCGGGCCGCGCTCGAGGCCGCCGGGCTCACGGGCTCGGACGTCGACGCCGTCGTCGTGTCCACCGTGACGTGGTTCGAGCAGACGCCGTCCCTCGCGGCGGTCGTCGCCGACCGGATCGGTGCGACGCCCGCCGCCGCCTACGACATCTCGGCCGCGTGCGCCGGGTACGCGTACGGCATCGCCCAGGCCGACGCCATGGTCCGCGCGGGCACCGCCCGGCACGTCCTGGTCATCGGCGTGGAGAAGATGTCCGACTTCATCGACCCCACCGACCGGTCGATCTCCTTCCTCCTCGGCGACGGCGCCGGCGCCGCCGTCGTCGGCCCCTCGGACACGCCCGGCATCGGGCCGACCGTGTGGGGCTCGGACGGCTCGGCCGCCGGGATGATCAAGCAGACACACTCGTGGCTGGACTACCGCACCGCGGGCCCCAGCGGGGAGGTCGAGTGGCCGACCCTGCGCCAGGAGGGGCCCTCGGTGTACAAGTGGGCCGTCTTCCAGATGACGCCGACCGCGGAGCGCGCCATCGAGGCGGCCGGGCTGCGCCCGGAGGACATCGACGTGTTCATCCCGCACCAGGCGAACATGCGGATCATCGACCACATGGTCAAGAAGCTCGGCCTGCGCGACGACGTCGTCGTGGGCCGGGACATCGCCGAGACCGGCAACACCTCCGCCGCGTCCATCCCGCTCGCCACCGAGCGGCTCCTGCGCGAGGGCCAGGCCCGCAGCGGCGACATCGCCCTGCAGATCGGGTTCGGCGCCGGGCTGGTCTACGCCGCCCAGGTCGTCGTCCTGCCCTGACCCACCCGCGCGCCGCCCTGGCACGGGCGGCGGGCCCCCACCAGACTGTCCACCGACCACCCACGTGAGACTTCACCGCACGTGACACAACAAGGGAGAGAACACATGGCTTACAGCGAGCAGGAGATCCTGGCCGGGCTGGCCGAGATCGTCAACGAGGAGACCGGCCTGCCGGTGGACTCCGTCACCCCCGAGAAGTCCTTCACGGACGACCTCGACGTCGACTCCCTGTCGATGATGACGATCGCCACCCTCGCCGAGGAGAAGTTCGAGGTCCGCATCCCCGACGAGGAGGTCGGCAACCTCAAGACCGTCCAGGACGCCGTCGCCTACATCAACGGCGCCCAGCAGGCCTGACCTCACCGGCCGGGGCGTGCCCACCGCGCGCCCCGGCCGTGGCTCGGCCAGCACCGCACCGCACCGCCCCCGCACAGCCCGAAGGAGCACCCGCATGGCAGCGACCACCGTCGTCGTGACCGGCCTCGGCACCACCAACCCGCTCGGCGGGGACGTCGCGTCCACCTGGTCGGCGGTCCTCGCCGGCAAGTCCGGCGTGCACACGCTCGACAACGACTGGGCCGAGCGCTACGAGCTGCCCGTCAGCTTCGCCGCCGAGGTCGCGGTCAAGCCCGAGGACGTCCTGCCCCGGCCGCAGCTGCGCCGCCTCGACCCCTCGGCCCAGTACGCCATGATCGCCGCGCTCGAGGCCTGGGCGGACGCCGGGAGCCCCGAGGTCGACGGCGAACGCCTCGGCGCCGTCGTCGGCTCCGGCATCGGCGGGGTGTGGACCATCCTCGACGCCTGGGACACCATCAAGGACAAGGGGGCCCGGCGCGTCATGCCGCTGACGGTGCCCATGCTCATGGCCAACTCCCCCGTCGCCAACATCTCCGTGCGCTTCGGCGCCAAGGCCGGCGCCCACGCCCCGGTGTCCGCCTGCGCGTCGGGCGCCGAGGCCATCGCCTACGGGGTGGACATGATCCGCTCCGGGCGGGCCGACGTCGTCATCGCCGGCGGTGCCGAGGCCGCGATCCACCCCATGCCGCTCGCCTCCTTCGCCAAGATGCAGGCGCTGTCCACCCGCAACGACGACCCGGAGGCGGCCTCGCGCCCCTACGACGTCGACCGGGACGGGTTCGTCATGGGTGAGGGCGCCGGCATCGTCGTCCTGGAGTCCGCCGAGCACGCCGCCGCCCGCGGCGCCCGCGTCCACGCCGTGGTCGCCGGGGTCGGGATGTCCGCCGACGCCTTCGACATCGCCCCGCCCGACCCCACCGGTGCGGGCCAGGAGCGTGCCATGCGCATCGCCCTGGCCGACGCCGGCCTGGACGGCTCCGACGTCGTCCACGTCAACGCCCACGCCACCTCCACCCCCGCCGGCGACGGCGTCGAGGCGGGCGCGATCGCCCGGGTCCTGAATGCGGGGGCGTGCGTGTCCGCGACGAAGTCCATGACCGGGCACCTCCTCGGCGGCGCCGGTGCCCTCGAGGCGGTCCTCACGGTCCTGGCGGTGCGTGAGCGCACGGCCCCGCCGACGATCAACGTCGACAACCTCCAGGAGGGCCTGGATATCGACCTGGTGCGCGGCGAGCCGCGCGCCCTGCCCACCGGCCAGGTCGCCGCGCTCAACAACGCGTTCGGCTTCGGCGGGCACAACGTGGCGGTGCTGTTCGCCTCCGCCTGACGCCGGTCACACAGGGGCGCCCCGGGAGACCTCCCGGGGCGCCCCTCGTCACGTCACGCGCCCGTCGGCCGGCCGCCCGAGCACCGGGAGCACGCCATGGTGCCGTGCGGCCTGCCCAGCGTCCCGACCGCCCCGCCTCAGCCGACCCGGTGGAGCCACCGCACGGGGGCACCCGCACCCGCGTACCGGAACGGCTCGAGCTCGTCGTCCCAGGCCTGGCCCAGCGCCAGGTCGAGCTCGTGGCGCAGGCGCAGGGGGTCGCCCGCGTGCTCCAGCGCCGCGCGGACACGGTCCTCGGGCACGACCACGTTGCCGTGGGTGTCCGTCTGCGCGTGGAAGATCCCGAGCTCGGGGGTGTGCGACCAGCGTCCGCCGTCGCAGCCCGGGCTCGCCTCCTCGGTGATCTCGTAACGCAGGTGGGTCCATCCGCGCAGCGCCGATGCCAGACGCGCCCCCGTGCCGACCGGGCCGACCCAGGAGTGCTCGGCACGGAACAGGCCGTCGGCGGCCGGCTGCACCGTCCACTCCATGGTCACGCGCGCGTCCAGCACGGTGCCCGCCGCCCACTCGACGTGGGGGCACAGCGCCCGGGGCGCAGAGTGCACGAAGATGACGCCGCGGGTGAAGGCACCACTCATGTCGACTCCTCCTGGTTGGTTTCGAGGTGCGTCTTCCCCAACGACCTCGGTACCTCACAGGCAGGTGTTCGCGCGGCGAACAGCGCCATCATGCCGTACGCGGCGCCGCCCGCGCCACACGTGAGCTCGGCGAGCCGCACGGGGCGCCCGGCTCACGTCGGCCCGCCGAGCCGTACCGGGGCGCCGCCCGTGCACGCGTGAGCCCGCCGCGTGCACGGCTCTGCTGACCGGCCCGTGAGCTCAGAGCAGCTCGCGGACCGCCTTCATCGCCTTCTTCCGCACGGCGGGCTCGAGCCGGTCGAGGTAGAGCTTGCCGTCGAGGTGGTCGACCTCGTGCTGGAGGGCGCGGGCCATGAGCTCCTCACCCTCGACGACGACCTCCTTGCCGTCCAGGTCGATGCCCTCGACACGGGCGTACCAGGCGCGCCGGGTGGGGAACCACAGCCCGGGGACCGACAGGCAGCCCTCGTCGCCGTCCTGGAACTCGTCCTCGGAGAGCTCGACGATGCGCGGGTTGAGGACGTAGCCGATCTCGTCGTCGATGTTCCAGGAGAACGCCCGGAGGCCGACGCCGATCTGGTTGGCCGCCAGGCCGGCGCGCCCCTCGGTGTCGACGGTCTCGAGGAGGTCCTCCACCAGGGAGCGGACACGGTCGTCGATGTCGGTGACGTCCTCGCAGGGGGTGCGCAGGACGGGGTCACCGACGGTACGGATCTCACGCATGGCCATGGGGTCATCGTTTCACGATCCGCCGCACGTCCCGCACGACGGCGGCCCGAGTGCCGGGCGTGCCGGCGGGGAGTTCGTCTCACCCCCTGCCCAGCGCGACGAAGGTGTGAGAGCCTGGAAGGCATGCCCGGACTGCTCCGCATGGTGCGCCGTGGTGCCGTCACCGTCGTCGGCGCCACGGTCCTCGTGGCGGGGCTGCTCATGCTCGTGCTCCCCGGCCCGGGCCTGCTCGGCACGGCCGCCGGCCTGGCCATCCTCGCCACGGAGTACGCCTGGGCCCGCAAGCACGTCCACCACGTGCGCCGGCGCGCCCACGACGTCACGGCGCTCGCCGGGGCGAGCCCGCTCAACACCGCCGTCGCGATCGGCTTCGGCGCGGTCCTGCTCACGGTGGGCACCGTCGCCGTCGTCGCGCCGGACCTCATCCCGTTCGCCGGCGTAGGGGTGGGCGTCGGGCTCCTCCTCAGCGGCACGGCCATCGTCGTCGGCACGGTCGTCGGCTACCGCGAGCGTCTGCTCGCACTGCGACTGCGGCGCGAGGCCGAGCGGCACGGCATGACGCTCGGCGCCCCCTCGCAGCTGTCCGAGGAGCGCTGACCCGCTCAGGGCCCTAGGCCTCTGGTGCGCGCAGCAGTGCGCCGGGCACGCTGGACCCAGGCTCGTCGGTGCGACCGGGCCGGGGAGGGAGAGATGGCCGAGCTGCCCGCCGGGGCCGCCGCCGCGCTCCCCGGGTCCTCCAGGGCGGGGACTGCCGAGACCCGACTCTCGGCGACCGTGCCGGCCGGGACGGTGCCTGCTGGAACGGTGCCTGCTGGGACGGTGCCTGCCGACACCGGGCTCACCGCTGCCGAGGTCGCCGAACGGGTCCGGGCCGGCCAGGTCAACCGCACGAGCGAGCGACCCAGCCGCACCGGCGCGCAGATCCTCCGGGCGAACCTCCTCACCCGCTTCAACGTCCTCCTCGGCGCCCTGCTCGCGGTGATCCTCGTCGTCGGGCCCCTGCAGGACGCGCTCTTCGGGATCGTCATCGTCGCCAACGCCGCGGTGGGGATCGTCCAGGAGCTGAGGGCCAAGCGCACGCTCGACCGCCTCTCGGTGCTCGAGGCCCCCGTCGCGACGGTCGTGCGCGACGGCGCCACCACCCCGGTCGGCGCCGCGGAGGTCGTGCTCGGGGACGCGGTGGAGGTCCACCGCGGCGACCAGCTCGTCGTCGACGGGCCGCTGCTGCGCGCGGAGGGCCTGGAGATCGACGAGTCCCTCCTCACCGGCGAGGCCGCTCCCGAGCCCCGTGGGGTCGGCGAGACGGTCCTGTCGGGCAGCTTCGTCGTCGCCGGGTCGGGCCGGTACCGCGCCGACCGGGTGGGCGAGAACGCCTACGCCGTGACGCTGGCGGCCGAGGCCCGGCGGTTCACCCTCGTGGCCAGCGAGATCCGCGACGCGCTCGACCGCGTGCTCCGGGTGATCACCTGGGTGCTCGTCCCCACGGCGGTGCTGCTCGTGGCGACCCAGCTCCTCGTCGAGCAGGAGTCGCTCGCGACGGCGGTGCGCTCCTCCGTCGCGGGTGTCGTCGGCATGGTGCCCGAGGGGCTGGTGCTGCTCACCTCGGTGGCGTTCGCCGTCGGGGTCGTCCGGCTGGGTGCGCGCGGGGTGCTCGTCAAGGAGCTGCCGGCCATCGAGGGGCTGGCGCGGGTCGACGTGGTCGGGATCGACAAGACCGGCACCCTCACCGAGCCCGCGATGTCGGTGGCCGCCGTCGTGGCCTTCGGCGACGGCCCGGCCGAGGAGGCGCTCGGGGCCGTCGCCCACGCCGACGCGAACCCCAACGCCTCCACCCTCGCCCTCGCGCGCGCCTTCCCCGCGCCGGACGGGTGGGTGGTGACCGACGAGGTGCCGTTCTCCTCGGCCCGGAAGTGGAGCGCGGTCACGGTGGCCGGGCACGGGACGTGGGTGCTGGGTGCCCCCGAGGTGCTCCTCCCGCCCGGTGCGCCGGCCGTGGCCGAGGCGGAGCGGCGGGCGGGCGCCGGGCAGCGGGTGCTGCTCCTGGCCCGCGCCGGCGAGCTCCCCGGGACGCCGACGACGAGCGAGCTCCCCGGGACGCCGGCGGCGGGCGAGCTCCCCGGGACGCCGGCGGCGGGCGAGCTCCCTGCCGGAGGGACGGTGCGGGCCGGGGGCACGGACCGACAGCCCCCACGCGCGCTCGTCGCCGTAGCTCTCGTCGCCCTGGCCGAGCGGGTCCGCCCCGACGCCGCCGCCACGCTGCGCTACTTCGCCGCCGAAGGGGTCGAGGTGAAGGTCATCTCCGGCGACAGCCCGCGGACCGCCTCCGCGGTGGCCGCCCAGCTCGCCCTGCCGGGGGCGGACCGGCCGGTCGACGCCCGTACCCTCGGACCGGACCTCGGCGACGCCGTGGAAGGCGCAACCGTCCTGGGCCGGGTGACGCCGCAGCAGAAGCGGGACATGGTCCGGGCGCTGCGCGGCCGCGGGCACGTCGTCGCCATGACCGGCGACGGCGTCAACGACGTCCTGGCGCTGAAGGAGGCGGACATCGGCGTGGCCATGGGCAGCGGCGCGCCGGCGGCCCGGGCGGTGGCCCAGCTCGTGCTCATGGACGACCGGTTCGATGTCCTGCCCGGCGTCGTCGCGGAGGGCCGCCGTGTCATCGCCAACATCGAGCGCGTCGCGCACCTGTTCCTCACCAAGACCGTCTACGTCGCCGTCCTGGCCCTCGCGGTCGGGGTGGCCCAGCTGCCGTTCCCGTTCTTCCCGCGGCACCTCACCGTCGTCTCCACCCTCACCATCGGTGTGCCCGCTTTCTTCCTCGCCCTGGCACCGAACCTCGAGCGCTCCCGGCCCGACTTCCTCGGCCGGGTGCTGCGTTTCGCCGTGCCGGCCGGGACCGTCGCGGCGGCGGCGACCTTCGGCGGCTACGCCCTGGTGCTCGGCGCCGGCCTGGGCGTCGGCGCCGCCCGGACGACGGCGACGGTGGTCCTCCTCGGCGTCGGCCTGAGCGTCCTCACCCTGCTCATGCTGCCGCTGCGACGCTGGGAGGTGGGCCTCGTCGCGGCGCTGGCCGGCACGTTCGCCGGGCTCATGCTGGTGCCGTGGACGCGGTCCTTCCTCGCCCTGACCACCCTGCCGCCGCGGGCGTGGGCGGTCGCCGGCTCCCTCGTGCTCGGGGCCGGGCTCGCGCTCGTCGGCGTGCACCGTCTCGCCCATCGCGAGCCCCCGCCCGCCGGGGTGCCGCCGGCGGGGCCGGCCCGTCAGAGCCGGGCGAGGGTCTCCGGGTCGGCCGAGCCGCCGTAGTACCGGTCCAGCACCGCGGTGAACGCCGGCTCGCCCGGAGCGGCGGCCGCGAACAGCGTCATCGACGACCGGAGCTTGACCGCGTCGATCCCGCCGAGGAGGTCCTGCGCCGTCGGGGCGGGGCTCGCCGCGACGGTCCGCGCGCACGCGACCAGACGCGGTCCCAGGACCGGGTGCCGCAGGTAGGCCCGGGCCTCGGCCAGGGAGGCGATGGCGTACCGCCGGGCCGTCTCGCTGCGGCCGAGCCCGGCGACCTGCGGGAAGACGAACCACATCCAGTGCCCGGTCTTGCGTCCGCGTGCCAGCTCGGCCAGGGCGGCGTCGTAGGTGTCCTCCTGGGCCCGGACGAACCTCTCGAGGTCGTGCCCGTCGCTCATCGCGCCCCCGTCGCTCATGACGCCCCCGTCGCTCATCGCGCCCCCGCCGCTCATGACGCCCCCGTCGTGGTGTGCCTCGGGGACGCAGCCCGCAGCCCGGAGCGCAGGAGCTCGCCCGCGCCCGGCGGTGCGCCTGCCGCGTCGAGCCCGAGGAGGGCCGCGCCGAGCACCGGGGCGGTGTCCACCACACGCACGGACGCCGACGGCGCGCGGTCGGCCAGGCCCGCCTCGACCGCCCCGAGGAGCAGCGGGTCGCGGGCCGCGAGGACCCCGCCGCCGAGGACGACGTCGGCCTCCCGCTGCAGCAGCCCGAGCCGGCCCAGGGCGGCGGTGGCGAGGAGCACCACCTCCTCCGCCATGCGCCGCACGACGGCGACGGCGGCGCGGTCCCCTTCACCGGCCACCCGCAGCAGCACCGGGGTCAGCCCGAGCAGCCGGTCGGCGGGGATGTCGCCCAGGTGGATGCCTGCGACGACCTCCGCGACCGTCGTGACGCCGAAGTACCCGGCGACGGCGTCGCGCAGGGCGGTGGGCGCTCCGCGGCCGTCCTCGGCCCGCACCGCGAGCCAGAGCGTCTCCGCGCCGAGGTCCGCCCCGCCGCCCCAGTCGCCCGAGAGCCGCCCCAGCGCGGGGAACCGGGTGACCGCGCCGCCGGCGGCCACGCCGACGGCGTTGACGCCCGCCCCCACGACGACGGCCACCGCGTCGGAGGCGTCGGTCCCGGCACGCAGGAGAGCGAAGGTGTCGTTGTCGACCACGACACGCCGCGCCCAGCCGGCTGCGCCGATCCGGTCGCGCAGCGCGGCGGTCTCGTCGGGCAGGTCCGCCCCGGCCAGGTAGAACGCCCCGTGCTCGGCCACCGGGCCGGCCGCCGGGTCCAGGCCCGCGTCGGCGGCGACGCGCGCCACGAGCTCACCGATCACGCTCATGGTGGTGGCCATGCCCACGCTCTGGTGGCACGAGCCGCCACCCCGCGCGCAGGCCAGGACCGTCCCGTCGTCGGCGACGAGGAGGACGTCGGTCTTGCTGTTCCCACCGTCGACGGCCAGGACGCTCACGTCAGCCACCGCAGGTGCTCGTGGTTCGCGGCGAGGAGGAGGTCGGTGAGCCGGTCGGCGGTCTCCGCCTGACCGATCAGCGGGTGGGCGAGCAGGGCGCGGAAGACGCGGTCCCGCCCGCCGCGCAGCGCGGCGTCGAGCGCGAGGCTCTCGTACGCGCTGACGTGCGCGACGAGACCCGCGAGGAGCGGGTCGAGCGGCGCCACGGGCTCGGGCACCACGCCTCCGGCGCCGACCCGGGCGGGCACCTCGACGACGGCGCCGTCGTCGAGGAAGGGGAACGTGCCCGCGTTGCGGAGGTTGACGACCTGGACGTCGCGCCGGTCGCCGACGAGGGAGGCCATGAGGTCCACGGCCGCCTCCGAGTAGTAGGCGCCCCCACGCCTCTCGAGCAGGGCGGGCTTGCGGTCGAGCGCGGGGTCGGCGTAGAGGTCGAGGAGCTCCCGCTCGATGGCGGCGACCTCCTCGGCGCGCGAGGGCGTCGTGCGCTGCTCACGGACGACGGCGTCGTGGTCGTAGAAGTAGCGCAGGTAGTACGAGGGCCAGGCACCGATGCGGCGCAGCAGGGCGGCGGGCAGGCCGGACCGCTCGGTGAGGACCTCGGCGCCCTCGTCCAGGAGGGCCGGCAGGACGTCGGTGCCGCCGACGACGACACGCCGGGTCCACGTGAGGTGGTTGAGCCCCACGTGGTCCAGTCTCACGTCGGCGGGGTCCGCCCCGAGGTGCGCGGCGACGGCGCGCTGGTTGCCGATGGCGACGTTGCACAGGCCCACCGCGCGGTGCCCGGCGTCGAGCAGCGCCCGGGTGACGATCCCGACCGGGTTGGTGAAGTCGACGACCCAGGCGTCCGGCGCCGCCCGGGCCCGGACCCGCTCGGCGATGTCGAGCACCACCGGGACGGTGCGCAGGGCCTTCGCCAACCCCCCGGTGCCGGTGGTCTCCTGCCCCACGCAGCCGCACTCGAGCGGGAGGGTCTCGTCGACGGCGCGGGCGCGCTGCCCGCCGACACGCAGCTGGAGGAGGACGACGTCGGCCCCGTCCACGGCGGCGTCGAGGTCCGCCGTCGCGCTCACCGTCGCCGGGTGGCCCTGGCGGGACAGGATGCGCCGGGACACACCCGCGACAAGGTCGAGGCGCTCGTGGGCCGGGTCGGTCAGGGCGAGCTCCTCGACCGCGAGCACGTTCCCCAGCCGTGCGATCCCGTCGACGAGCTCCGGGGTGTACGTCGACCCGCCGCCGACGACCGCGACCTTCACGTCGTTCTCCTTCCGCGGGACGGCCGGGCGCCGCGACCCGGGACCAGGGTGGCACGACGCCCGGCCGTCGTCGTCCTCACAGGTCCCGCTGCGCCAGCTCGCGGAAGTCGTCCGGCACACCGCCGGTCCGGCCCAGCGTCGCCGGGAGGTAGCCGACGGCGTCCTTGCCGAACCGGGCGCGCGCGGCGTCCATCGACCGGTCGAGCGCCCACCGGGCCGAGCCGGTGGCCGAGCCTGGCCGCCACGGGTCGGGCGGGGGAAGGGGCAGCTCGAGCTGGATGGACGGCTGCGCGGCGAGGTTCGACACCGAGATCGCCAGGAGGGTGATCTCGACGGCGCCGTCCTGGTCGTCCAGGGCCTGCCGGACGAGGCGCTCGGCCACCTCGGTGAGCGTGAGCGTCGACGAGACCGGGGCGGCGAGGGTGAGGGAGCGGGTGACGGCCCGCATGCCGGCGAACCGCACCCGCACCGTGACCGTCCGGCCGGCACGGTCCTTGGCGCGCAGACGCCCGGCGACCCGCTCGGCGAGGTGCGAGAGCACCGAGCGGACGAGCTCCGGCGTCGGGGCCCGCCGGCCGAGCGCGGACTGGGCGCCGACGGACCGGGCCCGGGACGACGTCGCGACCCGGCGCGGGTCCTCGTCCAGCGCCAGGGCGTGCAGCGTCCCCCCGGGGCGCCCGAGAAGACGCTCGAGCATGGGACCCGGCGCGGCCGCGAGGTCGCCGATGGTGCGGATGCCCCGCTCCGCCAGCTGCTGCTCCGTCACCGGGCCGACCCCCCACATGAGGGCCACCGGCAGCGGGTCGAGGAAGGCACGCTCCTGCCCCGGCTCGACGACGACGAGCCCGTCGGGCTTGGCCACCTGCGAGGCGACCTTGGCCAGGTGCTTGGTGCGGGCCGCACCCACCGAGATCGCCAGCCCGACCTCCGCGCGCACCCGCCGCCGGATCAGCGCCCCGATCGACGCGGGCGGGCCGAAGAGGTGCACGGCTCCGGAGACGTCGAGGAAGGCCTCGTCGACGGAGATGCGCTGCACGAGGGGCGTGACGTCACCGAGGATGTCCATGACGCGGTCCGCCAGCGGCTGGTACCGCGCGAAGCTGCCGCGGACGAAGGTGAGGTCCGGGCACAGGCGGGCCGCCCGCCAGCCCGGCATCCCGCCCTGCACGCCGAAGGCCTTCGCCTCGTAGGACGCCGCGAGCACCACCCCGCCGCTCGGGCTGCCGCCCACCGCGATCGGCCGGCCCCGCAGGGCCGGGTCGAGCAGCTGCTCCACCGACGCGTAGAAGGCGTCGAGGTCGGCGTGGAGGATCGTGGCTCCGTCGGGCACGTACTCAGACTAGACGAACAGGTGTTCGAGTGTCGAGGACGGCTCCTACCTCCGCCCGGCATCCTCGTGACGCCGAGCGACGTCCGGCCCCGAGTCGGGATGCCAACGGTCGACTACCGGTGAGGTGCGTGCCGAAGCAGCGCCGCCCCGTGGGGCGCGAGGCGCACGAGCAGGGCCGCGGAGCCGGGTGCGACGCCTCGGGTGTCCTCGCTCTGGCGGGCCACCGACGTGGCGGTGACCGGCTCGCCCGTCCACAGCTCGCGGACCTCCCCGACGAGCCGGCCGTGGGCGGTCACCGGCAGCCCGACGTCCCCGGCGTCGAGTGCGACCGCGAGCTCCCCGGCGCCGAGGTTGAAGGCCGCCACGTAGCGCACCTCGTCGTCCCCCTCGGCGGTCCACAGCACCAGCGGACCCTCGCGGAAGACCTCACGGTTGCCGCTCGAGCGGGCGTGTACGGCGAGGACGTCCGGGTTGGTGAACAGCGCGGTCGTCGCCGGGTCCGTCGACGGCAGGTCCCCACCGATCATCAGGGGCGAGCGGGCGATCACCCACAGGGTCATGAGGCTGACCCGCTCGGCGGGCGTGAGGGCGTCGTCGCGCGGCTCGCCCCGCTCGGCCCGCAGGCCGATGCGTCCCAGCGGCAGCATGTCGCCGTCGGGCCAGCCCCGCTCCCCCGCGAACGGCGCCCACCGGGCGAACCGGGCGAAGTTGCCCTCGACGTCCTCCCACCGGTCCCACAGGTCGTCGCAGATGCGCCACATCGTGGCGTGCTCGCGCAGGTGGCCCACGCGGGTCAGGGAGAGGTCCCGCCCCGGCGAGAGGCTCAGGTCGATCGCGCGGCCCGACCGGTCGATCGCCCGGGCGTAGGCCGCGATGTCCGCCGCCTGGTACGGCCACAGCATGTCGTCGGCCTTGATGAGGTCGACACCCCACCGGGCGTACAGCTCCAGGGTGGAGTCGTAGTAGGCCTGGGCGGCCGGGTGGTCGTGGTCGAGCCCGAGCATGTCCGGGTTCCACTCGCACACGTTCGTCGGGTCGGCGACGTCGGCGGCGGTGGCGCCGCCACCGCCGAGCACGGGCGTGGCCCGCTCCACCGCCAGGCGCGGGATCCCCCGCATCGTGTGGATGCCCAGACGCAGCCCGAGCGCGTGGAGGCGTTCGGCGAGCGGCCCGAAGCCCGCCCCGCCGGCGGCGCTGGGGAAGCGCCCCGGGTCCGGGAGGAGGCGGCCGTGGTCGTCGAGGGCGAGCGGCGCGCCGGCGTTGTACCCGTGGGCACGGGCGGTGGGGTCGGACCAGTCGATGTCCACGACGACGGTGTCCCACCCGTGGGGCAGGAGGTGCTCGGCCATGAACGCGGCGTTTGCCATCACCTCGGACTCGGTGACGGTCGTGCCGTAGCAGTCCCAGCTGTTCCACCCCATCGGCGGGCGCGGGACGGGTCGGGTCGCCATGCGGGATCCTCTCGAGGTGGTCCGGCGTGCGGATGGGCGGCATCGCGCCTTGGCATGCGGAGGGCGCAACCGCGACTGCGGTGATGCGGGAGCTCAGCAAACCGCTCTTGACGCGACAGAGAATGAAGCACCTTAACCAGACAGCTCGAGAACCGGTCTCTCGGCCCCTCCGGACGGCCGCGGTCAGTCCGGGCTGTTGGGCGTCGGCGGTGAGCCGGGCGCTCGGATCGCGGTCTTGCCGATGGGGGTGCCGTGGCGGTCGAGGAATCGCCAGTGGGTGGGGTGGCGTTCGATGGTGATGTGTTGGGCGTGGACGTGGTCGTGGTGGTGCCAGCACAGCAGGATGGCGTTGGTGATGTCGGTGGGGCCGTGGTGGGCGTACCACCAGAGGTTGTGGTGGATCTCGCCCTCGCCGGGTGGGGCGTCGCAGCCGGGGTACTGGCAGTGGCGGTCGCGGGCGATGATCGCCCTCGTTTGGGCGGTGGTGAAGAGGCGTTCCTCGCGGCCGACGTCGAGGATCTCGGCGTCGGGGCCGAAGATGACGCGGTGGACGGCGCTGGCGCAGGCCAGGCGGGCGAGGAGGGTGAAGGGGATGGGGGTGTTGTCGGCCAGGGTCGCGGCCTCGACCCCGGCCAGGACGCCCGGGTCGAGGTCGGCGGTGATCCGCGCCAGGACGTCCGTGTCCTGACCGCCGCCCGCGCCGACGTCACCGGCACCGGCACCGGTGCCGGTGCCGGGATCGCTCTGCCCGGCGCCGCGTGAGCCGCTGGCGCCGTCGGCGCCGCCGGCGGAGGCGGCGGTGAGGGCGAGGAGGGTGTCCAGGGTGGTGGTCACGGCCAGGTGGGGGCGGATCCGGGCGGTGGGTTGGAGGGTGCCGGAGTCCAGGGCGAGGTGGGTGATGCCGTTCAGGGCCGCGGCGCGGCGTTGGGCGGGGGTGCGGGTGTCTCCGGCGGGCGGGACGCCGGTGCGGGCGGTCAGGGCTTCTTTCAGGGCGGTGGCGTTGGCGGTGGCGAGGAAGCCGCGCAGGAGGGACCCGCCGGGGACGTCGGAGATGAACAGCTCCTCCCGGTCCAGGTCATCGGCGTAGGAGCGGTCGGCGGCGTCGGGGTCGGTGCGGATGGCCCAGTGGGCGACCAGGCGGGTGAACCGGGCCACGTCCAGGCCCGCCGCGCAGCCGACGAGGAACTCCTCACCCATCTCGGGGTCGGCCAGCTGCGCCACCCGAGCGGGGGTGTCGGTGGCGTGGCGGATGAGGACACCGACGTGCTCGTCACTGATGTCCCCGGCCGCCAGGGCCGCCGCGGCGGCGGGCAGGACGTCGCGCAGGGCCCGGGCGGTACGCACCCGCCGGGCGGCGGTCGCGGGGTGGGCGCCGGTGATCTGGCGCACCCAGGCGGGCAGGGTCCGGGCCCCGCCGGTGGCCCACCGCCCGTCGGCGTCGACCGCGGCCAGGACCCTGGCCTCCAGGCCCGCGACCTGACGGCGGACCCGCTCCAACGCGCCGGCGGTCTCGGCCAGGGCGGTGAACGCCACCCCGTGCACGTCCACCTCGGCCAGGGCCGCGCACGCGGTGAGCAGGTCGCCGACCCCGGCCGCCAGCGCGGTCCCGGGATCGACCACCGCCTCCGCCGCCACCACACACCTCCAGGGCACACCGCCCCCGTCTCCGGGGCATCCAATACGAGTCAGCTACCTGGCCCCTAATTTATCGAACGCCCGTACAAGGAAGCAATACCCACGACTTGTGTAAATGAATTTGTGGATAACCCCGAATGTCCACAGGGCTGGATGGCAGGCTCAGCGGCATGGGGCGGCCCAGGCCGGACCGGCACCAAGCCGGGCGACGGTCATCGTCGCCGGCGGGCGCCGCCCACCTGCAGTCCCGTTGTCCTACGTACCGACACGGCCACCCAGCGTGGCTCGACGCCGTCGGCGCCCCGTGAGCCGGATATCCCCGCACGAGCCGCATTTCCCCCACGAGCCACACTTCCCGCGCGAGCCACATTTCCCCGCACGAGCCACAATGCGCCTCGTCGGGTCGAGCCACGAATTCACCGGCAGGCTGTTCCTTCGACCGGCACCACGAACCCCTCGATGACCACCCGGCCCCACCGCCCTATCGAAGACTTTCCTCCGCGATGTCGCACCACAGGGGATGCCGACTGTGCGCGCATCCCGTCGCTCCGCGCCGTGCTGCACCTCAGACAGCCCTGTGCCGCAGAACACACTTGCGCTCCGGGCCGAGCGCCGTGTAGTTTCCTCCCCGACAGGCAGGGTTGCCTGAAGGATTGTTACTCGGCGACGAGGCAAGACCTGAGACGCACGCACGTGCGGCTCGGGTCTTTTTTTGTGCCCGGGGACATGGACAGAGAGGTCTTGAGATGGGATCCGTGAACTATCGGACGTTGGCCGAGGACATCCTCCAGGAGGTCGGCGGCGAGCAGAACGTGACGAGCGCTACGCACTGCGCCACCCGCCTGCGGCTGAAGCTGCGCGACGAGAGCAAGGCCGACAAGGCCGCCATCGAGAAGCTCCCCGGGGTCATCACCGTGATGCAGGCCGGCGGCCAGTACCAGGTGGTCATCGGCAACAACGTGCCGACGGTCTACGCCGAGCTCGGCAAGATCTCGAAGCTGACCGACGACGACCACGCCGGCGCCGACGCCCCGGCCGGGGGCAACATCTTCAACCGCTTCATCGACCTCATCTCCTCGATCTTCCAGCCCGTCCTGTGGCCGCTCGCCGGAGCGGGACTCCTCAAGGCCTTCCTGAGCATGGCCAACCAGTTCGGCTGGCTCGCGGCCGAGTCCCAGACCAACGTCATCCTGGCTGCGGCCGCCGACGCGCTGTTCTACTTCCTGCCGATGTTCCTGGCGATCACGTCCGCCAAACGGTTCCGGACCAACCAGTTCACCTCGATGGCCATCGCAGGCGCCCTCGTCTACCCGTCGATCGTGGCACTGGCCACCGCGGGCGAGCCCGTGGCCTTCGCAGGGGTGCCGGTCGTCATGATGAACTACACGAACTCGGTCATCCCGATCATCGTGGCGGTCTGGCTCCAGAGCCACCTCGAGCGCTTCCTCGCCAAGGTCCTCCCCGACGCGATCCGCAACTTCAGCGTCCCGCTGCTGACCATCCTCGTCATGGTCCCGCTCGTGCTCATGACGGTCGGACCGGTCACCACCGCCGCCGCCGAGGCGATCTCCTCGGGCGTGAACGCGATCTTCGGCGTCGCGCCGTGGCTCGCCGGCGCCATCCTCGGCGGTTTCTGGCAGGTCTTCGTCCTGTTCGGCCTGCACTGGGGCCTCGTCCCCGTCATGATCAACGACCTCAGCACCCAGGGCTTCTCCATCCTGTCCGGACCGCTCGTCGCAGCAGTGCTCGCTCAGGCAGCCGCCGCGCTCGCCGTGGCGATCAGAAGCCACAGCGCCGCACGGCGCGAGGTCGCGGCGACCGGCTCCCTTTCCGGCTCCTCGCCGGCGTCACCGAACCGGTCATCTACGGCGTCAACCTGCCGCTGAAGAAGCCCTTCTACTTCGGTATCGCCGGTGGCGTCGTCGGCGGCGCCATCGCGGCCGCCGGCGGCAGCGCGGCCAACGCGTTCGTGTTCCCGTCCCTGCTCGCCCTGCCCGCGTACGCCCCCATCGGCAACTTCGCCCTGCAGCTCATCGGTACCGGCGCCGCCATCGCGATCGCTTTCTCGCTCACCTTCCTCTTCGGTCCCCGCGAGTCCGCGGACGCCGTCGCTGCCACTCCCTCCACGGGAGGCGCTCCCGTGCCCGCCGTCCCGGGAGCCACCTCGGGCGCCGCCCAGGCCTCCACCGTTACGCTCACCGGCGTCGTCGACGTCCTCTCCCCCGTCGCCGGCCGCGCCGTGCCGCTCGCCGAGGTGCAGGACAAGGTGTTCTCCTCCGGTGCGATGGGGCAGGGCGTGGGCATCGTGCCCTCCGACGGCCGCATCTACTCGCCCATCACCGGCACCGTCCAGGTGGCGATGAAGACCGGACACGCCTACGGCATCAAGTCGGCCGAGGGCGTCGAGGCCCTGGTCCACATCGGGATCGACACGGTCAAGCTCGGCGGCCGCGGCTTCACCGCGGAGGTCACCCGCGGCCAGCAGGTCCGCGCCGGCGACCTCATCGCCGTCGTCGACCGCGACGTCGTGGCCGAGGCCGGCTACGACCTCACCACGGTGCTCGTCGTGACGAACACCAAGGAGCTCACCGCGGTCGTCCCGGTCGCCGGCGGCACCGTGGCCCACGGCGACCCCGCCCTGACCGTGCAGGTCTGAGACAGATGACCCACTTCCCGACGACGACGGAGCGCACCGTGACCACCACCTTCCCCGCCGGCTTCCTCTGGGGCGGCGCCACCGCGGCCAACCAGGTCGAGGGCGCCTACGCCGAGGGCGGCAAGGGCCTGTCCATCCAGGACGTCCTCCCCCGGGGCATCCAGACGCCGCCCACCGAGGCCCCCACGCCGGACAACCTCAAGCTCGAGGCAGTGGACTTCTACCACCGCTACGCCGAGGACATCGCCCTGTTCGCCGAGATGGGGTTCAAGGTCTTCCGTCTCTCGATCGCGTGGAGCCGGATCTTCCCCAACGGTGACGACGACACCCCCAACGAGGAGGGCCTCGCCTTCTACGACCGGGTCCTCGACGAGCTCGAGCGGCACGGCATCGAGCCCCTCGTCACCATCAGCCACTACGAGACGCCGCTGCACCTGGCTCGCGCCTACGGCGGGTGGACCAACCGCGAGCTCATCGGGTTCTACGAGCGGTACTGCCGCGCCCTCTTCGAGCGCTACGGCCACCGGGTGAGGTACTGGCTGACCTTCAACGAGATCAACTCCGTCCTGCACGAGCCCTTCCTCTCCGGCGGCATCCCGACGCCGAAGGACCAGCTGAGCGAGCAGGACCTGTACCAGGCCATCCACCACGAGCTCGTGGCGTCCGCGCGCGCCACCAGGCTCGCCCGCGAGCTCGCTCCCGGCGCCCAGGTCGGCTGCATGATCCTCGCCATGCCCACCTACCCGCTCACCCCGGACCCGGCCGACGTCGTCGCGGCCATGCAGGCGGAGCACGCCAACTACGCCTTCGGTGACATCCACTGCCGGGGCGAGTACCCGGGCTACCTGCTGCGGTACTTCCGCGAGCACGGCATCGAGCTGGACGTCACCGACCAGGACCGCGAGGACCTGCGGCACACGGTCGACTTCGTCTCGTTCAGCTACTACATGAGCCTGTGCGAGACCGCCGACCCGGAGAAGAAGGTGGCCGGACGCGGCAACATCATGGGCGGCGTCCCGAACCCGACCCTCGAGGCGTCGGAGTGGGGCTGGCAGATCGACCCGCAGGGTCTGCGCGTCGTTCTCAACGACTACTGGGAGCGGTGGCAGAAGCCGCTCTTCATCGTGGAGAACGGCCTCGGCGCCGTCGACCAGCTGGTCGAGGTGGACGGCACGCCCACCGTCGTCGACGACTACCGCATCGCCTACCTCGACGACCACCTCGTGCAGGTGGGCGAGGCCCTGGCCGACGGCGTGGACCTGCTGGGCTACACCACGTGGGGCTGCATCGACCTCGTCAGCGCGTCGACCGCTCAGATGAGCAAGCGCTACGGCTTCATCTACGTCGACCGCAACGACGACGGCACCGGCAGTCTGGAGCGGTACCGCAAGAAGTCGTTCCACTGGTACCGCGAGGTGATCGAGACCAACGGTGCGATCCTGGGCCGTGCCGACGACGTGGCCCCGGCGCTGCAGCGCTGAGTCCAGTGCGGTGAGGGGTGGCGGGGCCGGACGGTTCCCGCCACCCTGGGCCTGAGGAGAGGAGGTGGGCGTGGAGATCCTGCGGGTGTTCAACAACAACGTGGTCCTCGCCCGCACCGACGCCGGCAGCGACGTCATCCTCACCGGCCGCGGGCTGGGCTTCCAGGCGAGGCCCGGTGACACGGTCGACCAGGACAAGGTGGTGCGCGTCTTCGTGCCCGAGGACGGCCGCGACCCGGACAACTTCGGTGCGCTCATCTCGGCGATCCCGCCCGAGCTCCTCCTCCTCGCCGACCAGGCCCTGGCCGCCTCGGACGCCGGCTCCGGCCGGCGGGCCAGCTCCACCACGGTCGTCGGCCTCGCCGACCACATCAGCTTCGCGCTCGAGCGCCTGCGCCAGGGCATCGAGATCGAGTACCCGCTCCGGGCGGAGGTCGCGCACCTCTACCCCCGGAGCTCGCGACCGCCGGCCGCGTCCTCGAGCTCGTCAACGCCCGGCTCGACGTGCCCCTCCCCCCGGAGGAGGCCGTCCCGATCGCCCTGCACCTGGTCAACGCGGGGTTCGCCACCGGTGACCTGTCGCAGACCTACCGTATGACCGGCGTCTTCGCGCAGCTCTTCGACGTCCTCGAGCAGACGTACTCCCGGCCCTTCGACCGTGACACGGTCAACGCGGCCCGGTTCATCACGCACCTGCGGTACTTCTTCGTCAGGGCGCACACCGGACGTCAGCTCGACGACGGCGCGGGCCGGCTCGGCACCGCCATCCGGGGCGCCTACCCCGAGGCCTACTCGACGGCGCTGAAGCTCCAGGCGGTCCTCGAGCTCCGGCTCGGCCAGCCCCTCACCGAGGACGAGGTGACGTACCTGACGCTGCACGTCGCACGCATGGTCGACGAGGTCAGAGCCTGATCGTGCCCGCGCCCGCCGCCGACGCCCCTAGTCTTGGCCCCGGACAAGGACGCCCACCCGAGCGGAGCCGATGATGCAGACGTACCTCTACTTCTCACTGGTGCCCGAGGCGCTGATCGCCTCCCAGCTCCCGCCGGAGAAGTTCGGGCAGTACTACGCCACGGGGTACGGCTACAAGTCCAAGGGTCAGGCGATCTTCTTCGACGTCGACCCCGCGCGGCTCGGGGACTTCTTCGACCTCGAGGCGGCGTTCGAGCGGTGCGTCGCCCACCCCGACGGCCGCCCCAAGAGCTCGGTGTACGTCTCCACCTACCGGGTGCTCGAGCACGTGCCGGTCGACGCGCTCGGCAGCCTGCACCTCACCACCGCCTACGGCGCCACGCTCGAGCTCGGGCGCAGCGCGGACCTTCCGCCCGCCGGTGACGGTCTGCACCTGTACAAGGAGCTCGCCCCGGTGACCAGCCTCGTCGTCAGCGACCAGGACCCGCGCACCTTCTACGAGGGCATCACCGTGGAGCCGTCGAAGTTCGTCCGCTTCCCGGGACTGGCGTTCGTCGAGCTCGAGCTCGGCGAGCTCGCGAGCGACCCCGCCCGCGGCCACGTCGCGGACCTGCCCTACCACAACCTCCACCACCTCCGTGAGGCGCTGCTCGAGGTCTCCCAGCCCGACAAGTCGACGAAGATGGTCGAGCGGGTGCCGTCCGGGGAGTTCACCTACCGCACCGTCAAGGACGGCAGCGGGTTCTACTTCGGCAACGGCGCCGACCTTGCGTTCTACCCGATGCCCTCGCACCACGACCTCCGGCAGGACCACCCGCTGTGGTGGCGGTCCGCGAACCAGTGAGGCACGTCCACCGCGTGCGCGACGAGCACCGGGTGCGCGACGAGCACCGGGTGCGCGACGAGCACCGGGTGAGCGACGAGCACCGGGTGAGCGACGAGCACCGGGTGAGCGACGAGCACGGCGTGAGCGACCACCACCCGGGCCGGGCGGCGCCGGTGCTCGGGCTCCGGAGGCGCCGGTGAGGCAGCAGCACGGATGAGGGTCGCGATCGCGACGTGCACGGCCGTGCCACCGGGCTTCGACGACGACGAGCGCCTCGCCGAGGAGCTCGGTCGCCGGGGGATCGACGTCGCCAGGATCGCCTGGGACGCGCCGGGCACCCGCTGGGACACCTTCGACGCCGTCGTCATCCGGTCCACGTGGGACTACCCGCCCCGGCGGGCCGAGTTCCTCGCGTGGGCCGACGCCGTCGGCGCACGCCTGCACAACTCCCCCGCGCTCGTGCGGTGGAACAGCGACAAGCGCTACCTCGCCGACCTCGCCGCGGCCGGGATCCCGGTCGTCCCGACGACGTTCGTGGCTCCCGGCGAGCCGCTGCCGCAGCTGCGCGGCGAGGTCGTCGTCAACCCGAGCGTCTCGGCCGGCGCACGCGACACCGGCCGCTTCTCCGAACGCACCCACCACCTCGCCCGCGCGCTCGTGGCGCGCGTCCAGGCCGGCGGCCGGACGGCGATGGTCCAGCCCTACCTCCCCGCAGTGGACAGCCGCGGCGAGACGGCGGTGGTCTGCATCGACGGTGAGCCGCTCCACACCCTGCACAAGCACGCCGTCCTGCGGGCCGACGAGGTCGCTCCCGTGCGCGCCGACGACCTCGGTGCCGCCGAGGCGATGTACGACCCGGACCTCGTGGTGCCGGGCGAGGCGGAGCCCGCCGAGCTGGACCTCGTGGGCCGGGTCCTCGAGAGTGTCACCGCCCGCTTCCGCGGCGCCCCGCTCTACGCACGGGTCGACATGGTCCGGGCCGAGGACGGCGCACCGGTGCTGCTCGAGCTCGAGGCGGTCGAGCCGAACCTCTACCTCGACGTCGCACCGGAATCCCTCGGCCGGGTCGCCGACGCGATCGTCTCGCACGCGGCGGCCCTGCCCGGCTGAGCCCGGCCGCCCGCCGTCCGGTTCCGGTTGCGGCGCGCCCGCCCGGCCCTAGCATCACAGTTCTCACGTGAGCGCGCCGGGGCGGCCGGCCACCTCGTGGACCGGACAGGGGGACCCGTGGCTTCGACCACTCGTGCAGGTGACGACGTCCCACCTCGGCGGCGCCGCTCGCCCGTCGGGGCGCTGCTGGGGTTCCTCATCGGGGTCGTGGTGACCACCGTCGTCGCCGTGGTCCTGCTCGGCATCGGCGTGGCCGGCGTGGGTGACGCCGAGGAGGCGATGGGCCCGACGCCGACGCCGACGCCGACAGCCGACCCGACGCCGCGCCAGGAGGGCGCGTCCGGTCCCGTGCCGGCCGCCTGCCTGGAGGCCGCGGAGTACAACCAGACGCTCAACGAGGCCCTGGACGAGATCGCCGTCGGCGTCCGCGACCAGGACGCACGCACGCTGCAGGAGGCGCTGGACGCCGTGCAGGACGCCCGGCCTGGCTCGGAGGCGGCGTCGCAGGAGTGCCAGGACCTCGCCGGGACCGACGGCGCCACGGATGAGGCCACGGCCGGGACCACCGGCGAGGAGACGGCCGGCACCACCGACGAGGAGACGGTCGGGACCACCGACGACGAGACGGCCGGGACCACCGACGACGAGACGGCCGGGACCACCGACACGGAGACGGCCTCCGACGGCGCCGGCACGACCGGCGACAGGGAGAGCACCGCGGGCGCCACCGCCGAGCCGACCGACTCCGCGACGCGATGAGCGAGCCGAGCAGGGTCGCCCGGCGCCGGGGCCTCGCGGAGCGCCTGTGGTACGGCTACGCGCGACTCATCGTCGCGCTGCGCTGGTTCGTCATCGTCGGGTGGGTGGCGGCGGCGGCCGCGGCGATGATCCTGCTCCCACCCCTGGGGACCACCGCCGACGACCTCGAGGCCCTGGGCGCCGACGACGCCAGCTTCGCCGCCGAGAAGCGCTCCGTCGAGCTCTTCGGCTTCCCGCTCCTCAGCCGGGTGGCGATGGTCCAGCACGACCCGGCCGGGATGACGACCCTCGCGCAGGCCGAGGGCGTCCTGCGCGGCATCGCCGTCAACCAGGACGCCTACGACACCGCGCTCCTCGGCGCCATCCCGATCCCGAACGCCGGTGGCGCGTTCCCCGGCGCCCAGGAGGAGGACACCGCCGTCATCACGTTCCTCTTCGCCGAGCCCACCGCCAGCTTCTTCGAGCAGACCGACGTCGCGAAGCAGTTCGCCGAGGACCAGCTCACCGATGCCGAGGACGCGTACGTGGGTGTGACGGGCTCGATGCCGGCCCGCGCCGCGCAGGGCCGCGTCGTCAACGCGTACGTGCCCGTGGTCGAGCTGACCACCCTCCTCGCCGTCCTCACCGTCGTCGCGCTCACGTTCCGCTCGCTCGCGGCGCCCGCCGTCACGCTCGTCTCGGTCGGTGCGGCGGTCGGGTTGACGATGGGCGTCGCCGGCTCGGTCGCGGAGGCCCTGGACTTCTCCGTCCCGGCGGACCTGCGCCCGCTCATCGTGGCGCTGCTGCTCGGCGTGGTGACCGACTACTGCATCTTCTACCTCTCGGGCCTGCGGGCCCGGCTCGCCGAGGGCCACGACCGGCTCGAGGCCGCTCGGCTGGCGACCGCGTCGTTCACCCCGATCGTCACCGTCGCGGGCCTCACGGTCGCCGCCGGGACCGCCTCGCTCGTCGTCGCCGGGTCGGCGCTCTTCAGCGGCTTCGGGCCCGGGCTGGCCGTCACCGTGCTCACCGGGGTGGTGGTGGCGATCACCCTCGTCCCGGCGATCCTCGCGGTGCTCGGCCCGCGCGCGTTCTGGCCGAGCGACATCCGCCTCGCGCTCGAGCGCGAGGCCGGCCGCCAGCGCTCCTCCGCCCTGACGTCGACCGTGACGCACCGCGGCTCCGCCGTCGTCGTGGCCGCCCTGTGCATCGCGGGGCTCGGCCTCGCCGCCTCCCAGGTGCGCCACATGGACCTCGGCCTCGGGTTCGTCCAGTCGCTGCCCGCCGACAGCGAGGTCGCGCGCGCCGCGGAGGCCGCCGGCGAGGGTTTCGCGCCCGGGATCGTCTCCCCCACCGAGCTGCTCGTCGAGGGCGACGGCGTGGGCGAGGACGAGGAAGCGGTTTCCCGTCTCGGCGAGGCGCTGCAGGCGCAGCCGGGCGTGGCCGGGGTCCTCGGTCCCGGTGACTCCGCCGCCGCGGACGACCTCGGCGTGCTCGTCGCCGAGAGCGGCGACGCCGTGCGCTACCTCGTCGTCCTCGACACGACGCCGCTCGAGGCCACCGCGATCGACAACCTCCGCGGTCTGCGCGAGAGCATGCCGGAGCTGACCGCCGAGGCCGGGCTCGACGGCGTCACGACCAGTCTCGCCGGCGACACCGCGCTCGCCGACGGGATCGTCAAGGACACGACCGACGACCTCCTGCGCATCAGCGTCGCCGCGCTGGCCGTCAACCTCCTCATGCTCGTGATCTTCCTCAGGGCGCTCGTCGCGCCCCTGTACCTCCTCGCCTCGAGCGTCCTCGCCCTCGGCGCCACCCTCGGCATCACCGTCATGGTCTTCCAGGGGGTGCTCGGGCACGACGACCTCACCTTCTACGTGCCCTTCGCCGCCGCCGTGCTCCTGCTGTCCCTCGGCTCGGACTACAACATCTTCGCGGTGGGACGGGTCTGGCAGCTCGCCCGCGACCGCTCCCTGCGCGACGCGATGCTCGCCGGGGTCCCCCAGTCCACCCGCGCCATCACGGCTGCCGGCCTGGCCCTTGCCTCCAGCTTCGGGCTCCTCGCCCTGGTGCCGCTGCGCCCGTTCCGCGAGCTGGGGTTCGTGCTCGCGGTGGGGATCCTCATCGACGTGTTCGTCGTGCGGGCGCTGCTGGTGCCGTCGCTGCTGACCATCGTCGGCACGGTGAGCAGCTGGCCGTCGAGGCGCCTGCGGCGACGGGAGCCGCAGACGTCGGCGGCGGCGCCACCCGCGCGGGAGAGGTAGCGGACCGCCCGGACCACGGCAGGCCGACGTCCGCCACCCGTCCGCGCCGCCATACCGCGGCAGAGCCCGTCGGCGCGGTCATACCGCGGCGGAGCCCGTCGGCGCGGTCATACCGCGGCGGAGCCGTGCCGGCCCGAGCACTCCGGGCAGCCGGACACGCTCGGCTGAGCCCGTCACCCGGGAGGAACGCAGGAGCCCCGTCGCGCAGCGTGCGCGACGGGGCTCCTGCGTCAGTCCGGCCGTCAGAAGATGGAGTACTCGCCCAGGCGGTCGATCTGCTCGACGCTGTGGGCCGTCTCCAGGATCCACTCGAGGTACGTGGTCATTGGTGCCTCCAATCGAGGTGCTCAGCAGGAACGGTTCGAAGAACACGCCCTTGGGCACCCCGACCGGGCTATCACCCGGCAACATCCAGGATACGGGGCCGGACGTTGATGAGCGGGCGAAGGCCGGGTGACCTTGTTCATGTGCGCGTGTGGTGGAAGACCTGAACATCGGACCAGGTACGCGACGGCATGACCCTTGCCAGGCCCTCCGATGAGCTTGCCGGGCCCTCCGATGACTGCGTCGGTGCGGTGCACCGCCGATACCGGCGATCTCGCCGTCGATGCTTGCCGGGGACGGCGCCACGGAGGACTCTGTAGACCCCGCCCTGGTCGGAGGCATTCATGGGCAAGCTGATCTACGCGGCCAACATCTCGCTCGACGGCTACCTCGAGGACGAGGCCGGCTCGTTCGACTGGTCCGTGCCGGACGAGGAGGTGCACGCGTTCTGGAACGAGCACGAACGGCACATCGGCACCTCGCTCTACGGCCGCCGCATGTACGAGACGATGCGCGTCTGGGAGAGCGACGACTGGCTGACCGACGAACCGGACGTCGTCCGCGAGTACGCGCGGATCTGGCGCGACGCCGACAAGGTCGTCTACTCCACGACGCTCGCCGAGGTCTCCACGGCGCGGACGAGGATCGAGCGGGCCTTCGACCCCGAGGCGGTACGCCGCCTCAAGGAGACCTCCGACGCGGACCTGAGCATCGGCGGCGCGACCATCGGGGCCGAGGCGTTCCGTCACGGCCTGGTCGACGAGTGCGTGCTGCTCCTGTGCCCGGTGACCGTGGGCGGCGGCAAGCCGGCACTGCCCAGGGGCGTCCGACTCGACCTCGAGCTGCTGGACCACCGCCGGTTCCGCAACGGGGTGGTCTACCTGCGCCACGCGGTACGAAGCGCCACCTGAGCGGACGGACGTCGCGAGCCGGCACGCGCGTCGTGATGCGGCGACGTCTCGGTGCCCCGGCAGGACCCGGACCCGCGACCGACGACTGATGAGGGGATCGTCGGACCGACCGTCGCCCCTGGTCACCGTGCCGTGGGCCGGCCCCACCTGCGCTGCTGCCTCGGGACAGTTCCTCTCGCCCATGGCCTTCCCCGGACGCCTTACGGACTCGGTGCGGATCCGCTGGACCGACGGTGCCCGGGCGTCGACAGGACCGCGAGCTGTGCTGCACGTCGGAGACCCAGCCGTGATCGATGAGGACGTGGAGTGCTGCGGCTGGTGGTTGATCGCCGTGACGGTCCGGACCCGCAACCACCCCGCCCGCCCCGATGCCGACCGCCGAAGGTCCCAATCATCACCGGCTGACAGCCAGCGCTTGGACATCCACACGGTCAGGTCAGCGGTGTCCGGAGGGACTTATGACTCTTCCCGACCTGCGAAGCCCTGGGGCAGGCTGGTCCTGGAGGCGGTTTCTCAGCGTCCCGGCGTCGGGCACCGCAGGCCCGAGAAGCCTCTTGGAGGCACACGTGTCCGCCACGATCAGTTACCAGGACTACTGGGTCAACCCACGCATCAAGACAGCCGCTCTGTGGGCGTCCATGCTGTTCGTCTACGTGTACGTGGACTTGTTCGGCTTGTTCCGAGCGGACGTGCGGGCCGACATCGAGGCGGGCGAGATGTTCGTCTTCACCATCGGACAGGGCGTCCTGCTCGGCATGACCATCTACGTGCTCATCCCGATCCTGATGCTGTTTCTCAGCCTCGTCCTGCCGGTGAAGCTGACGCGGACGACCAACCTCGTCGTGCCCCTGCTTTACGCCGTCACGATCGTGGCCGGCGCCATCGGTGAGTGGAACTACTACCTCCTCGGCAGCCTCGTCGAGGTCACCCTGCTGGCTGGCGTCGTGTACTACGCGTGGACCTGGCCAACGACGACCGACGTTGTGACCGCCCCGGCGGACCAGTCCCGGGACGGCACACGCGGGCGCTTGGCGCCCTAGGTGGGCGGGTCGCTCACGCGTCCGGTCCTCGCCTGCTGAGGTCAACGATGGCAACGCACATCGAGAAGGTGCACGGGGAGATGGGCCAGGGTGTGCTGAGGTAGCCCTACCGACGGACGGCAGTCGTCGTCGGGGTGCTGCTCGTCGTGTGTTCGGCCGCCAGCATCCTGAGCGTGGCACCGCTCGGTTCCATGCTGGACAGCCCGGTCGATCTGGCACGGTTGGCGGCGAACGACGATCGGGTGGTGCTCGCGGCGCTGGTCGAGTTCGTGTGGGCAGCGAGCGGCGCCGGCATCGCGATTGCTCTCTACCCCGTGCTGCGACGCTACGGCCGTGCCCTGGCTCTCGGGGCTGTGGCCGCGCGGGTCGTCGAGGGAGTGCTGGTTCTCGTTGGCACGCTCAACCTCCTGGCTCTCTTCACGCTGGCCCGGCAGTCCCTGAGCTCAGGCTGGACCGACGACGCCTCGACCGACGCATCCGTGCAGCTGCTCCTCGCCGTGCGGGAATGGGTGCCGAGCTTCATGATCCTGTTGCCGTTCCTGCTCGGCGCCGGGATGTATTACTACCTGATGTACCGCTCGACCATCGTCCCGAGGTGGTTGTCGGGCTGGGGCCTCCCCGCGGTCGCGCTGTCCTTCGTGGCCACTCTCTCCTCCGGGTTCGCCCAGGAGTTCGGGTTCACCACGTTGAACACCGTTCTGAACGTCCCCGTCTTCCTGCAGGAGATGGTGCTGGCCGTGTGGCTGCTCGCCAAGGGGTTCAACCATGAGCCGAAGCGCCCCACAGACGTGCACGGAGGTTAGGCCATGCGGAAGCGCGCTCCGCACGTGAGTCGGGCAGGCCGCTTCGCGGCCCTGTACGTCGCGGCCGCCTGTTTCCGGTCACCAGCCAGGTGGCGGTCGTCGCCGGACTGGTCCGCGCCGGGCTGGTCCTGACCAGCGTCATGGTGTTCAACCACGGCATCACCGTGGCGGTGGACCAGCAGGCCAGTGACCCAGAAGCAGGCTGCCGCCACGTGGCAGATGATCAAGGCGGTTGCCGACGCTCTGGGTGGAGCCGGTGGCGGCGTCCTCGGCGGTAGTGGTTCCTGTTGGTGAGCTGGGTGGCGCCTCGTTCGAAGGTGTTTCGTGTCAGCCGGGCCGGCTCGGCCTCGGCGTCGGCGCCGCCGCGCTGCTCTCGGCGGTGCCCGTCTGGGCTTCCTCGAGGTGTGGTCGGCCTGCTGCACATCGCGTGGTTCCTCTGGTTCGGAGTCGTCACGGCCCGGACAGGATCGGATCGGCGGAACCACGGCTCGCCAACCGGGTCCGTCATTCGTGGCCGCGGCCTTCGGGGCGGAACGACGCCTCACCCTCGCGATGACGGCTCCACATGGGCAGCTTCTCGGCATGAGCGATCACGGGGTAGCGAGGTCGAGTGCGTCGGGCGGTATGGCTCGGTCGGTTGGCCCTGGCGGTGAGATCGGGAGCGCCAGCGCCCAGCCTTTTTGGCGCCGGCACCCAGTGCGAGCTTCATGCACCTGCCGCAGAGGGCGACTCGATCGGCGAGCCGCTCGCGGGCGTGGTCGTTCTCGGACCGGCATCAGCGGACGGCGTCCGCCTGGTCTGCGGCCTGGGACTCAGCGGAGACGAACCAGGGGGGTCGGGTCGTCCCGCCACTCCCCTGCAGACGCCGGTCCGCAAGAGCTTCGGACCGGCGCGGCAACCCACCCATCTCGACGGGCCCAACAACAACGCTGACCTGCGCAAGCGTGCCCCCGGCAGGACTTGAACCCGCGACCGACGAATTATGAGTTCGCTGCTCTGACCAGCTGAGCTACAGGGGCGTGCGGCGCTCGGAGCGCTCACGACGGCGTCCAGCGTACCGGCCGCGTTACCGTGGTCGGGTGATCCTGCGCCGCGACCGCCGCCTGCCCGAGCCCCTCACCGCCCACCTCGCCCCGCGCGACGCGCCCCTCGCGTCGGCGGAGCTGGCGGACGGGACGTGGGCCGTCGTCGCCCGGGCGGCCCTCGTCGTGGTCGGGCCCGGCGGCGTCGTCGTCCGCTCGCCGTGGCACGAGGTCGAGCGCGGCACGTGGGACGGCGACGAGTCGGTCCTCACCGTCACGTGGGTCGACGGCGTCCGCGCCCCGCTCGAGCTGAAGGTGCAGGACGCACCGAGCGCCGAGCGCTTCACCCGCGCCCTGCGCGAGCGGGTCCAGTCCTCCCTCGTCCACAGCGAGAGCGCCGAGCTGCCCGGCGGGGCCATCGTCATGGTTCACATCCGCCGCGACGAGGACGGGGCACTCTTCTCCCAGGTGACCGCCCGCGGCCGCCTGCGAGACGACGCCGAGGAGCGCCGTCTCGTCGACGAGATGGAACGTCACGCGCGCGCCGCTGTGGGCCTCGCCACATGACCACCTCGGGGCGCGTCCCGTGGCCGGAGCGGCCCTGATTCTTTGCTAGAGTCCTATCTCGCGATCCCGCGTAGCTCAATTGGCAGAGCATCCGACTGTTAATCGGACGGTTACTGGTTCGAGTCCAGTCGCGGGAGCCACATCACCGACTGCCTCACCTGCTAGAACAAGGTCCAAACCCGTCGTCGCACCCGGCGCGTGCCACATACGTGCCAGAACCGCGCCAGTTCCTGGCAGCCGAACGGGCGAGCCAGGGCGCAGCAAACCTCGACGGAGCTATCAGCCCGGCAACTCTCACGCCACCGGCGCCAAGGCTCGAGACCCCCGCCCACTCAGCACTGCACCTCACATGCTGAGAATCTCGAGGCTCCACCCAACGGCACGGCACTCGCTGGGTGCCCCCATGGGTGCGGACGACGCCGATGGCTGAGGACGACGATGAGCGACGGGGCCGCCTCACCGACCAGCAGCTCGACGAACTGGTCACTGCCTACGTCGACGACGTCCGTGCTGGGGTCATCCACCCGCAGGACTGGAACGCGCGGGACACCCGGTGGGAGGTTAAGCACTACCTCGCCGAAGGCCCCGAACCGCTGCGCTTGCTGGACGCGATCCTCGACCGGGACACCGGGGACGGGGTAATCACCGAGGATGTCGGCCTCGGGTTGCTCGTCGGCTACCTCGACGACCGTCGTGGACTGTGGGCGCAGCTCAACGAGCGCTGCCGGAAAGATCTGCGGTGGGCCGCTCGACGTCCCAATTCGAACGGGCCGTCGAGCGTCCTCTCCCCGTAATGACGTGTCAAAGAATGCGCGCACGAGCGTCCAGGACCTGTCCTAGATGCTGCGCCCGTGAGTACGCCCCCTAGCCGCGTCAGTCTTGCGGGTCTGGGCAATGACCGGCACGGTGCAGTGCGTCGGTGGCTCGGTGGCGGTCGCGTTCCTGGGTGAGTCTGGGGGGAGGCGCGCCGAGTGGTGCGGGCCGGTGATGCCGTATCGGTCGCGGTAGGCGGCGATGACGGCGAGTTGAGAGAGCCACCGTGCGCGATCGCCGGCACCGAGCGGTCGCTCACCAATACGAGACAGCCACGGCGCCTGTTCGCGGACGGCGGTCTCGGCGAGGGTGTGGGCGCGAGTCTCGATGATCTGGCGGCGTTCGGCGAGGCCGCGAGCAGCGTCGGCGGGCAGGCCCCCGGCTGCGGCAGGGAGGAGTCCGGCGATGAGGTCCGGGGTCGTGCCGGGAGCGGGCCGTGACGTGGCTCGGGCGAGGCGGGCGGTGAGGACGGCGGCGATGTCGTGAGCGTCGAGCAGTGTGCGCTGTGCGACCAGGCGCGGCAGGAGGGTGTCGAGGTCGTGGTGGTTGGCCTCGGCGCGGCGCAGCTCAGCGGTGAGGACGGCGAAGGCCTCAGACTCGTTGACCTGAGCAGGTTCTGCCAGCGCGAGCCCCGCGCGGGTGAGGGTGTCGGTGACGAGACACCCGGGCCCGGGCTGGCGGACACAACCTCTCACGCATCAGGGGCCAAAGTCCTATCGTTGAACTCTTCGACCCGTCCTGACATGGAAGTTCACTGTGAGCCGCGGGAAACTCCCCGGGCAACCGTGGGAAATCGGGAGCGGTGCGCTCCCCCGCTGGCGAGGAGGTGGCGGGACCGTGACGGGCAACGTCGTGATCTCGGGGCAGCACACCCACCATCGATCACTCTACCGGGCCCCTCGCCGCAGACCCGGCACTCCCACCCTCGCTGGCTCGTGTCAGCGATGCGTCCGCCCAGCCTCCGCGCCGTCCCCCATCGACTCGCGGGCAGCTTTCGACTGGAGAAACTGACACCCGATAGCGTCTCCTCGAGGACGAGAGGAGACCACCTTGCCGCTACGCTCCGTTCTGCTCTTCGTCATCGCCGCGCTGTTCGAGATCGGCGGCGCCTGGCTCGTCTGGCAGGGAGTACGAGAGCACAAGGGATGGGTCTGGATCGGCGCTGGAGCCATCGCCCTCGGGCTCTACGGGCTCGTCGCCACCCTCCAGCCCGACGCCAACTTCGGCCGCATCCTGGCCGCCTACGGCGGAGTGTTCGTCGCCGGCTCACTCGCGTGGAGCACGCTCATCGACGGCTTCCGCCCGGACCGCTGGGACCTCACCGGCGCGGTCCTCTGTCTCGTAGGGGTCGCCGTCATCATGTACGCCCCGCGCACTGGCTGATCCCATCATCCGCAGTGTTGGCGGCCACGGGAGACTGCCCGGAGGCGGCCAGATAGCTGCCCGGTGGCGGTCGTGAGAGTTGCCCGCTGACGGTCATGGGATCTGCCCGACACGACATTCCTGCCCTGCCGCGCTGACGCGGTTCGGGGCCCCTCCTCGGGTGCGATGGCGGTGCTGAAGCGCCCATCGCCCCGAGGAGGGACAACGTGAAGTCTGCCGAGGAGATCATGGAAATTCTCGAAGCGTTTGATCTGACTGGTTCGTACAGGGACGCCGGCGAGCTCGCCGGGGTCTCCCATCACACCGTCGCCCGATACGTCGCCGCTCGTGACGCGGGACGGTTGAGCGAGAGGCCGGCGGCCCGTCCGCAGCTGATCGATGAGTTCTTGCCCAAGGTCGAGGAGTGGGTGGACAAGAGCAACGGCAAGATCCGCGCCGACATCGCCCATGACAAGCTGGTTGCCCTGGGATTCACCGGGTCGGAGCGGACAACCCGCCGGGCGGTCGCGGCGGTGAAGAAGGCTTACCGGCAGGGCAGGGCCCGGGTGCATCGGCCCTGGGTCACCGAGCCGGGGCTGTGGTTGCAGTACGACTTCGGTGACGGCCCGGTCATCGACGGCGCGCGGACGGTGTTGTTCTGCGCGTGGCTGGCGTGGTCGAGGTTCCGGGTCGTGCTGGCGATCAGGGACAAGACGATGCCGAGCGTGTTCGCCGCCCTGGACCAGGTCTTCCGGGTTCTGGGTGGGGTGCCGACGTATGTGCTGACCGACAACGAGAAGACCGTCACCGTCGAGCACATCGCCGGGATGGCGGTGCGGAACCCGCAGATGGTGGCCTTCGCCCGGCACTACGGGGTCAGCGTGCTCACGTGCGAGCCGGCCGACCCGGCAAGCAAGGGCGGGACGGAGGCCACGGTCAAGGTCGCCAAGGCCGACCTGGTCCCGAAGGAGACGAACCTGCTGCCCGGTTACGCCTCGTTCGCCGAGCTCGAGGCGGCCTGTCAGGCGTTCACCGATCTGGTCAATCACCGGGTCCACCGGGTCACCCGGCGGGTCCCGGCGGAGATGCTGGCCGAGGAACGCGCCCGCCTGCATGCCCTGCCGGCGGCCCCGCACACGGTCGCGTTCGGGCTGACACGGCAGGTGCCGGCGAACTCCCCGATGGTGACCTTCGAGGCCGGGCAGTACTCCGTGCCGCATCACCTCCTCGGGGAGAGGGTGTGGGTCCGCACCTACGGCGCCGGGCCTGGGGAGCAGGTCGTCATCGTCCACGCCGGCGAGTCCGGCCCGGTCGAGGTCGCCCGCCACGCCCGCGCCACACCGGGCTCCCCGAGCATCGACGACGCGCACTTCCCGCCCGCCCCGGCCGGTGCCCTGGAGCGCCGGCCGCGTCCGAAGAGCGCCGCGGAGATCGAGTTCCTCGCCCTGGGTGACGGGGCCCGGCTCTGGCTGAGCGAGGCCGCCGCGGCCGGCACGACGAAGATGCGGGTCAAGATGGCCGAGGCCGTCGCCCTGGCCAAGCTCTTCGATCCCGGTGAGGTCGACTGGGCCCTGGGCCACGCCGCCGTCCACGCCCGCTTCGCCGAGGCCGACCTGCCCTCGATCCTGAACCACGCGGGCACGAGCGACGGTGAGGTCCACCGCGCCGGGGAGGACCGCTCCTTGACCCAGGGCACCGCCGGCTGGGCCGCCCTGGGCCAGCAACCGCCCGCCAGCCCCGGCGTCGAGGAGGTGGCCTGATGACCACCACGACCACACGCACGAGCGTGCCGGCCCTGGGAGTGCCGTCCGCGCCGCCGCTACCCGGCGACCTCGAGGCCCTGCTCCGCCGGCTGCGCCTGCCCCACATCCGCCACCAGGCACCCGAGGTCATCGCCACCGCCAAGGCCCAACGCTGGGAACCCGTCGAGGTTCTACGGGCCCTGTTCGCCGAGGAGGCCGCCGGCCGGGACCGGGCCTCCCTGGCCACCCGCCGGACCGCGGCCGGGTTCCCCACCGGCAAGACGTTCGACGCCTGGGACGAGGCCGCGTCCTCGATCCCGGTCCCGACCCAGCACGCGCTACGGACCCTGGAGTGGGTCCACCGCAAGGAGAACCTCGTCGTCTGCGGGCCGTCGGGGACCGGGAAGACGTTCCTGCTCGAGGCCCTGGGGCACCAAGCCGTCGAGCAAGGCCTGCGGGTCTCGTGGTTCACCCTCGAAGACCTCGGCGCCCTCCTGCGCAGGCACCGCGCCGACGACACCGTCACCAAGGCCATCGCGAAGGTGCTGCGCGCCGACCTCGTGGTCGTCGACGACATCGGCCTCCTCCCGGTCGCCACCGACGCCGCCGAGGGCCTCTACCGCCTCGTCGACGCCGCCTACGAGAAACGAGCCGTCGCGATCAGCTCCAACCTCCACCCCGCCGGGTTCGACGAGCTCATGCCCAAGACCATCGCCACCGCGACCGTCGACCGGCTCCTCCACCACGCCCACGTCTGCCAGACCAGCGGCGAGTCCGTCCGCCTGTCCCAGGCCCTCTCCGGTCGAGGAGTGACGCCCTTGGCCTGACCACCCGGGCCGGTGATGGCCAGCCCCTGGGCAGATCCCATGGCCATCACCGGGCAGTTCCCGTGACCGTCACCGGGCAGGTCTCACGACCGCCCCTGGGCAGTTCCCACTGTCCCTTGACACGCAGTTTCCTGACTCTCATCTGGGCGTTGCGGACGGCAGCCCGTCGCGCTTGCCCGCGGGATGCGGCCGGTGACGGCGCTTCGAGCAGCGCCGGGGACGAGTGCTCCATTCCGATGGAATGCCGTGCTGACCAGGTGCTGCAAGGATCGGCCGGATGGAGGGATACCTGCTTGTCCTGGCGTTGGCGGCACTGCCCGCGGCGGGGAACTTCCTCGGCGGCCTGGCATCGGAGGCGCTCCGTGTCTCGGGCAACGGACTGGGTGTCGCACTACACGCCGCTGCTGGGGTGGTCCTCGCCGTCGTCGGTCTCGAGCTGATGCCGGAGGCGCTGGCGTCGTCCACACCGTGGGTGCCGATCGTCGCGTTCGTCGGCGGCGGCGGGTTTTTCCTCGCTCTGGACAAGGTGATCGGCTATGTCCAGGCCAGGTTCGCCCCCGACGGACAGTCGGGTCCGTGGGCGATCTTCTCCGGGGTATCGCTCGACCTGTTCAGCGACGGCGTGATGATCGGTACTGGCACCGTCGTCAACCCCGCGCTGGGCCTGTTGCTTGCCGCAGGCCAGGTGCCGGCCGATATCCCCGAGGGCTTCGCAGCGGTGGCGACCCTGCGCCGAGCGGGGGTCTCGCGCAGTCGGCGCCTTGCACTGGCGGCCGCCTTCGCCATCCCGATCCTGATCGGCGCCACCCTGGGGTACTTCGCCCTGCGTTCCGCGCCGGAGCTGGTCACCCTTTCCGTACTCGCACTCACGGGCGGCGCCCTGACCGCCGTGGTGATCGAAGAGATGGTCCCCGAGGCTCACACCGCGAGCAGGGAGAACGGCGAGGAAGACACTGAGGAGCCCCGGCTCAACGCCCTAGCCCTCGTCGCCGGCTTCGCGCTCTTCGCCGCCATCTCGGCCTACCTGGGCGAATAGCGGGGCCCGAAGAGACCGCTTGGTGCACCCACGTCATGATCCCGGCAACCCGTGTGTGCGCTGACCCGCACGTCGGGTAGGTCGTGATGCCCTTGTCAGGCAATGCCGACCGAGCCTTACGCCGAACTGTCTCGGCGAAGTCGTCCGGACGCTGGCGCCGGGTTAGCAGGACGGTGATGGACCGATTGCGGGGATCGTTGCGAAATCCGGCCACCGGAGGGGCCCGGTTCCAACACCCCTGATCGGTGTCACCGACTGCGCCGTCGTCCTCGATATCTCCGGACCGCAAGCCCGTCGTTGGTGATCCGAGCGGCCGGCGTTGGCGTGCGCGCTCGTGGTCGGTGACCTGACCGGCCGGCGGGGTTGCCCGGATTGCATGGCCGAGACGGATCTCGACGCGGATGGAGTTGCCATCACCCCGGCGGTCACGGCGACGACGCCCTCGGTAATGTCCCAACCACGATGAACCACGCCAGGGTCAGCCCCCGCCTCACCGCCGCGCGCTCACCGTGGCCGGTCACGCTAGTCCTCGGCCCTGTCGCTGCCGGTGAGGCTGACCAGGACCAGCGCCGCAGCGCCGGCGGTGATGAAGACGTCGGCCAGGTTGAAGGTGGGGAACCAGCCGCTGTGCAGGTAGTCGGTCACCACCCCGTCACCGGCCCGGTCGAGCAGGTTGGCCACCGCGCCTGCCAGGATCGCCGCCAGCGCTAGCCGCACGGGCACCGTCGCGGTGCGGGTAGCCCGCCAGGCGAAGGCCGCCAGCGCGACAACGATCAACCCGGTAATGCCGAGCACGACACCGGCGGGCAGGTCGGCGCCGAGACTGAACGCCACCCCGGAGTTGAAACCCAGGCGGAGCTCGACGGGCCCCAGGTCCACCGCCTGGCCGTCGGCCAGGGCCGCGCCCGCCCATTGCTTCAGGCTGAGGTCCGCCGCGGCCAGCAGCGTCACGATGGCAACCAAGGCGGCCCGCGCCCGGGTCACCCCGATCGCCTTCGTGGATTCCTGTGTGGTCACGAGAACACTCCCTCATCCTTGGTGATCTCATGAACCTCGACCGCCCGGGCAGGCGACGAGAAGACCACGGTGTCATCGCCGACGACCTCGGCAAGCTGGGTGATCGTGGAGGCGGTTGCCAGCCGTCTGCGGTCGGTGAGGTGCGGGTGCGAGTGGATCACGGATGCTCCTTCGAAAGCTCGCCGAGGTCGCCCTGGCCTACAGGCCGAAGGCGCCGCCCTCGACGAGGATGACCACGCCCAGGCCGATCAGGACGAGCGGGAACAGCACGTGCTCCCAGCGCTCCAGAATTTCCGCGATGGGCCTGCGGGTGGCGACGAACTTCGCCAGCAGCACCAGCACGGCCACGAGGGCCAGGAACACGATGGAGTAGGCCACGATCGCGCCGGTGCCCACGGTGACGAAGACCGGGACGTAGACGCCGATGTTGTCCCCGCCGTTGGCGAAGGTGACGCCGGCGACGGTCCACACGCTGATCGCCTTGCCGGCGACCTTCTCATCGTCGTCGTCATCGACCCCGCGCCAGGCGTTCCAGGCCGCAAGCAGTCCGAGCGCCAGCGGGATGAGTCCGAAGTAGGCGATCGCCTCCTGCGGCAGGAAGGTGGCCGCGCCCAGGGCGACCAGGACCGACGCGACGAGGATGGCACCGAAGCCGAGGTACTGACCGGCGATGATCTTGCCCGTGGTGCCACGCATGCCGGCGCCGCGGGCGAAGAACAACGACAGCACGATGATGTCGTCGATGTTGGTAACCAGGAACAGGCCGATCGCCTGCAGGATCGGGGCGAGCAGGTCCATGACTGCCTTTCGGTGAAGCGCCGGCGCTGGTGCCGGCACGGGTGTGCGAGGACCGGGGCACGGAAGAGGGCCGTGGTCGTGCGACCACGGCCCTACCCGGCGGGGATTCCTTGGGGACTCTTGGGGCCGGCGGGTGTGCCCGTCGGCCCCCGTGCTCATCAGCTGTGGGTGGCGACGGGCACCGCGGCGGGGGACCCCGTCCGTGCGGCGATGGTGCGCAGGTCCGTGGACCGACCGGCCCGGACGCCGTTGGCGATGACGACGACCTCGGCGAGCTCGTGGACGAGGACGACCGCGGCAAGGCCGAGGACACCGGCGAGGGCGAGCGGGATGAGCACGGCGATCAGGACCAGCGACAGGCCGACGTTCTGGAGCATGATCCGCCGGGAGCGGCGGGCATGCGCGAGGGCCTGGGGCAGCAGCCGGAGGTCGTCGCCCATCAGGGCGACATCGGCGGTCTCGATCGCGACGTCGCTGCCCATGGCGCCCATCGCCACACCGAGGTCCGCGGTGGCCAAGGCGGGTGCATCGTTGACGCCGTCCCCGACCATCACCGTGACGCCCCGAGCGCGGAGCATCCCGACGAGGCGGGACTTCTCCTCCGGGCGCAGCTCGGCGTGCACGGTGGTGATGCCGGCCTCGGCGGCCAGCGCCTGGGCGGTGGCCGTGTTGTCGCCCGTCAGCATTGTCACGGTGTAGCCCTCGCGGCCCAGGCGGGCGATGACCTCGGGGGCCTCGGGGCGAAGCTCGTCGCGCACGGCGATGGCTCCGAGCACCCGGTCGTCGACCTCCAGGAGCACGGCGGTGGCGCCGGCCTGCTGCATGGCGGTGACCTCGGCCGCCAGCCCGGCGGGTTCGATCCAGCCGGGGCGTCCCAGGCGCACCCGGCGGTCGCCGATGGTGCCGGTCAGTCCGGCGCCGGTGACAGCCTCGACGTCGGCCGCCGCCGGCACGGTGTCGGCGGCTGTGACGATGGCCCGGGCGAGGGGGTGCTCGCTGCGGGCCTCGAGCCCGGCCGCCAGCGCGACCACCTCCTCGCGGGTGGCTCCCCTGGCGGTGGCGACCTCCACGACGACCGGCCGGTTCGCTGTGAGGGTCCCGGTCTTGTCCAGGGCGATGGTGCGGACCCGGCCGAGGGTCTCCAACGCCGCCCCGCCCTTGATGAGCACACCGAACCTGCTGGCGGCACCGACCGCGGAGACCACCGCGACCGGGACGGAGATCGCCAGGGCGCACGGGGACGCGGCGACGAGGACCACCAGGGCCCGCTCGATCCACAACCCGGGCTCGCCCGCGAGGGAGCCGATGACGGCGATGAGGGCGGCGAGGATCATGATGCCGGGCACGAGCGGCTTGGCGACCTTGTCGGCCAGGCGCTGGGTCGCCCCCTTCCGGGACTGCTCGGCCTCGACGATATGCACGATGCGTGCCAGGGAGTTGTTCTCCGCGGTCGTGGTGGCCTCGACCTCGAGGGCGCCGGTGCCGTTGATGGACCCGGCGTAGACCTCCGCGCCCGGGCCGGCTTCGACGGGCATGGACTCCCCGGTGATGGCCGAGACGTCCAGCGAGCTGCGCCCGGCGAGAATGGTCCCGTCGGTGGCGAGGCGCTCACCGGGCTTGACGATCATGAGGTCGCCGACGCGCAGGTCCTTGGGTGCGACGCTGACCTCGATGCCGTCGTGGCGCACGGTGGCTCGCTCGGGCACGAGGGAGAGCAGCGCGCGCAGACCCCCGCGGGTCTTGGCCAGGGAGTACTCCTCCAGGCCCTCGCTGATGGAGTACAGGAACGCCAGCATCGCGGCCTCCTGCACCTCACCGAGCAGCACCGCCCCGACGGCCGCGATGGTCATCAGGGTGCCGACCCCGATCCGGCCCTTGGCCAGGGCACGGAGCGTGCCGGGGACGAAGGTGGCCGCGCCCGCCAGCAGGGCGGCGAGGTTCAGCCCGAGCGCCCAGCCGTCCTGCCCGGTCCAGGAGAGCAGGAAGCCCGCGAGGAGCAGCACGCCCGAGAGAGCGGCCCCGCGGATCTCGTCGACGTCCCACAGCCGCTCGACGGACTCGCCAGGCCCGTCGCCGTGCTCGTCGCCGGTGTCGGTGTGCTCGTCCTCGGGATGTGTGCAGCAGGCGTCGCTCATCGGGCGGTCTCCAGGTCCTGGTGCGGCTGCAGGTGGTCGGCGTCCGGCGTGGTGGTGGCGCCGATGCCGTAGTTGGGGCACAGCTCGACGGCGTACCCGGTGGAGGCCAGCAGCTGCTCCGCCGTCGCCAGGACCGCAAGCAGCTCCGGGGCGGTCGTCAGGGTGAACATCGACGCCCGTCCCTCCGGGTGGGAGGTCACCAGACCGCAGTCGCGCAGGCACGCCAGGTGCGCGCTCACCGTCGACTGGGCCAGACCCAGGTGCTCGGTCAGGTCCCGCACCCGGTGCTCCCCCATCGTCAGGTGCTGCAGGATCGCCAACCGGGCCGGGTCGGACAACCCGTGGAACAACGCCGCCGCCGGCGCAAGGGCCGCAGGGTCAACTGCTCCGGTCTCTGCGCTGTCATCGGAAGTTGCTGATTGCATCGTCATAGAGCGATACTAAGCGGTGCCTGGTCGTGGATCAACCTCGACCGTGGGCCGCGGAGCCGCGAAGGGATGGCGCAGGATGATGTCGACGGGTGTGGCCGCGTGGCTGGCCCTGGGCCTGTACGGCGCCGGTCTCGTGGCGGCGTTCGTGGTTCGGTCGTGGGTGCATCGCCGCCGGACCGGTTCGAGCGGGTTCCGAGGGATCTCCGGCCCGATCGGGTCGCTCGAGTGGTGGGGCGGCGTCCTTTTCGCCGCGGCGCTGGTGCTTGGCTCACTGGGTCCTGCCCTGGCCCTGTCGGGCACCGTCGAGGTGTTCGCGTGGACGCCGGGATGGCTCAGCTGGGTAGGTCTGCTCGCAGTGGCCGCCGCCATGGTCGGTGTGCTGATCGCTCAGGGAGGAATGGGCAGCTCCTGGCGTATCGGCGTCGACGCGAGCGAGCGCACCGACCTGGTGACCTCCGGGCCCTTCGCCAAGATTCGCAACCCCGTCTTCTCCGCGATGATCACGGCCCTGCTGGGCATGATGTTGATGGTTCCCGGTGTCGTGACCATGGCCGCCCTGCTCGCCCTGGTGGTCGCGGTCGAGCTGCAGGTTCGCTTCGTCGAGGAGCCGTACCTGGTGCGGGTGCACGGGAAGGCATACCTTACCTACGCCCGGACCGCAGGACGCTTCGTACCTGGCGTCGGACGGCTGGCCGGCCTCGTTGAGCCGGATCGCTGAGCGTGCAGCGGCACGACCTGCTCTCGATCACGGCCCGTGCGCCGCGCCCAGGACGTCACGCCCGGGTCAGAGAAGGGTCTGCCAGTACGTCCGAAACTGGAACAGGATGAGCGCCAGGATGGTCAGGTACCAGCCGGTGAGCACGACCCCGTGGTAACCGGCGACGACTTCGGTCGCCCGGCGCGTCGGTCGGGGCAGGGAGGCGTGGGCGGCGGTGAGGTTGCGCAGAGTGGTGTACCAGAACAGCGCGATGGTCACGATCCACACCACGATGCAGTAGGGGCACAGCGCCTCGATGCGGTACAGGCTCTGGAAGATCAGCCAGTGCACGAAGACGGCACCGAGACTGACGCCGGCCTGGAGGCCCAGCCAGAACCAACGCCGGTACCGAGCACCGGCAAGGAGTCCCACACCGACGGTGGTGACGACAGCGAAGCCCGCGACACCGATGAGCGGGTTCGGCACGCCGAAGGCCTCGGCCTGCGGGGTCGTCATGACCGAGCCGCAGCTCAGGACCGGGTTGATGCTGCAGCTGGGCACGTAGCGGGGGTCGGCGATCAGGGCGATCTTCTCCACGAGCAGCACCACCGCCGAGACCAGACCCACCAGCCCTCCCAGAGCCAGCAGCAGTGCGAGCTGGCGCGTCGTACCACCGCCGGCGTGGGCGGAGACGTCGCCCAGGCCGTCACCTCGTTGGGCTTGCGGCGACACCTCGTCAGCCCTCAAGGGCGTCATCGATCAACTTGCGGAACTCGTCGGTGGTCGCCGGTGCGATCATCTTGCCGTTGAGGAAGAACGTCGGTGTGCCCTGCACCCCGAGCGCCAGAGCGTCGTTCATGTCCTGCTGGACCCGTTCGAGCGTCGCCGGGTCCGCGACCGCCCGGTCGTAGGTCGCCACGTCGAGGCCCAGATCCTGGGCGAACGTGCGGAACAGGTCGGCCTTGGACGTCTGCTGCTCCCCCCATTCGGACTGGGTCTCATACATCCGCTTGTACATCGCCTCGAACTGCCCCTGCTGGGCGGCGGCCTCGACGGCCAGCGCGGCGTTCTCGGCATTGGCGTGGCCCGGCACCGGGAAGTAACGGGCGACGAAGGTGACCCGGCCTGCGTAGTCCTCACGGAGTTGCTCGACGAAGGGGTAGGCCGCCAGGCACGCCTCACACTCGAAGTCGAGGAACTCCACCAGCGTGACCCGGCCGTCAGCGGCCGTGGCGAGCCGGTGGCTGTTCTCGCGCACCACCGGGATCTCGCCGACCTCACCGCCCCCGTCGGCGCTCGGGTCCCCGCCGGCCCGGCCAACGACAAGAGTCACCGCCATGGCGACGACGAAGACCGCGACGAGCGCGGCTGACAGCTTCACATTCCTGCTCACAGAACCATGCTCCTGCCCAGCGGCACCGCCGTCCGGCGTGACACACATCGTGGTGAATGGGGGCGCAGTCGTTCCGCACCGCCGGGTTAGGTAAACACACAAACCGGTCGGAACACATCTCGACGGGAGCGTCGGCGACCACGGGAGCGGTGAGAGCCTGGACGTTGGGCCCTTGGAGACGTATCGGGGCGTGACCAGCGACCCTTGAACCGTCACCTCGCCCCTCGCCGGGCGGTGGGGTGCCTAGGCGTGTGGGATGGATTACGGAAACGGCAAGGTGGTTTTCTGTGCAGCACCGGCCCGTTACCCTTTCGTGACACGTTGGTGGCGGCCGGGGCAGACCTGGAGCCTGTCTGCACTAGTTCACGGAGGCCTTGCTCGATGCCGGACGGTGCTGCGCCTGAGGAAGTCCGGGTGCCGCTGACCCGACGTCGGATCCGCGAGGCAGAGCGTGCTGCCCACGACGCACAGCGGGCCGGAGCCGCTCATGGTGACCGGGTCCGTCCGTTCGAGGGGCCGCCGCCATCGGAACAGGCCGGCGTGGGGGGTAGACGCCGTCCGAGCCACGCGTACGTGGCCGCTGGGCTGCCTACCGAGGAGCTGGTCCAGGTCTCGGCCCGGTCTCGCCGCGAGGCGCGCTCCCGGTCCACGCGTGGAGACGTTGACCGTCGTCCGCGGCGGCTCGTGGCGCGCGCGACCGTGCTGACTGCACTGGGGTTGACGACGATCGCGGTACCGGTGCTGGGAATCGACGGGAGCGACCACTCGGCCCACGCGCACGAGTCGGCCGTGGCGTCCGTGCAGCCCGAGCCCAACGTGTTGGACGTTCTGGACTCCCAGGTAGCTGCGGCCGAGCCGTCGAACCTCGCCCCGCCGAGTCTGCTCGCCGACCCGGCGGCCCGAGCCCGGGCCGAGTGGTTGCAGGCGTCGCGGGCGGCGCAGCGCGGTGCTCTCGATGGTGCGGACCTTCAGGGAGCCCACGGGACGCTGGCCGCTGCGGTGCCCGAGAAGAGAATCGTCATGCCGCTCCCGCGGGGATCGTTCCGCACGACTTCTCCCTACGGCGGACGTCCGGACCCGTTCACCGGAGGGGCGTCCACGCACACCGGTGTCGACTTGGCGGCACCACTGGACACACCGATCCACGCGGTCGCCGACGGGGTCGTCGACTACGTCGGTCCTGGGAAGGACGGCCGCTCCAGCATGATCATCGTGGTCAGGCACGAGATCGACGGCCGAACGGTGTACAGCTGGTACAACCACATGTACGCCAGAGGCCTGTACGTCCAGGTCGGCCAGCAGGTCCGGGCCGGTGACGTCATCGCCGGCGTCGGGAACAACGGCCGGTCCACCGGGCCGCACGTGCACTTCGAGATCCACACCGACGACGACCTGACGACGACGGACCCGCTGGTATGGCTACGGGAGCAGGGCGCGGTCGACGTCAGCGAGCTTCCCTAGCGTGCCGATGTTCTCCGCCACGGGCCTCGACCTTGACACACGCCGCGGCGTTGTGGGTTGCCGACCGAGCTTGCCTATGGTGGCCCTCATGTCTGCCACCGCCCACACGCTTCCCACCCTCCGCGGCGCAGGGCCTGCCGCGGTCCGCGCGACACTGGTCCTCCTGCTGCTCGGCTTCACGGCGCTGCTCACCCCTGCGGCCGCCCGCGCACACGACACGCTCATCGAGACCAGTCCCGGCCAGGACGCCGTCGTCGAGGATGCGCCGACCGAGGTGACGCTGACCTTCAGCGCCGAGGTCCTCGATCTGCCCACCACCATGGTGGTGACCGCGGCAGACGGGGACGTGGTGGCCGAGGGCACGCCGGCGGTCGACGGTCAGACGGTCCGGCTCTCTCTGCCCTCGATCCTGCCCGACGGCGAGTACGAGGTGACCTGGTCGGTCGTCTCCTCCGACGGGCACCGCACCGAGGACACCTACACGTTCACCCTCGCGGCCGACGACGACGCGGCACCACCGGAGCCAGCCGCAGAGAGCGCCGCAACTCCCACCGCCCAACCGTCCGCCCATACACCGGGGGCCAGCCCGGCACCGGACACCGACGCCGACGCGCAAGCACGCGGCGAGGACGGGTGGATGCCCTCCTGGACCGCCATCTTGATCGTGCAGGCCGGCATCATGGTGCTCGCCGTGGCGGTAGCGCTGAGCTACAAGCGCTGGCGCACCGGCCGCTGACCTCACGTGAGGGGAGTGGCCCGCTCCCAGGTTCCAGTACGGGTTATGGTGACCCGGGCAGGCTCAAGTTTCTGCAAGGGAAGCTCGCCACAACCGACCTCAAGGACCACGTGGAGACCGTGACCAAGAAGAATCAGGCGCAGGAACGCGCCGCTCGGCTCGCGACCATGCGCGCCGAGCAGTCGCGGCGGGAGCACCGCCATCGGAGCCTGATCATCGCCGCCGTAACCCTGGTCTGTGTCGGGCTTGTCGCAGCGGTGGCGATCCCCCTGGTCGGTGCCGCCCGTCAGCGAGCTGCCGTGGAGGCCGCGGCCAACGCCCCGATCGAAGGCGTCCAGGAGTTCGAGAATCTGAGCGCGAGCCATGTCACTGGGCCCGTCGACTACCCGATGGCACCAGCCGCCGGCGGGGACCACGACTCAGCGTGGCAGAACTGTGGGACCTACACCGCGCAGGTTGCGGACGAGAACGCCGTGCACTCTCTCGAGCACGGGGCGGTCTGGATCGCCTACTCCCCCGAGCTGCCTGCGGACGAGGTGGCCGCGCTGACCGACAAGGTGGAGAACGAGCAGTACGCGTTGGTCAGTCCCTACGAGAGCATCGGGTCCCCGATCGTGCTGAGCGCATGGGGCGTCCAGCTCGCTGTGGAGGGTGCCGGCGACCCGCGCATCGACACGTTCCTTGCCCGGCACCTCCAGGGGGAGCAGACCCCCGAGCCCGGCGCGGCGTGCTTCGGCGGCGTCGGGATGCCGACGGCGTGACGATGCCTGGAATCGACCCTGCCCTCGGCGGACCGGCCGGCCCGCCGAGGGCCGAGCGGGGCGCCCGGTCCCCCGCCGGGCGCGGTGTGCCCGGCACTGTGCTGGCAGTTCTCGCACTCGTGCTCGCCGCTCTCTCCGGGGTGGGCGGCCTCATCGCCGGGTCGCGGCTGGCGCCGGAGGCCGACGTCCCCCGGCCCGGCTCGGTCGATGCCGGCTTCGCCCGCGACATGGGCACCCATCACGCCCAGGCCGTTCAGATGTCCGCACTCGTTCGTGATCGCACCGAAGACCCCCAGATCCGAGCGCTGGCCCTCGATGTCCTCCTCACTCAGCAGCAGCAGGCTGGCCAGATGTTCGGCTGGCTCGAGCTGTGGGATCTGCCCCAGGCCAGCCAACAGGCTCCCATGGCCTGGATGCAGGACCACGCGGGCATGGCAGAGGGCAGCGCCGAAGCCGCCGGCACGATGCCTGGCATGGCGAGCCGGGAGGAGCTGAACCGCCTCGCCGGGTCCTCGGGCCGCGACGCCGAACGGCTGTACCTCGAGCTGATGATCCCCCACCATCAGGGCGGGGTGGACATGGCGGAGTTCGCCGCGGTCAACGCACAGCAAGAGGCCGTCCGCAACCTGGCGGCGAGCATCGTCAAGGCGCAGACCGCCGAGCTCACGGTACTGGACGACCTCCTCACCGCGCGCGGCGGTCCGTCCTCCGACTGAGCGCCTCGAGAACCTCGCCATGCTGTAACATCTGCGGAGTTCTGCAGATGAGGAGGTTTCGATGGGTGAAGTCGCTCGGCTCGACTCCTGCCATGTCGTCACGGTCCACCCGGACAAGGTGGCGCTGACCCGCGAGCACATCCCTGACCCGACCGAGACAGAGCGGCTGGCCACCCTGTTCAAGCTGCTCGGTGACCCACGCCGAGCGCGGATCCTCTACGCCCTGCTCGAGGCCGGGGAGCTGTGCGTGTGCGACCTGGCCGCCTCGGTAGACGTTCCGGAGACGGCGGTCTCGCAGTCGCTGCGGCTGCTGCGCGCCGCGGGAGTGGTCGACAACCGCCGCGCCGGCCGGATGGTGTACTACCGACTGGCCGACGCTCACGTGCGGATGCTGCTTGACCTCTCTCGCGAGCACGCCCGCCACGAGGAGGGGATCTGATGGGCACCGGACACAGTCACGGCCCCACGCCCGCGACCGGGCACGCGGGCGGGCGCTACCGCACCCGTCTGGCCGGCGCCTTCGCACTGACGGCGACGTTCTTCCTCGTCGAGCTCGTGGCCGGGTTCCTGTCCGGCTCGCTCGCACTGATCTCCGACGCCGGACACATGGCAGCCGACGTCGTGGCGTTGGGCGCCGCCCTGGTGGCAACGCGGATAGCGACCCGCCCGGACACCTCCGGACGTCGGACCTACGGGTCCTACCGGGCGGAGGTCTTCGCATCGGGCCTGACGGTGCTGATCATGCTCGGCGTGGGCGGTTACGTCCTGCTCGAGGCATTCAGCCGGATCGGATCGGCCCCCGAGGTGACCTCGGGGACCATGCTCGTCGTCGGCTTGATCGGGCTGGCGATCAACATCGCCTCCATGCTGCTGCTGCGCAGCGGGTCCAAGGAGAGCCTGAACGTCAAGGGTGCGTACTTCGAGGTCGTTGCCGACGCCGCCGGGTCGGTGGGCGTCATGGTCGCGAGCGTGCTGATCATGACGACAGGTCAGCCGGTGTGGGACGTCGTCGTTGCTGCGCTGATCGCCGTCTTCGTGATCGTCCGGGCGCTCTCGTTGGGGCGACAGGTCCTCAGCGTGCTCGGTCAGCACGCCCCTGCGGGCATGGATCCCGAGGCGGTGGCGGACACCCTCGGTGACGTCCCTGGGGTCAGCCAGGTCCACGATCTGCACCTGTGGACGCTGACGTCAGGCATGAACGTCGCCACCGCCCATCTCGTCGCGCCCGACGGGACGGACCAGCACGCCGTCCTCGTCGCCGCCCGAGCGGTCCTGCAGGACCGGTACGGGATCGAACACGCCACCTTGCAGGTCGAGCCACCCGGACACCGAGGCTGCAACGACCTGAGCTGGTGAGACTCGGGCCCCGGCTCGGTCGGTGCAGGGGAGGCAGCGCTGGCCCCTGACCTGCAGAGAGAAGTTCGTAGGGAGTGAGGAACGGCCGTGATAGGTACGGGTCGGGTCGGCGAGCCGGGATCCCGCAGCTGCCCCTCGAGCGGTATGAGTGATCTGTGAAGACGGCCGCGTCCGCGTCCGGGGGCACCCATGACGTCCGCCGGACCCGGTCTCACAGCCCTGAGGGTGCCCGCCGGCCGAAGCCGGAGAGGGGATGGTGGTACGCCCTCGGCGCCCTGCCGATGGCGCTGGTCGCCATGGTCGCGGGGCTGGCGCTGACCGGTGCCACGAACCCCCCGGAGCTGTTCGATCCCGGTCCGTTCGTGCGCTGGGGCCTGCCCCTCGTCACCGCCCTCACATGGGCCGGCGCGACCCTGACCATCGGTACGTTCACGCTTTGCGCGCTGGCGCTGCCGCGACCCGAACCGGGCAGAGGAGCGACGAAGACCGGCGACGGTGGCGCATGGGTTCTCCTTGCGCAGGTCGGTGTGGTGGCCGCGGTGGTATGGGCCTTCGCCCAGCTGGCGCGCCTGCTGCTCACGCATGCGGCGGTGCTGGGAGCGCCGATCGGTGGACCGGGTTACGACGTCCAGCTCATTCACTTCGTCACCGAGATCGAGATGGGACGCTACCTGGCCCTGGCCACGATCCTGGTCGCCGTCGTCCCGATCGTCGCCGTAGCCAGCGCGAGCCACACCGCCGCGGCGTGGGCCGGCATACTCGCTTTGCTCTCGCTGTACCCGGTCGCCCAGACCGGGCACGCCGCGGGGGCGGCGAACCACGACATGGCGGTGTCCTCGTGGTGGCTGCACCTGGGGGGCGTGACGGTGTGGGTCGGCGGGCTGGTCGCCCTGTGTCTCGTCGCACCCAGGCTTGGCCCCGACCTTCCGCGCGTGGTGGAGCGGTACTCGCGTGTCGCGTTGTGGGCCTTCCTGCTCACCACGGTCGCCGGTGCCGTGAACGCCTCGATCCGCGTGACGACACCGCTGGACCTGCTTACCCACCCCTACGGCCAGCTGTTGCTGGTCAAGGTGGTGCTCACCCTGGTGCTGGGGCTGGCCGGCTGGCTCCACCGCACCAGCACCATCCCGGCGATCCGAGCCCATGCCTCCGCCGGCGCCGACGGTGCAGGGACAGGACTGGCGTTCTGGCGTCTGGCCGGGATGGAGGTCCTCGTCATGGGCGCGGTCGTCGGCATCGCCGTCGCCCTGGGCGCCTCGGCGCCGCCGGACCCTCTGGAACCGGTGAGCAACGCCGGAGCACTCTTCGTCCTCACCGGATACCCCGAGCCGCCGGCGCCGACCGTGGCGACCTACCTCACGCAGTGGCGACCGGAGCCCCTGACCGCCTTCGCCGCCCTGGCCGGGGTGATCGTCTACGTGCACTGGGTGCGGCGCCTGCGCCGCCGGGCTGACACCTGGCCCGTCACGCGCACCATCAGCTGGTCGATCGGCCTGGCCCTGTTCTTCTGGGTCACCAACGGCGGACCGGCGGCCTACGGGAAGGTGCTCTTCAGCGGCCACATGGCCCAGCACATGCTCCTCGCCATGGTCGTGCCCATCTTGCTCGTGCTCGGCGCCCCGGTGACCCTGGCCCTACGGGCCCTGCCGGCCCGAGGGGACGGCTCCCGCGGACCCCGGGAATGGCTGCTATCAGTGGTGCGCTCCCGCCCGGCCCGCTTCCTCTCCCACCCGATCGTCGCAGGGGCCAACTTTGCGGGATCGCTGGTCGTCTTCTACTACTCCCCCCTCTTCGAATACTCCCTGACCAGTCACCTCGGGCACCTGCTGATGGTCGTGCACTTCACTGCCGCGGGTTACCTCTTCACCAACGCCCTGATCGGCGTCGACCCCGGCCCCGCGCGTCCGTCCTACCCGCTGCGCCTGCTGCTGCTGTTCGCCACGATGGCATTCCACGCCTTTTTCGGTATCTCTCTAATCAGCCAGACCACCGTCCTGGCAGGCGGATACTTCGGCCAGCTCGACCTCAGCTGGTTCGACGGCCTTCTCGCCGACCAGGAGGTCGGCGGAGCGATCACGTGGGGCGTCGGCGAGATTCCCACCCTCGCGCTGGCCGTCGCGGTTGCGCTGGGCTGGGCGAAGGAGGACACCCGGGCCGCCAGACGCTCCGACCGCAAGGCGGAACGCGACGACGACGCCGACCTCCGCGCGTACAACGCCGTCCTCGCCGCCCGCGCGGCAGGCCGGGCGCCCGCCGCGGACGCTGAGGATCCGCCCCGACGAGCCGGGCCACGCTCATGACGGTGCAGATGTTCGCCGCGCAGGTCGCCGTGCCCCGCCCCTCTGGCGTGCTTCGACCATGCGAGACAAGCCCTCATTTGCCCGAAGACCCGCCCGCGGCTACTCCGGGGCGACCCGCACCTACGCACCGCACCGGGAGCGCGAGATGACACCAGGACCGGTCAGGACCAGATCAACCAGCGCCACGCACGGCAGCGACCCAACCCTGGCCCAGGGTGCCTTCGGCTGGCCGCAGCGGCCCTTCAGTCGACGTGTCGTGATCGCTGGCGGGCTCGGTACAGCGGCTGCGTTGTTGCTTGGTGCCTGTGCCCCCGGTGGCAACCCGCAGTCCCCGGCCGATGCAGCGGCGGCCGCGTCGGACGCTGGTTACGTCGCCGGTGACGGCACGTTCGCCACATGGGCCCCCGCTCAGCGAGCCGAGCCCGTCTCCCTGGTTGGGACCACCTACGCCGGGGACGAGCTCGACCTGGCCGACTGGCGCGGTGACGTCGTGGTGGTCAACTTCTGGGACGCAGCCTGCCCGCCGTGCCGCGCCGAGGCACCCGACCTGAAGGACGTCTACACCGACTACACCACGCGCGGGGTGAAGATGCTCGGCATCAACCCACGCGACGACGGTGGCACGGCCCAGGCGTTCGAGCGCACCTTCGAGGTGCCGTACCCCTCCCTGCACGACCAGGAGGCGCGGGGGGTCGCCGCTTTCGAGGGGCTGGTGCCGCTGCAGGCCATGCCCTCCACCGTGGTCCTGGACCGGCAGGGGCGCGTCGCTGCCCGCATCCTCGGTCAGGTTGATCCGACCATCCTGCGTGGGCTCATCGACGACACCCTGGCCGAGGAGGTCTAGGACGTGGGCTCGGACCAGATCCGTGATCCCCTGCCCGGCCACGGTGCTGACCGGGCCAATGCCCGCCGCCGTGCTGACCATCCCCGCTACCACGAGACATCGGTCCGAGAACCATGAAGATCATCACCGAGACAGACGCCACCAACCTGAGCTCCAAGGCGGAGCTGGGACAACACGGGACCGCCGACCTGCCCCCGGGAATCAAGCTCGGGCCGGCCGGTTGGCTGCGGTGGACCTGGCGTCAGCTGACGAGCATGCGGGTCGCGATCATGCTGCTGCTTCTCCTGGCCGTGACCGCGCTGCCCGGTTCGCTGTTCCCCCAGCAGCCGCAGGACCCCGCACGGGTGGACGAGTACTTCGCCAGCTACCCACGCCTAGCGCCCTGGCTCGAGCGCTTCGGCTTCTTCGACGTCTACAGCTCGCCCTGGTTCGCCGCGGTGTACCTTCTCCTCTTCACCTCACTGATCGGATGCATCGTGCCGCGCATCCGGGTCCACTGGCGGGCCCTACGTGCCCAGCCCCCACGCGTCCCCCGTAGCTTCCAGCGATTCCCAGTGCGGCAGGAGCGCACGGTCGCCGAACCGCGTCCCGTGGTGCAGGCCAGCATCATGGCCGCCGTGAAGGGCCGCTACCGAGCGACCGTCACCTCCGAGGGCATCACCGCCGAGCGCGGGTACCTGCGCGAGAGCGGCAACATCATCTTCCATCTGTCGCTGATCGGCGTCCTGCTCTCACTGGCAGCCGGGCAGCTCTACAGCTACCGCGGACAGTTCATCGTCGTCGAGGGTGAGTCCTTCGCCAACTCCATCCTCGACTACGACACCTTCGACCCCGGGACCTTCTTCGATCCCAGCTCGCTCGAGCCCTTCACCTTCACGCTCGAGGACTTCGAGTCCCGGTTCACCTTCGACGCCCTGGCCCGCGACTTCGCCGCAACCGTCAGCGTGACCGAGCCCGACGGGACCACCCGTCGTGAGGTCATCAAGGTCAACGACCCCATGGATGCCGGCGGGGCGAACGTGTACCTGATGGGCAACGGCTTCGCCCCGCGCATCACCGTGCGCGATGGTGCGGGCGAGGTTGCCTTCTCGGGGCCGGTCCCTTTCCTGCCCCAGGACTCCGTCTACACCTCAAAAGGTGTCATCAAGGTCCCCGACGTCAGCACCGGCGAGCAGCTCGGGCTCACCGGGGTCTTCCTGCCCACCGCCATGATGGCGGAGGACGGCTCCGGGGCGTACTCCGCCCATCCCCAGGCCAACGCACCACTGATGGTGCTCACGCTCTGGGCCGGCGACCTCGGCCTGGACGACGGTGTGCCCCAGAACGTCTACGTCCTCGAGACCGCCGACATGCGCCAGGTCTACGAGGAGGCGCCGGACGGTTCCCCCGGTTCCGCCGAGGGCGGCCAGAGGCCGGTGACCTTGTTCCTCGCTCCCGGCGAGAGCGTCGAGCTGCCCGAAGGACTCGGCACCGTGACCTTCGAGTCGCTCCCCCGCTTCGTCGGCCTGGACCTGCGCTACGACCCCTCGCTGCCCTACCTGCTGGGCTCCGCCGTCGCCGCCATGCTCGGGCTGTCCGCCTCCCTGTTCGTCCCCCGCCGGCGCCTGTGGGTCAAGCTGACCGACACCACCGACGGAGGCACCTCCGTCTCCGGCGCGGCACTGGCCCGGGGGGACGATCCGGGCCTTGCCCGTGACCTCACCAAGGTACTGGAGAACGCGGGAACCTCCGTCGCCCCCTCACCGGACACCGGGGTGCACACCGAGGACGGGGCCGAGACGGCAAACGAAGCGCACGTCACGACCAGCGCCGGATATCGCCCGGCCCAGAAAGGACACTGATGCCCGAGAGCACCCTCGGCCAGATCAGCCTGATACTGATCTACGGGGCGATGGCCGCCTACACCGTCAGCTTTGTCGCCTTCTCCGTCGACCTGGCCGGACTACGCGACCACGGGCACGACGGCCGGCGCCGCCGCGCCGCCGGCATCGCGATCACCACCGCCTGGCTCGGTTTCGCCCTGCACGTCCTCGGCGTCACCGCACGTGCGGTCGCCGCCGCCCGGGTGCCCTGGGCGAACATGTACGAGTTCTCCATCCTCTTCACCCTGGTCGCGATGGTGATCTTCCTGTCTCTGCAACGCGGCCGGGACATGCGCTTCCTGGGCACCTTCGTCCTCGGCCCCGTGCTCCTCATGCTCGGCATCGCAGTCTCAGTCCTCTACGTCCGCGCGGACGGCGTCCAACCGGCCCTGCAGACCTACTGGCTGGTCATCCATGTCTCCATCGCCACGCTCGCCGTCGGCGTCTTCTCCATCGCCGCGACCCTCTCCACCCTTCAGCTCGTGCAGGAACGTGCCGAGCTGCGTCGTGCCCGCACAGATGTCGCAACTCCCCAGTCCACGCACGCGCCGGAGTCCGGCGGCGCTACGGCGACGCCTACGCTGACCCGGGAAACGCAGAGCCCGGCCCACCGGCTGTGGGGTCGGCTGCTCGACGTCGTACCGTCCTCGGTCGAGCTCGAACGCCTCGCCTTCCGGCTCAACGGGATCGGCTTCATGATGTGGACCTTCACGCTGGTCGCCGGTGCGATCTGGGCCGAACACGCCTGGGGCCGGCCGTGGGGCTGGGACGCCAAGGAGACCTGGTCCTTCGTCATCTGGGTCATCTACGCCGCCTACCTGCACGCGCGGGCCACCCGCGGCTGGGAAGGCCGACGTGCCGCCTACCTCTCGATCGCCGGGTTCGTCACCATCCTCGGCAACTACTTCCTGGTGAACCTGGTTTTCAACAGCCTGCACTCCTACAGCGGCATCGGATAGTCATGCGCCCGCACGTAGCGGCGGCACGCTGTCATCCGGCCGAGCCAGGCCTTGCAGGATCTCCCGGCGGGACCGGCCGGGCCGGTCGGTCGGTGTGGAGGCCCTCGACCCGGCGTCGGATCTCCCGATATTCCTGGGCCACGACCATCACCAGCACCGGGGTCGACCTCGTCGGCCGCCGCGGCGCCAGCTGTGCACACCTTCACGCACCCGTCGCCCGGAGCGGTCGCGCACGCGCCAGCAACATTGGGACGGCCACAGTCGTGGGCACCGACGAAAGAATCCCGAGGACGGCCGGACGTGATCCCTGGCGGTCCGTACGTGGCTTCGGTTGTCCCTCTGGGGACGCCGTTCACCGTGCACCTGTCGCTCCCAGCCGGGCCAAGACCTCCGCGGCACCTACACGCACCTCATGGGTGGCGCCGACGTCACGTGGGGGCTGCCCAGATCTGATCCCCCGAGGGCGGGAGGGATGAGCCCCCCGGCCGACCGGCTCCTCCCACCTCGCCTGGCGGGAATCGACGTCGCGCGCGGTCTGGCGGTCCTGGGCATGTTTGTCGCCCACCTGGGTGACGACGGACCAGGCGGCCGGCATGACCCGGAGTGGTTCGTCATCGCCGACGGGCGCTCTTCCGCGCTCTTCGCGTTGCTCGCAGGTCTCTCGCTCGCACTGACCAGCGGGCGGCAGGTCCTCCCCTCGGGTATACCGCTGATCCGAGCGCGCCTCGCGGCACTCGTCCGCGCCGGCGTCCTTCTGCTCCTCGGTGTCCTCCTCGTCGCCCTCCAGACACCGGTGCTCGTCATCCTGCCGGCGTATGCGGTCCTCTTCGCTCTCGCCGTCCCGTTCCTCGGCCTGCGTCGCAGGTGGTTGGTGGTAGGTGCCGTCGCCGTGGCGGTGATCTCCCCGACGGTGATCTTCGCTCTCACGACCCCGACCGCCGAGGGCCGACCCAGCGTGCTCGCACGCCTGACCAACCAGGCTGACCCGGTCCAGCTGCCGATGGACGAACTCGTCACCGGCCCCTACCCGGCCCTCGTCTTCCTGGCCTACGTCCTGCTCGGCATGGCCGTGGGCCGCAGCGACCTCTCCCGGACCCGGACCCACACCATCCTGGTGGGCGCCGGCACAGGCCTCGCGTGCCTCGCATGGGGGACCTCACGGCTCGCGCAGGACTCGCTTGGAACCGGCGCCACGCCTCTGACCCTGCGCCTGGTCAGTGCGGCGGCGCACGACAACTCCACCCCCGAGGTCATCGGGAACAGCGGCACCTCCCTCACGGTCATCGGCCTGTGCCTCCTGATCACCCGGCCCACGGCAAGGCACGGTCGAGCTCTCGCCGGCGTTCTCGCCCCGGTAGCGGCCACATGAGCCATGCCGCTGACCGTGTACTCGCTGCAGATCGTCGCCATCTCGCTGCTAGGCAACGACGTGGTGTGGGACCCACAGTCGAACACAGTCCTGATCTGGTTCATCGCAACCACCCTGATCGGGGCATGGTCGTGGCGCCACTTCCTCGGGCGAGGGCCGCTCGAACGCCTCCTCAAGGCGGCCGTCCAGACGACCCTCCGGGCGGGTCCTCCCCCACCGGCGAGCCAGCACGACCGGCGCCATCAGGACGACCCGTGATGGACGGCGCCAGCCACCCGTTGCTCCGGCCTGTATCTGATCGCTCCACCCCACTCGGCGAACGTCATCCCGCGTTGCGTCAGCCATCCGGGGCGCGGGAATTGCCTCGCGTGGCGGGTCCCACGGATCGCGGTCGATGAGGAACCGCTCGGCGTTGAGCCCGCCCTCGGCGGCCACCTTGTGACCGATGTCAACGCCGGTCCGATGTGATCGTAGAGCCGCTTGGGTTCACGTCGCGGCCGCACCACCTGACCGATGAAAGCATGCCGCTGCGTCGCAGGCGAAAGCGCAACCCGAAAGGGAGCGACGGCCGTTCTGGAACCTGCTCGCCTTCCAGCTGGGCACGGTGCAGGCGTGTCGCGAGGTCGCCGAGAGCAAGCCTGCACGCGGGCATGTCGATCCCTGTAGGCGGACACGTACTTCCCTGCTGACGGACGGCTGATCTCCCATCTGTGGCCATGGACCGGTCAAGTCCGCTCCGACGTGGGCGTACCTCCGGGAGTTGTCCTAGGTCTTCGACCACGTCATGAGAAAAGGTTCGACCTGAGAGACGTCGGCCGCGATGACGACGGTTTGCGTGCGCAAGATCGAGAAGTCGATCGGAACGCGGCAACGGCAACGTCCGCGGATGTGATCGACTCCCGCGTCATCTCCGTGGGGTTCTCCGGGACCGGACGGACCACCCGGCCCGAGAGCGCGCAGGCCAAGGTCGCGTGGCCGGCCGGGACACCGCCCCACGTATCGGCCGTAGATCACCGAGCCGGGGGTGGCAGCAGTTCGACCCGGGCGAGGAGCCACAAGCTCCGAGCGCGGACGGGTCCCATCGTCGGACGCTATCGTTCTCCTCGGGCAGGTACGCGCGCCCGATTCGGACGGGCCGGCGACAGGCTAGAAGCTGCGCGTGTGGGTTTGCGCCCTGATCACGTCGGCCCTGCGGGTGTGGGTGATGGCCTGGCCGAGGTGCAGGGCTTCGGCGGCCCGGTGCCGGTCGCGTTCCTGGGCGAGGGTGTGGGTCGAGGGTCCGAGCGGTGCGCGGCTGGTGATGGTGTACCGGTCGCGGTAGGCGGCGACGACGGCGAGCTGGTTCAGCCACCGCTCATAACTGCCGGCTCCGGTTGGTCGCTCCCCGACTCGGGACACCCAGGGTGCCCGGTCCCGGATCGCAGTCTCGGCGAGGGTGTGAGCGCGGGTCTCGATGAGGTGGCGGCGTTCGGCCAGGGCGAGGGCGGCATCGGGGGCTAGCGGTCCGGACGCGGCGGGGATGAGTCCGGTGATGAGGTCCGGGGTCGTGCCAGGTGTGGGCCGCGCCGTGGCTCGGGCGAGGCGGGCGGTGAGGACGGCGGCGATGTCGTCGGCGTCGAGCAGCGTGCGCTGCGCGGCCAGGCGTGGCAGCAGGGCGTCGACGTCGTGGCGGTGGGCCTCGGCGCGGCGCAGCTCGGCCATGAGCACGGCGAAGGCCTCAGACTCGGTGACCTGGGCGGCTTTGGCCGTCGTGAGCCCGCCCGCGCCGGTGAGGGTGTCGGTGACGAGCCGGGTCCAGCGGCCCTGCTGGGCGGTGGCGGCGATGGTCTCGTACTCGGCCGCGAGCTGGGCGAGGCCGGTCCAGCGTTCCTGCTCGGCGGTGATGGTCTGATGCGCGGAGAGCTCGAGGCCGGAGTGGTTGAGCACTCCGAACAACACGGTGCGGGCGGTGGTGTCGGTCTCGGCGGGGGTGGCGTGGAGGGGGGCGGGCTGGTCGAGGGCGACGTAGGCGGCGTTGGCGTGGCGGCCGCGGGTCATGGACACATAGAGGTTCTCCCGGGTGGTCGACGACGAGACGACCACGTGCGCGGTGTCCACGGTCAGGCCCTGGGCGCGGTGGGCGGTGACGGCGTAGCCGAGGTCGACGTGCCGGGCGACGTACCCGGCCGGCAGCCTTAGCCTCGCGCCGTTGGCGCTGTTGGCTTGGCGGACGTCGAGTGTCCCGTTGCGTCCGACGTGGGTGACGGTCCACCTGTCGCCGTTACGGACCCAGGTGTCCGGGGCGGTGCGCAGGCGGCGGTCGTTGCGGCGGGTGATGACCACATCACCGACGGATGCGCGGGCCTCGTCGCACAACCGGACCTCGCGGCCGGTGGCGGTCAGACCGGCTTGGATGCGTTCGGCGCGGGCGCGTTCGTTGAGCTGCCGTACGGACTCGGCGGCCTCGCTCACCAGGATGCTGGAGCGTCCTGCGGCCAGGTCGTGCTGCCACGCCTCGTAGGCGGCATCGACCATCGCCTCCGTGGTCCCCTCGACGATCCGGCCGTGGCCGGCGTAGGCGTCGATCGCGGCCGGGTCGCCGTCGCGCAGGGCGAGGGAGGCTTGCTTCTCCCAGTCGTGGACGAAGCGTCGCACCTCGACCAGTCGGGCCAGGTCGGCGCCGCGGGCCTGGACGAGCATGTTGAACGCTCCGCCGGCGTCGACGGACTGCAGCTGGGCCGGGTCCCCGACGAGGACGACCTTCGCCCCGACCTCGGCTGCGCGGGTGGCGATGGTCTCCAGGGTGCGGGTGCAGGCGAGGGTGGCCTCGTCGAGGATGGCGAGCTGGCCGGGGCGGAAGTCCGTTCTGCCGCGGGCGTGGTCGTGGACCCACTTGGCGGTGTTGTCGCACCCGAGGCCGATGTCGTCGGCGAGGACCTGTGCGGCGGCGGCCGACGGTGCCATCCCGATCACGGACCCGGGCCCGTGCGCCGTGGTCCAGGCACCGGCCAGGGCGGCCATCGCGGTGGACTTCCCGGTCCCGGCCGGACCGACCAACAGATCCAGGCGTCGGCCCGAGGTGAGGATCTGCGTGATCGCGGCGGCCTGCTCCCCGCCGACCACCACACCGTCACCCCGGCCGCCCGGCACGGTCACGACGATGGGTGGCGGGACGACGAGCGCCGGTTCGTGGTCCTCGGCCAGGGCGAGCAGCCGGTCCTCCGCGGCGAGCAGACGCTCGCTCGAGTAGTACGTCGAGTGCCGCGGCCGCAGGGTGCTGGTGCCGTCGTCGCGCCGCATCCCCGCCGGGGTGGACGCGACCTCGGCCGGGGTGAGCTGGACCGACCGCCGGGTGGCGGCGTCGGTGATGAGCGCGATCACCTGTTCGCGGTCCGCGACGGTGGCGAAGCGCCAGCCCATGGTGCGGCGCGAGGCCTCGGCCCACAGGTTCCAGTGCCGCCAGGTCGACCGCCGCTCCGACACCGCATCCACGACGTCGGCGGCGGCCTGGTCGATCAGGAACATCGGCACCGACTCCCCGGTCAGCGCCCGCGCTGGCTCTCGGGTGGTGGTGAGGGTGCGTGCCCACACGGTGGGGTCGCCGCCCACCAGGTCCCGCGCGCGTGCCCGCCACTCGGCCGTCAGCTCGGCAAGTGCCCGGATGGACTTCTCGGGGCGGGTGTCCAGGGTGGCCTCCGCGCGCAGCCGTACGATCCGCCTGTCCGTGGGGCGGTGCCCGTGCTCGGCCACGTAGGCGGCGATCCTCGCGTCGGTCGCGACGTCGATGGCCCGGGCCCGGCTGGAGAACGCGGCGATCAGGTCTTCGCCGACACCTTGGATCTCCCACTGGCCGGTGCGGTCCTCGCCCCGCTGGCGCCGCTCCCACGACAGCCCGAACGTGCCCGTGAGCCGGTCCGCGAGGACGGCGTTGTAGTGCTCAGACAAGGCGACGATCGCGTGGTGGACCGCCCGGGAGTCCAGGGTCCGCCACCGCCCGTCATGGGCGGCCATCACCTTGTTCGACACCACCACGTGGGTGTGGAGCTGCGGGTCGTTCGCCCGCGAGTCCCAATGGTCATACGCCGTCGCAGCGACCCCCACGATCGGTACCTGTCCGATCCCGGCGTGCCCGGTGCGGGTGGCCGCAACCTCCCGCTCGAACAGGTCGAGCACCTGCGCGACGGCGGCGTGATGGGCCTCGACGATCAACTCCTTAGTGTTCGCGTCCGCCAGGCCCCACAGCACCGAGACCGACTTCGGCACCGAGAACGTCAGATCGAACCCCGCCGTCGCGGTCTGCGGCCCGCGCGCGTACTGCTCGGCTTGGATGCGGGTCACCTCGGCGTCGAACTCCCCCGCCGGCAGGGCCCGGTCCACGCGAGCGGTCAGCGCCGCGGTCCGCTCCGCCACGCTCGGGTACTCCCGGAACGGCCGGCCCAGGCTCGCCCCGGTGACCGGGTCGCTCCCGCGCCCCAACAGCATCTGCAGCTGCTCCGGTGTCACCGCCATGCCCGGGCGCAGCTCCCCAGCCCCGAAGAAGACGACCCCCGTGCCCAGCCACACCCCCGGCGGTGTGCCGGCCCCGGTGAAGTAGCGCGTGAACGCGGTCGCCTGCGTCGCGTCGCCGTCGCCCTGCACGACCGAACGCAGCAGGTACCCGTAGCCCTTGCATGCCGACACCACGCGCATCGAGACCGTCACACCCACCAGGTGCGCGACCCAATCCACCTCGGGTGCCAGAGGTGTGAGGACCACCACCGGTGACCCATCTCGGACCACACCGACCGAGTGGCCGAAGACGCGTAGGCTCCCGCGGGGGGTCGGCTCCGTCACCGTATCTTCGGTCGGCCCGGGACGTCCGGAGACGCGGTGGCGTGGCCTCTGGCGTCGTGGGCACACCTGGTAGTCGAACAGGCCTTCCCGGACGCTGTCGCCGGTATGGGCGCGCTGGTCGACGAGCTACCGCAGGGCGCGGAGAGAGGAAGAACTGGACCCTGTCGCCAACTCACGCCGACCTTCTCCCCGTACGCACCCTGACCTGGGCCGATATGTCCCGCCATGGTGCGTACGGGGTGCGTACGGGGTGCGTACGGGGTCAGGCACCCCGTACGTTCTCGGCAACGCACCCGCTCGAGAGTATGACCCATGCAACCCGCGATCACACACGCGAGCCGGACGCCGGCAACGCGATACACCCCGACGACGGCAACCGCGGGGGAAGAGAGCGGTGGTGAGGACTCCTCACGACCGCGGACACGCCGCCGCCGCGCAAACGACCCGTTTCAGTGGAGCCGGCACCTCGGGTGAAGGGAACGGTGGTGACGACTCGTCACGACCGCAGACGCGGCCAGCATCCCCGGGTTAGGTGCGCTTCGGTGAAGACGGCACCTCGGGGGAAGAGAGCGGTGGTGAGGACTCCTTTCACCACCACGTCCGGCGTTCGCTTCTCGTCGTTGCTGCTGCCACGAGGAGCGAGTGACTCGAGGATCTCGGCGGTCACCGGGGCGGGTGCTGCGTCGTGACCTTCAAAGACGAGACGCCGCGCGGCATTCACCGCGCCGTCGGGATCTTGATGACGAGCGCCCGGCGGAGCTCCTCGAGGTCGACCCGGATGACGCGGCCGACCCTGTACCCGGTGACCGTGCCGTCGGCGATGCGTCGCCGGATCGTCTTGGTGCAGACGCTGAACTCTGCTGCGGCGTCGGAGAGCGCGACGAGCTTGCCGCTCGGCACCCGCGTGGTCCCCCGCCGATTCGTGCTCATCTGCTGCCTCCTGGTGGTGTGGACCGCACCGTCAGTCCGTCACATCTGAGGTGTGCGTCCCTGCCCCTTCGGGCCCCTCCCTGTCCGCCTGAGCCCACCGACCGCGCAACCCCTTCGACGCCCGTCGCACGCCGAGCACGCCGCCGGGGCGAACTCCCCCAACGGGACGTCGCGTGACCTGCTCGGCGCCGTCCGCCTGCCCGGCTGGCCCGCCGGGCTCGCCGGCCTGAACCCGCTGACCAACCTGCTGATCCTCCTGGTCTGGACTACCACAGGCCCCGTTGCCACAACGGGGACGGCGAGGGCACCTCAGGCTCACAAGACCCCGTTGGCGATCTCCGAGAGTTTCGCCGCGATCTGCGCATCTCGCCCCTGCGCGACGTGCTGGTAACGGATCGCCATGGCCGGGGTCGAGTGACCGAGCCGCCCCATCAGTTCCTTCAGCGTCGCGCCCGTCTGCGCCGCCAGGACGGCCCCAGTGTGCCGCAGATCATGGAAATGCAGGTCGGATCGACCGGCGGCGTCACGGGCCTTGTGGAAGTGCCAGGACATGCTCGAGTGGGCGAGCTGCTCACCGTCCTTGTCGGGGAACAGGAGCCCGTCTCGACCCCACTGCGCGTGCTCGTCGATGTGGTCGCGCAGCAAAGGGATCAGGTGCGGTGGGATCGACACGTCCCGGACGCTCTCGGTCGACTTGGGAGTGTCGACGACGACCTCACCGCCGACGCGGGTGACACCGCGGCGGACCTTGACGACAGCGTTCCTCAGGTCGACGTCCTTGCGGCGAAGTTCGGTGATCTCACCGAAGCGGAGGGCGCACCACGCCGCGAGGAGGATCGCGGCGCGCAGCCGGGCGGGCATGGCCAAGGTCAGCTGCTCCAGCTGAGCGAGCGTGGCCGGCTCGATCTTCCGGGCCGCCTTCCTCACGGAGCCCGCGCCGCGCACCCGGCACGGGGACGCGGTGACAACGTCCTCATCTACCGCGGTGAGACAGATGGACCGCATGAGGGAATAGGCGTGCGCCCGGTACGTGGGGCCGGTCCTGGTGCCGAGATCGTGATTCCAGTCCGCGACGTCGGTCGGGGTGATGGCGACGGCTGGCCGGTCACCGAACCGGGGCAGGATGAACTTGTCCAGGATCCCGCGGTAGTGGGCGGCAGTCCTCGCCTTCAGCTCGCGGCGCTTGAGCCACGACTCGGCGTAGGCGCCGAAAGTGATCGGTGCCACCTTCGCCGTGCGTGCGGACTCGGGGAGCCACTCGTCCCGCACGATCTCCGATCGGCGCACCGAGAGCCACCCGTGCGCGTCGCCCTTCGTGTCGAACGTGACAGGGGCCTTGTAGGGCTGACCGTCCGGGCCTGTGTAGCGGGCCTGGAAGCGGCCGGAGGGCAACTTGCGGACGCTGCCAAACGATGCGCGCCGCCCCCTCCGGTTCCCGCCGGAGCCGGCGGCGCCAGGTGGATCGGTGGTCATGATGCCTACCTCAGTTCCGGGGGTGTCGTGCCAGCTACGTGCCAGAACAACAGGGTAACCGTGTCCTCTCGCGTCCGATCCTGTCTCCCGTGACTGTACTGCTAACACGCAGGTCAGAGCGCCAATTTGGCGGCGTGCAACAATCACGAGATTGTGCGGACGAACTGGTTCGAGTCCAGTCGCGGGAGCCGGACGAGGCCCGCACCGTCAGGTGCGGGCCTTTTCTCATTCGTCCCTGACGCCCGTCGATCCTCCACCACCGAGGCCCGTACCGGTCTCGTCGTCGGGTCCGACGCCGTCCGGCGCCACACCGGCCGGCAGCCGCTCGAGCGAGGAGTGCGGCTCGCCACGGGCGTGGAGGTCCCCAGGCTCGACGTCGGCCTCGTGCCCCGGCTCGAGCCCCAGGGACCCGTCGACCAACGGCTCTCCCGCCGTCGTCTCGACGTCACGGCGCTCGGCGTCGCGCGGGTCAGCCTCGACCTCGCGCGCCTCGGGTGCGGTGGTGCTGTCCTCGGGCATCGAGACCCCCTCGTCGTCACTCGTGTGCGCTGACGACGGTACCGCGCCGGCCGCCGGAAGACCTCGGAGAACCGGCGGAGCCGGCTACTCCGTGCGCAGCGCGCGACGCCGGTTCTCCAGCGTCATGAGCTCGCCGAACGTGGCCGCGTAGGCGGGGTCGCCCGGATCGGTGCGCTGCAGCCGCCCCTTGACGTCGGCGATCTCCCGGGTGAGGCCCATCCGCATGAGCGCGGTCAGCACGCCCTGCGCGTAGCCGCCGAGGGCGTCGGGCCGGTCCTCGGGCAGCGGCGCCACCGCGAGCTCGGTGAGCACCCCGGCCACCGGGCCGGCCGCGTTCTCGCGCACCTCCTCCGCCCACCACCCGGCCGCCTGACGCGCCGCGTCACCGCCGCCGGCGGCCGCGACCTGCTCGACGCGCTCGCCGTAGGCGCGCGTGCCACCCGCCGCCCGGATGGCGTCGTGGACACCGCGGTAGGCCGGCACGGTGAACGTGTCCGGCGCAAGGTCGTCGAAGCCGGCCCCGAGGGCGTGCTGGGGCAGCTGAAGGACCACCTCGAGCACCTCACGCTCGAGCCGGGCCACCGGGTCCTCACGCATCCGGCGCTCGCCACCACCCTGGCGGCCCTGCCCGTTCGACCCGGCCCACCGGTTCGCGTCGCCGCGTGCGTCGCCCGCCTCCTGGCGGGCGACGCCACCACCGGTGCCGCCGCCGCCGTCGTAACGCCCTCCGCCGTCGCCGCGGCGACCAGCGCCGCCGTCGGGCCGCCACTGCCCGCGCGAGCCGTCGCCGTCCCGGCCCCCGCCGTCGCGGCCCCCGCTGACCGCTCCCCCACCGGGAGCAGCCGGGCGCGGCGCCCGCTCGGCCGCCTGCACCGCGCGGCGCACGCTCATCTCGTCCATGCCGAGCCACCCGGCGAGCTCGCGGGCGTACTCCGCCCGCAGCGCCCGGTCGCGGATGCTCGCCACCACGGGCGCGGCCGCACGCAGGGCGGCGACCCGGCCCTCCGCCGTCGCCAGGTCGAGCTGGGCCAGGACGGAACGGATCGCGAAGGCGAAGAGCGGCTGTCTGGTGCTGACGAGCTCCCGCACGGCCTCGTCGCCGCGCTGGAGGCGCAGGTCGCACGGGTCGAGCCCGTCCGGCCCGACGGCGACGAAGGTCTGGGTCGCGAACCGCTGGTCCTCGTCGAACGCCCGCAGGGCGGCCTTCTGCCCGGCGGCGTCGCCGTCGAAGGTGAAGATGACCTCCCCGCCGTGGGTGGCGCCGGAGGAGAAGATCACCCCGGAGGCCGAGTCGGCCGAGTCGCCCAGGAGGCGTCGCACGATGCGGATGTGGTCGGTGCCGAACGCCGTGCCGCAGGTCGCCACGGCGGTGCCGACGCCGGCGAGGTGAGCGGCCATGACGTCGGTGTAGCCCTCGACGACGACGACGCGTCGCTCCTTGGCGATCGCCCGCTTGGCCAGGTCGAGGCCGTAGAGGACGTGGGACTTCTTGTAGATGGGGGTCTCGGGGGTGTTGAGGTACTTGGGCCCCTGGTCGTCCTCGAACAGGCGCCGGGCCCCGAAACCCACGGTGTCGCCGGTGATGTCCCGGATGGGCCAGACGAGCCGGCCGCGGAAGCGGTCGTAGATCCCCCGGTTGCCCTGGGAGACGAGGCCCGACGCGGTGAGCTCGGCCTCGGTGAACCCCCGCCCGCGCAGGTGTCGCATGAGGTGGTCCCACCCCTGCGGGGCGTACCCGACGCCGAAGGTCGCCGCGGCGGCCCGGTCGAACCCGCGCTCGGCGAGGAACTGCCGCGCCTGCTCCGCCCCGGGGGTGTCGAGCTGGCCGGCGAAGAACTCCTCCGCCACGCGGTGGGCGTCGACCAGGCGCTGACGGCGGCCGTGCTCCTCACGGGGCCGGCCCGTCCCGCCGTCCTCGTAGCGCAGCTGGACGCCGACCTTGCCGGCCAGGTGCTCGACCGCCTCGCTGAAGGGCAGGTGGTCGATCTTCTGGACGAAGGAGATGACGTCCCCGCCCTCGTCGCAGCCGAAGCAGTGCCACAGGCCCAGCTGGGGCCGGACGTGGAAGGACGGGGTGCGCTCGTCGTGGAACGGGCACAACCCCTTCATCGAGCCGACGCCGGCCGGCCGGAGCGTGACGTAGGTGCCGACGATCTCCTCGATGCGGGCCCGTTCGCGGACGGTGGCGATGTCCTCGCGACGGATGAGCCCTGGCATGGCGTCAGTCTAGGTGGCCGGGCGCGGTCGCCCACCGCCGCTCGGGACGGGGTCGCACGACCTCCACCTGTGGAGCGTCAGTACACCTCGGAGAGCATCCCGCACAGGCGCGCGTGCCACTGCTGCGCCGAGGGATCGGTGAGGGAGGCCACCTGGTCGACGACGGCGCGCAGCCGGCCGGCGTCGTCACCGGCCTCGCGGTGGTCGGCCGCGAACGGCGGCTCGAGGTGCCGCTCCCCGCCCGAGGCCAGGGCGTCGACGAGGTCGAACACGATGGTCCGCTGGGCCAGGTACAGCGGCTCGAGCTCGCGCGGGGCCATGACGTACAGCGCCGCGACACCCTTGAGGACGAGGATCTCGGCGAGCGTGGGGTCCGGGACCACGAGGTCGGCGGCGTAGCGCGTGAGGCGTCCGCCGCCGTAGCGCGCCCGTGTGGCGTCCTCGGCCGCTCCGCAGAACCGGCCGATGAGCTGGCTGGTCATGTCCTTCAGCCGCGCGAGGTCACGCCGGGAGCCGTCGTACGAGCTCACCCACACGGGGTCGGCGAGGAGCCGCTCGAGCGCCGCGCCCAGCTCGTCGTCGGAGACCGGCGGGTCGTACCAGTCGCGGACCTGGGCCACGACACGGGCCTGCTCGCCCTCGCGGCGCAGCACGTCCATCTCCACGCGCCCGCCGACGATGGCGTCCTCCACGTCGTGCACGGAGTAGGAGATGTCGTCGGCGAGGTCCATGACCTGGGCCTCGAGGCAGCGCCGGAGCTCGGGCGCACCCTCCCGCAACCAGGTGAAGACGGGCAGGTCCTCGGGGTACACGCCGAACTTGGCGGTGGTGGTGCCGTCCACCCGGACCGGGCCCCGGCCCGGCAGCCACGGGTACTTCGTGGCGGCGTCGAGGCTGGCCCGCGTGAGGTTGAGCCCCACGCCCGCACCCTCGGCCGTGAACACCTTGGGCTCGAGCCGGGAGAGCAGCCGGAGGGTCTGGGCGTTGCCCTCGAACCCGCCGATCCCCCGGGCCACCTCGTGCAGGGCCCGCTCCCCGTTGTGGCCGAAGGGCGGGTGGCCGAGGTCGTGGGAGAGGCATGCGGTGTCGACGACGTCGGGGTCGCACCCCAGCGCCTTGCCCAGCTCCCGACCGACCTGGGCGACCTCGAGGGAGTGGGTCAGGCGGGTGCGCACGAAGTCGTCGCTGCTGGGTCCGAGCACCTGGGTCTTGGCACCCAGGCGGCGCAGGGCGGAGGAGTGCAGGACCCGCGCGCGGTCCCGCTCGAAGGCCGTGCGGCGCGGGCTCTTGGCCTGCTCCTGCGACCAGCGCTCCCGGTCGCGGTCGGTGTACGCGTCGTCGGCGGGGACGAGCGGGGCGTCGGGCACGCCTGGAGCCTACGTGATCGGGTGTGCCCCGCTGCGATGTGGGCCACAATGGCCGCGTGAGCCCCGCCGTCGAGCCCTCCCCCGTCCGAACGCCCGACGCGCCCGCCGACGCGGACCGGCCCGCCGACACGGACGCACCGGGCGCGACGCCCGACGCCGCACCGCCGGCGGACGGACCCGGCGGGACCGGCCGGCTCGGTGACCTCACCGTGACCACCCTGGTCCACCGCGGCGCGAGGGGCCCGGCGGCCTGGTGGGAGGCCGCTGTCGTCTACCAGGTCCCCGGGCGGCTCGACGTGGCCGGGGCGCGCACCATCAGCGCGGAGATCTCCCACCTGGCCCGGCTCGGCGCCGACGTCCTGCAGGTCCGGGTGCCCGAGCTCGACCCCACCGACCCGGCGGCCGCCCCGGTGGTGGACGACCTCGTGCGCCGCACCCATCAGCGCGGGCTGCGGATGGTCGTCGGCCTGGCCGGTCACGACGCCCCGGCCGGCACCGCGGACCCGGCCGCGTGGCACCTGGCCCGGTGCGCCGCGTGGCTGGACTGCGGCGTCGACGGCATCGACATGGTGGTCGCCCAGGCGTCGTCCCCCGACGGCGCCCACCGGCACGAGGGGCTCGACCTCGGGGCGCTGCACGCCCTGCTGGCCGAGCGCTCCGACGACGCCGTCCTCACCGGCGCGGCGAGCGCCACCGACCCGGCGTCGCTGCTCGCCCACCTCCAGGAGGACTGGCTGCACGTCACCCGCGACGACCGTCTCGCCGTCACCGACTGGTCGGCCGAGCCGCTCCGGTCCACGATCACCGACTCCTACGCGGTCCGCGACGTCGTCGGCGTCCCGGCCGGCTGGACGACGACGGGCGTCGGGCCGGCCCGCGGCCGACGGGTGTGGGCCCGGACCGACGAGGACACGAGGGAGCGCCGGTTGCGCGCCCTCACCCTCCTCACCCTGGCCCTGCCGGGGGTGGCGTACCTGCGTCAGGGCGACGCGACGGGGGTGACGGTGCGCGACGAGCACCCGGTCGAGTTCAGCACCGCCACCGTCGCCCGGGTCGCGAGGGAGCAGCGTGGCGCGCTGGGCAGCGCGTTCGAGAACTTCCGGCTCGCGCTCCGGCTGCGGCACGAGCTGCGCCTCGGCACCGGGCACCTGGCCTGGGTGGACGAGAAGGACGGGCGCGAGGCGCTCGTCCTGGTCAACCGCTCGGTGCTCGTGGTGACCAACCTCGGGGAGGAGGCCGTGCGGGTCCCGGCCGACCGCGAGCTCCTCCACGCGTCGAGCTCGCTGGGCCCCCCGATCGACGGCGACGTGGTTGTCCCCCGGGACACCACGGTGTGGTTCTCGCTGGCCTGAGCCGCATCCCGGCGCGGCGCAGGCCGCGCGTGACGCGGCGCGGCGTCAGCCCGCGCGCCACCAGGCGGCGGCGTCGGGCGGCAGCGCCGCACCGCTGAGGGGCTCGCTCGCGAGGAGCACCTCGCCGGCGGGCAGCTCGACCGCGTCGCCCGAGAGGTTCACCGCGCAGCACAGCCCGCCCTCGCGCTCGAACGCGAGCACCCCGTCGGCGACGTCGAGCCACCGCAACGCCTCGCCGCGTCCGCGCAGCTGCTCGCGCCGCAGCCGCAGGACGTCCCGGTAGAGGGTGAGCATCGAGGCGGGATCGGCCGACTGCGCCTCGACCGTCAGCGCCGCCCAGTCCCCCGGCTGCGGCAGCCAGGTGGCACCGCCGTCGGGTGAGAACCCGTAGGGCGGGGTGTCGCCCGACCAGGGCAGCGGGACGCGGCAGCCGTCCCGGCCGGGGTCGGTGCCCCCGGTCTGGACGAAGATGGGGTCGCGGCGCTGTGCCGGGGTGAGGTCCTCGACCTCCGGCAGGCCGAGCTCGTCACCCTGGTAGACGTACAGCGACCCGGGCAGAGCCGCCACGAGCAGGGCTGCGGCGCGGGCGCGCCGCGTGCCCAGCCGGAGGTCGGTGGGCACGCCCGCGCGCCGGCCGCCCGGGTCGAACCCCGAGTCCGCGCGTCCGTACCGGGTGACGGGCCGGGTGACGTCGTGGTTGGAGAGCACCCAGGTCGGCGGGGCCCCGACGCCGGCGTGGCTCGCCAGGGTCGCGATGATCGGGGCTCGCAGGGCGGCGGCGTCCCAGGGCTGGGCCATGAGGTCGAAGTTGAAGGCGGTGTGCAGCTCGCCCGGGCGCAGGTAGGCGGCGAGCCGCTCGCCGTCGCCGAGCCAGACCTCCCCGACGAGCACCCGCTCGTCGCCCGGCTGGGCGTCGACCACCGAGCGCCAGGACCGGTAGACTTCGTGGACGTCGTCCCGGTCGACGTACGGGTGCTCCCCCGGCCCGGGCAGGTCGGGCACCGGCGGCAGCGCCGGGTCCTTGGAGATCATCGTGGCGGAGTCGATGCGGATACCGGCGACCCCGCGGCTCAGCCAGAACCGCAGGACGTCCTCGAACTCGGACCGGACGTCGTCGTCGCGCCAGTTCAGGTCCGCCTGCTGGGGGGTGAACAGGTGCAGGTACCACTCGCCGGGCCGGCCGTCGGGCTCGACCACGCGCGTCCACGCCGGCCCGCCGAAGGCGGACTGCCAGCCGTTGGGGGGCTGGGCACCGTCCGCCCCGAGACCGGGGCGGAAGATGAACCGCTCCCGCTCGCGGCTGCCCGGCCCGCTCGCGACGGCCGCGCGGAACCACGGGTGGGAGGTGGCGATGTGGTTGGGGACGACGTCGATGATGGTGCGCAGGCCGTGCGCCGACGCCTCGGCGATCAGGACCTCGGCGTCGTCGAGGCTCCCGAGCTCGGGGTCGATGGCGCGGTAGTCGGCGACGTCGTAGCCGCCGTCGGCACCGTCGGAGGGGTACCAGGGGGTCAGCCAGACGGCGTCCGCGCCGAGCTCGCGCACGTGCGCGAGCCGGCGCCGCACCCCGGCGAGGTCACCCACGCCGTCGCCGTCGGCGTCGGCGAAGCTGCGCGGGTAGACCTGGTAGACGACCGCGTCACGCCACCACGGGCTCATCCCTTGACGGACCCCGCGGTGAGCCCGGCGACGATGTAGCGCTGGAGGAACTGGAACAGCAGGATGATCGGGATCGAGGCCACCACCGCAGCGGCCGCGAACAGGCCCCACGGGGCGTTGCGCTCGTCCGACGCCCACTGGTACAGCCCCACGGCGAGGGTGAAGTTGTCCGTGCTCTGCAGGACGACCCGCGCGATGACGAAGTCGCCGTAGGAGGCGATGAAGGACAGCAGCCCGACCACCGCGAGGATCGGCGCGACCAGCCGGAGGATGATCGTGAAGAAGATCTGGGCGTGGGAGGCCCCGTCGATCTTGGCGGCCTCGTCGAGCTCCTTGGGGATGGTGTTGAAGAACCCGTACATGAGGAACGCGTTGGTGCCCAGCGCACCGCCGAGGTAGACGGCGATGAGGGACAGGCGGCTGTTGAGGCCGAGGACGGGGAAGATCTCGCCGATGCTCAGCAGCAGCAGGAAGATCGCGACGAACGCCAGGGTCTGCGGGAACATCTGCACCAGCAGCAGCGCGGTGAGGCCGCCACGCCGGCCGGCGAAGCGGAACCGCGAGAACGCGTAGGCGGCCGCCGAGCCCATGAGGACGGTGCCGATCGCCGTCACGCCCGAGACGATGAGCGAGTTCAGCGCCCACGTGGCGAAGTCGCTGTCCCCGAGGTCGGCGTAGTTCTCCCACGAGATGGTGCGGAAGAGGTCGTTGGATCCCGTCAGGCTCCCCCCGGGGTTGAAGGAGGTCGACAGGATGTACAGCAGCGGCAGCAGGCAGTAGGCGATCGCGACGACGCCGACGACGTGCCGCCAGCCGATCTCGCGCCACCAGCGGCGTCCGCGGGGCCTACCGTCGTTGTAGACCGTCGTCGTCTGGGCCATCTCAGATCTCCTCGAGCGTGCGGGTGCGACGGAAGCCGAGCCAGGAGATGACCCCGACGACCAGGAAGATGACGATCGCCATCGCCGAGGCGAGGCCGTAGTCCCGGGCGCCGCCCTCGAAGGCCGTCGCGTAGACCAGGGTGATGAGGATGTCGGTGGCGCCCACCTGGACCGGGGAGTCGGGGAAGTTCGGCCCGCCGCCGGTGAGCATGAAGATGAGCGAGAAGTTGTTGAAGTTGAACGCGAACGAGGCGATGAGCAGCGGCGCGGTCGCCACCAGCAGCAACGGCAGCGTGATCGAGCGGAAGATCCGCAGCGGGCCCGCGCCGTCCATCTTGGCCGACTCCATGACGTCGCCGGGCAGGGACTGCAGGGCACCGGTGGCCACGAGGAACATGTAGGGGAACCCCAGCCAGAGGTTCACCCCGATGATCGAGAGCTTGGCCAGCCACGGGTCGGTGAGCCACTGCACGCCCGCCCCGCCGAGGATGACGTCGTTGATGAAGCCGAAGCGCTCGTTGAGCATCCCGCGCCACACCAGCGCGGCGAGGAAGCCGGGGAAGGCGTACGGGAGGATGAGCATGGACCGGTAGAAGCGCCGGCCCTTGACGCGCGGGTCGTTGAACACGATCGCGAGGAAGAGGCCCAGGGCGAACGTCGTCGCCACGGACAGCCCGGCGAAGACGAACGTCCAGACGAAGATCTGGAAGAACGGGCCCGCGAGGCGGTCGCCGGTGACCATCTCGAGGTAGTTGTCGAAGCCGACCGCGACGCGCCAGCCGGGCGTCAGCGCGGTGCCGTCCTCGCTGACGAAGCTGCCCTCCTCGTTCGGGCGGTAGACCGTGCCGTCGTCGGTGTTCGTCATCGTGTCCGCGGCCTCGTCGTAGCTGTAGAAGCTGCGCGAGACGAACCCGCTGGTGCCGTTCTGGGTGCGGATGGAGCCCTCGTTGGGGTCCTCGGCGATCGGCACCCGCAGGTTGGTGACGGCCTGCTGCTGCTGCGCGACCTCGGCGAACGGGAGCACCTCCCAGCCGGGGAGCTCGACGATGCGCCCGCCCTCGACCTGGGCGTCCTCGACCACCTCGAGCGGCTGCTCGGCGGTGCCGGCGACGACGTCGCCGTCCTCCTGGACGACCGCGAAGCCGAGCTCCTCGCCGTCCCGCACGACGGCGAGGGGCAGGGTCGGTGCGCCCTCGACGCGGCGGTCGTTCTGCAGCAGGATCGCGCTGACCGCGTCGGCCTTGGTGGAGTTGTGCCCGTCCCCGTAGTTGGTGAAGGAGACGTAGCCGGTGTACGCCATGACGAACACCTGGTAGACGAGCAGGAAGAACAGGCCCGGCACGAGGTACTTCGCCGGGATCATCCGCCGGGAGAAGTAGACCCAGTTCACGACGACCAGGGCGAGGACCAGGAAGCCGACGATGCCCCAGTGCTCGACGGCCGCGGCGGCGAGGATCCCGTACACCCCGAGCGCGTCGACGAGGGCGACGAGCACGAGCTTGACGAGGAAGCCGGGGCCGAAGCTGCGCGCGTGCGAGTCGGTCCGGCGTCTGGAGGGAGAGCGCTCCTGCGGCGCCTCGGTGATCTCTGGGCTGGTCATCTGGGTGCTCCCTCCGCGCTCAGCGGTGAGCGCGCGACGTCGGGTCGTGGCGTGGAGGTGCGGCCCCGGACGGGTCCGGGGCCGCACCTGTGTCTCAGCGGATCAGCCGGCGATCTCGGACTGGAGGTTGCCGATCATCGTGTCCCAGCGCTCCACCGGGGGCACCGTGCCGTTGATGATGTCGACCTCGGCGCCGCCCCACCACTCCCAGACGGCAGCCATCTCGGGCAGCGCGGGCATGGGGGCGCCGGTCGCGCCGGCCTCGTTGAAGCCCGCGAGGATCGGGTCCTCGAGCGCCTCGGCGGCCTCGGTCATCGCCGGCACACGGCCGCCGATGTTGTACAGCTCGGTCTGGACCTCGGGGGTCGCGACGAAGTTGACGAGGAAGTCGTTGACGAGGAGGGCGTTCTCGGAGTTGATGTTCGGGAAGAAGCCCTGGACGCCCACGAACGGCTGGGCCTCCTCACCGCCGGCGCTCGGCACCGGCAGGACGGAGATGTCCAGCCCGGCCTCGGTGAACTCGGTGGTGTACCAGGGGCCGGTGATGATGTAGGGCGTCTCGCCGGCGAGGAACGCCTCCTTGGCGACGTCCGCGGAGATGTTCGTGTCGAGGATGCCCGCCTCGCCCTGCGCCGCGAGGAACTCGGCGAACGCCTGGCCCTCGGGGCCCGCCATGCCGAGCTCGGCGGTGTAGGACCCGCCGTCGCTGACGAAGACGGGGGCGCCGAAGGAGGTCTGCAGCGGGTACAGGTGGTACGGGTCGCTGCTGGTCGGGTCCTGCTGGATGACGATCGGGTACTCCGAGCCGGTCTCCTGGGCCGCGGCGATCATCTCGTCCCAGGTCTCGGGCGTCTCGGAGAGGATCTCGTTGTTGCGGACGAGCGCGATGTTCTCGATGGCGTACGGCACGCCGTAGACCTGGCCGTCGTAGGTCACGGCGTTGAGGGCCGACTCGGAGAAGAGGTCGGCCTTCTCACCGAGGTCGACGGTGCCGACGACGCCGTTGGTGACCCAGCCGCCCAGGCCGTCGTGGGCCGAGACGATGATGTCCGGGCCCTCGCCGGTCGGCACGGTGGTGATGAACTCGTTGCCGATGTCGGCCGAGGCCTTCTGCACGACCTCGATCTCGACGCCGCTCTGCTCGGCGTACTGGGTGCCGATCTCCTCGACGAGGTCGATCCGGGTCTCGTCGGCCCAGATCGTCAGGGTGCCGGTGAGCTCCGGCGCCTCGGTGCCGGCCTCGGTCGTCCCCTCAGCCGCGGGGGCTGCGGTGGTCTCGTCGTCGGTGGCGTCGCCGCCCCCGCCGCACGCGGCAAGCGCCATGGTCATGCCGACCGCGGCCGCAAGGGTGATGCTCCGTCGCATCGTCATCTCCTGTAACAGTTGTTGGATGGGTTTCTCTCCCGGTCGCCCTGCGGTGCCAGCACCGCGGGGAGCCCGATGTGAAAGAGAGTAGGCATGTCGGTAGCCAGACTGCAACAACTTGCAGTAACTTTCAGGCAACAGTTTCATGACAGCCGTGCAGGGTTGCACGCAGGAACCAGGAGTGGGTCAGTGGCCATGCAAGGGCGCACCAGGCTTACCGACGTCGCCGAGCAGGCCGGCGTCAGCACGGCGACGGTCTCTCGGGTCCTCAACGGCAAACCCGGCGTGGCGGGCGAGACCCGCCGGGCGGTCCTCGCCGCGCTCGACATGCTCGGCTACGAGCGGCCCGAGAAGCTGCGATCACGGTCGAACGGGCTCGTCGGTCTGGTGGTGCCCGAGCTGAGCAACCCCGTCTTCCCCGCGTTCGCGCAGTCGATCGAGACCATGCTCGCCACCACGGGCTACACGCCGCTGCTGTGCACGCAGTCCCCCGGCGGCATCACGGAGGACCAGTACGTCGACATGCTCCTCGAGCACGAGGTCGACGGCATCATCTTCGTCTCGGGCCTGCACGCCGACACCCACGCCGACCCGGCCCGCTACCAGCGACTGCAGGAGCGTGGCGTCCCGATCGCCCTCATCAACGGCCACAACCCCGAGATCGACGCCCCGGCCTTCTCCACCGACGACCGCGGCAGCATGGACCTGGCGGTGCGCCACCTCGTCTCCCAGGGCCACCGCACCATCGGCCTGGCCATCGGCCCGGACCGGTTCGTCCCGGCCCGCCGCAAGCGCGACGGCTTCGTCGAGGCCATGCGGAACTACCTCGACGTGTCCGACCCGGCGATCGTCAGCACCCTGTTCACCGTCGAGGGGGGCCTCAGCGCGGGCACATCGCTCATCGACCTCGGGTGCACCGCGATCATCTGCGGGTCCGACCTCATGGCGCTCGGCGTCGTGCGGGCCGCCCGTGCCCGGGGCCTGCGGGTGCCCGAGGACCTCTCCGTCATCGGGTACGACGACTCGGCGCTGATCCCGTTCACGGACCCGCCGCTGACGACCATCCGTCAGCCGGTCGAGGCCATGTGCCAGGCCGCCGTCACCACGCTCGTCGCCGAGATCGGTGGTTCGAGGGTTCCTCGCACGGAACTGGTGTTCGTGCCCGAGCTCATCGTCCGCGGCTCGACCGCGGCCGCGCCGGGCAACGTCGTGGGGCTGGCGATCTAGCCCGTCGACCGCGTTCCGGGCACCTTCCGCCATCAGCCGAGGGGGCGTGCGGCCGGCCCGGCTGGCCTCCGCGCGCCGACGGCGTCAGGATGGTCGGTCGGCGACGGCGGGTCACGCCTCGCCCCAGCACCCCAGCACCCCAGCACCCCAGCACCCCAGCACCCCAGCACCCCAGCACCCCAGCACCCCAGCACCGACCCAGGAGATCGATGTCCACCCTCACCCGTGCCGAGCTGACCGTCCACACCCCCACCGAGGGACGTGCCACCTGGTGGCGCGAGGCGGTCATCTACCAGGTCTACCCCCGCTCCTTCGCCGACGGTGACGGTGACGGCATCGGCGACCTGCCCGGCATCACCGCACGGCTGGACCACCTGGCGGCGCTCGGCGTGGACGCCGTGTGGCTCTCGCCCTTCTACCGCTCCCCGCAGGCGGACGCCGGCTACGACGTCGCCGACTACCGCGACGTCGACCCGCTGTTCGGCACCCTCGCCGACGCCGACGCCCTCCTCGCCCGGGCGCACGACCTCGGCCTGCGCGTCATCGTCGACCTCGTGCCGAACCACACCTCGGACGAGCACGAGTGGTTCGCCGCGGCGCTCGCCGCCGGTCCCGGCAGCCCCGAACGGGCTCGCTACATCTTCCGCGAGGGCAACGGCGAGACCGGTGAGGAGCCCCCGAACAACTGGGAGTCCGTCTTCGGCGGCCCCGCGTGGACCCGGGTGCGCGACCGCGCCGACGCCCCGGGCAGCGCCTGGGCCGAGGACGGGCAGTGGTACCTCCACCTGTTCGACTCCAAGCAGCCCGACCTGGACTGGGAGAACCCCGAGGTCCGGGCCGAGCTCGAGGACGTCCTGCGCTTCTGGCTCGACCGCGGCGTCGACGGCTTCCGCGTCGACGTCGCGCACGGCCTGGTCAAGGCCGCCGGCCTGCCCGACTGGGCGGGGCACGTGAGCATGGTCGAGGGCGCCGAGGACGCGGGTGACACCGATCCCGAGCCGCCCGCGGTCCGCTCCCCCGAGGGTCACCACGCCCACCCGCCGATGTTCGACCAGGAGGGGGTGCACGAGATCTACCGCGACTGGCACCGGGTTCTCGCGGAGTACCCGGGCGACCGGGTGCTGGTGGCGGAGGCGTGGGTGGACCCCGTCGAGCGCCTCGCGCGGTACGTCCGCGCCGACGAGATGCACCAGGCCTTCAACTTCGCCTTCCTCGTCTCCCCCTGGCACGCCCCCGAGCTGCGCGACGTCATCGCCCGTTCCTACCGGGCCAACGACGCCGTCGGGGCGCCGACGACCTGGGTCCTGTCGAACCACGACGTCGTCCGGCACGCCTCCCGGCTGGGCCTGGCCCGTACCGGCAAGGGCCCCAACGGCATCGGCGCCACGGACCCGCAGCCCGACGCCGAGCTCGGTCTTCGCCGGGCCCGCGCCGCCACGCTGCTCATGCTGGGGCTCCCGGGCTCGGCGTACCTCTACCAGGGCGAGGAGCTGGGGCTGCCCGAGCACACCGAGCTGCCGGACGAGACGCGTCAGGACCCGGCGTTCTTCCGCACCGGCGGGGCCGAGCGCGGCCGCGACGGGTGCCGGGTGCCGCTGCCCTGGGAGCAGGACGCGCCCGGGTTCGGCTTCTCCCCCACCGGCCGCACCTGGCTGCCGCAGCCTTCCGAGTGGGCCGACCTGGCTGCCGACACCCAGAGCGGCCGGCCCGGCTCGACCCTCGAGCTGTACCGCGAGACGCTGCGCCTGCGCGCGGAGCTCGGGCTGGGGCTGGGGTCGATGTCGTGGAGCGCCGGGCACGCGACGAGCCCCGACGTCGTCGCGTTCGTCACCACGGGCGCGGCCGAGGTCCTCGTCCTGACGAACCTCGGCGACACGGACGTCGCCCTGCCGGCCGGGTGGAGCGTGCTCGTGGCCAGCGGTCCGCTCGGCGAGGGTGCCGGCGGCGAGGCGACCACCGTGCCGGCCGACACCACGGTGTGGGCGCGGCGCAGCTGACCGAAGGCTGACGTGGCCCCGCCCGGCCTCCGGGCCGGGCGGGGGCGGCGGCCGGGCGGGGCGCCGCTGCTCAGCCGCCCGAGACGGAGAGCTCGGCCTGACTGATCATCGCCAGCAGGTCGGCGTCCATGTCCTGCGAGTCCAGCCAGCCGTCGGGCAGGTGCGGGGCCTTGGGGCTGCCGGCCCGCCCGCGCGGCCCCTCGGCGCTCTCCCCGGGGTAGGCCTGGTCGAGGTCGAGGGCGGCGAGCCGCTCGTCGAGCTCGGCGAGGGAGGAGACGAGCCCGAGGTCGTGCCGGGCCTCCCCGCCGACGACGTAGCCCTTGAGGTACCACGCCATGTGCTTGCGCATCTCGCGCAGGGCCCGGTCCTCCTCGCCGAAGTGCTCCACCATGAGCTCGGCGTGGCGCCGGACCGTGCCGGCCACCTCCCGCAGCCCCGGCCGGACCCGCAGGTCCGACCCGTGCGCGGCGGCGACGAGGTCCGTGAACAGCCAGGGCCGGCCCTGGCACCCACGCCCCACGACGACGCCGTCGCAGCCGGTGCTGGCCATCATCTCGGCCGCGTCCTCGGCCGACCAGATGTCGCCGTTGCCGAGCACCGGCACGCTCGTCACCGCGTCCTTGAGCCGCGCGACGGCCTCCCACCGGGCCTTGCCCGAGTAGTGCTGCGCGGCGGTGCGGGCGTGCAGGGCGACGGCGGCCACGCCCGCGCGCTCGGCCAGCCGGCCGGCGTCGAGGTAGGTGAGGTGGTCGTCGTCGATGCCCATCCGCATCTTCACCGTCACCGGTACCTCGTGGTCCCGCCCGGCCGACGCCTCCCGGGCGGCGGCGACGGCCTCGGTGACGATGGCGTCGAAGAGGTCGCGCTTCCACGGCAGCGCCGACCCGCCGCCCTTGCGGGTGACCTTGGGCACCGGGCAGCCGAAGTTGAGGTCGACGTGGTCGGCGCGGTCCTCGGCGACGAGGATGCGCACCGCCGCGCCGATCGTCGCGGGGTCGACGCCGTAGAGCTGGACCGAGCGCACCGGCTCCTCCGGGTCGGGGGTGATCATCCGCATCGTCTCGGGCGTGCGCTCGACCAGGGCGCGCGAGGTGATCATCTCGGTCACGTAGAGCCCGGCGGGCGCGAACGGGCCGGACGGGCCGGCAGCTGCCGGCACGGCCGCCGGCGCGCCGGCGGGCGCGGCAGCCGGCGCGGCGGCACCTTCACCATGGCCGGACGGGAGCGAGCTGGCGCCGGGCGGGACAGAGGTCGCGCCGGCGGCGGTGAGGCCGGCAACGCCGGACTCGCGGCACAGCCGTCGGAAGGGCGGGTTCGTCACCCCGGCCATGGGGGCCAGCACGACGGGCGTGCCGAGGGTGACGGCACCGATCTGGAGGTCGCTCACCGAGCCATTGTCACCGGCGGGGCCGGGGAGGGGCGAACCGGGCCGATCTCGCCGTCACGGTGCCGGTCGCGGGCGGGCGCCCGGCTGACGAGCAGGGCGGCGATGGCCGTCGTCACGGGGATCGCGAGGACGAGGCCCACGGAGGAGACGAGGGTGCGCACGATCTCCTCGGCGATCTCCCCGGCCATGAGGGTGTCGAGCAGCGCACGGTCCATGAGCGAGGCGACCATGAGGACCGGCAGGGCGGTGCCGACGTACGCGAACGCCAGGGTGTAGACGGTCGAGGCGATGTGGTCCCGGCCGATGCGCATCCCCTGGCCGAACAGCCGCCGCCTCGGCAGCGCCGGGTTGGCGGCGTGCAGCTCCCAGACCGCGGAGGCCTGGGTGATGGTGACGTCGTTGAGGGCACCGAGGCCGGCGATGACGATGCCGCACAGGAGCAGGTCGGCGAGGGAGAGGTGGGGGAACTGCGCGGCGAGGATGAGCGACTGGTCCGACCCGGCGCCGGTGAGGTTGGCCGACCCGGTCCCCCACACCCCCAGGGTGGCGGTGACGGCGAGGCCGACGAACGTGCCGAGCAGCGCCGTCGTCGTGCGGATGGAGACGCCGTGGGCCAGGTAGAGCGAGAGGAACAGCATCGCCCCGGACCCCACGAGCGCGACGAGCAGCGGCGGGTGGCCGAGCATGAGCGCCGGCAGGACGAACAGGAGGATGACGGCGAGGGAGGTGCCCAGCCCGGCCATGGCCGCGAGGCCACGCCAGCGGGCGACCGCGAGGACGACGGCGGCGTAGATCGCGACGAGGATCCACACCGGGCTGGAGCGCTCGAAGTCCCAGAAGACGTAGGGGCTGCCGGTGCCCATGGCGTCCGGGCTGAACATCAGGCGCAGCTCGTCACCGACGCCCATCCCGTTGGCCATGATCTCCGGCGGCACCTGGACCGGCACCACCTGGCCTGCGCCGGTGCCGGTGGAGAGCTCCACACGGACCTGCCCGCCGTCGCCGTCGGCGCCGAGCACCTCGACGACCTCACCGGCCTCGATCGTCATGCCGGTGCCGGCGAGCGGCACGGAACCGATCGGTGTCTCGCCCCGCGGCCACAGCGCGACCAGTCCGACGACGGTCGCGACGAGGAGGGGCAGGACCAGCGCGGCGAGGATCGCCCGCACCCGTCGGGCCTCGGCGGGGTTGAGCGGCAGCTCGCCGGAGTGGTGGTGGCTCACCTGCCCATGCTCGCCCCGCGACAGGCGGGGACCGCGCAGGCCACGCCGTCCCGGCGGAACCTGGCGGGTTCGCTCCCGCGGCGGCCGCGCCGCCGAGCGCGCACCCTCGCGTCGAGCTCGCGGGAACCGGGACCGGTCAGCACCCCAGGAGGTCCTCGCTCGACGCGCAGGCACGACCTCGGCGAACGCGGCGCCGAGCGGGCACGAGCTCCCCGCGGGCCGACCCAAGCGGTGGCGCCGGCGACCCAGGGCCGCCGGCGCCGGCGCTCAGCAGCCGACGAGACGCTCGGCGAGGTAGCCGCGCACCTTGTCGAGGGAGATGCGCTCCTGGTTCATGGAGTCGCGCTCGCGCACGGTGACGGCCTGGTCCTCGAGGGAGTCGAAGTCGACCGTGATGCAGTACGGCGTCCCGACCTCGTCCTGGCGCCGGTACCGCCGGCCGACCGCGCCGGCGTCGTCGAACTCGACGTTCCAGTACCTGCGCAGCTCCGCGGCGAGGTTCTTCGCCACCGGTGAGAGCTGCTCGTTGCGCGAGAGCGGGAGGACGGCGGCCTTGACCGGGGACAGGCGAGGGTCGAGCCGCAGGACGGTGCGCTTGTCCACCCCGCCCTTGGTGTTCGGCGCCTCATCCTCGGTGTAGGCGTCGGCGAGGAACGCCATGAGGGAACGGGTCAGACCCGCGGCCGGCTCGATGACGTACGGGACCCAGCGCTCGTTCTTCGCCTGGTCGAAGTAGCTGAGGTCCTGCCCGGAGTGCTCGGTGTGGGTGGACAGGTCGAAGTCGGTGCGGTTGGCGACGCCCTCGAGCTCGCCCCACTCGCTGCCGCTGAACCCGAAGCGGTACTCGATGTCGACCGTGCGCTTGGAGTAGTGGGAGAGCTTCTCCTGCGGGTGCTCGTAGTGGCGCAGGTTCGCCGGGTCGATGCCGAGGTCGGTGTACCAGGCGGTGCGGTTGTCGATCCAGTACTGGTGCCACTCCTCGTCCGTGCCGGGCTCGACGAAGAACTCCATCTCCATCTGCTCGAACTCACGGGTGCGGAAGATGAAGTTGCCCGGCGTGATCTCGTTGCGGAAGGACTTGCCCACCTGGCCGATGCCGAACGGCGGCTTCTTCCGGGCGGAGGTCATGACGTTGGCGAAGTTGACGAAGATGCCCTGGGCGGTCTCGGGCCGCAGGTAGTGCAGGCCGGACTCGTCCTCGACCGGGCCGAGGTAGGTCTTGAGCATCATGTTGAAGTCGCGCGGCTCGGTCCACTGCCCGCGGGTGCCGCAGTTGGGGCACGCGATGTCGGCGAGGCCGTTCTCCGGGGCGTGGCCCTTCTTCTCCTCGTACTCCTCGGCCATGGTGTCGGCCCGGAAGCGCTTGTGGCAGCTGAGGCACTCGGTGAGCGGGTCGGTGAAGACGCCCACGTGGCCCGAGGCGACCCAGACCTGCCGCGGGAGGATGACCGAGGAGTCGATGCCCACGACGTCCTCGCGGGAGGTGACCATGTGCCGCCACCACTGGCGCTTGATGTTCTCCTTGAGCTCGACGCCGAGCGGCCCGTAGTCCCAGGCGGAGCGGGTGCCGCCGTAGATCTCCCCCGAGAGGTAGACGAAGCCGCGCCGCTTGGCGAGGTTGATGACGTTGTCCAGGCGCGAGGGTGCTGCCACGGGTGATCACTCCGGTACTCGAGACGGACCCGCACCTGGCTGGCGCGGGCGGGAGCCGGCGGTGACCGGCTGCGGGGACCAACCTACCGACCGGCGTGCGGGGATGCCGTCCTCGGGAGCCCGGGGGCCGGTGCGTGCGGCGCCGGGAGCCGGCGCGTGCCGCGCGGCGGGCCGATGCCTGCGGCCTGGACAGCGGTGCGTCGCACCGGCCGTGGTGCGCGCCACAGCCATCAGGTTTGACGATCGTTCTCAATACCGATGAGAATGATCCTCATGACGCGACGCACCCTCCGCACGGCCGCCGCGGCGACCGTCCTGGCGACGACGCTCGCCGCCTGCTCGGGAACCGGTTCGGGCGACGGCGGCGCCGGCTCCCCCGACGGTGCCGGCGCCGAGGTCCTCGCCTCCTTCTACCCGCTGCAGTACGTGGCCGAGCGGGTGGGCGGTGACCGTGTGCAGGTCGACTCCCTCACCCCGCCCGGGGCCGAGCCGCACGACCTCGAGCTCGCCCCGGCCGACGTCGCACGCCTCGGCGAGGCCTCCGTCGTCGTCTACCTCTCCGGCTTCCAGCCGGCCGTCGACGACGCCGTGGCCCAGACCTCGCCCGAGCACCTCGTCGACGCCGCCGCCCACGCCGAGCGGGCCGGCACCGACGACCACGCCGACGAGGAGTCGGCCGAGGCCGACGACCACTCGGCCGAGACCGACGACCACGCGGCAGAGGACGAGCACGCGGGCGAGGCCGGCGCCGACCCGCACCTCTGGCTGGACCCCACCCTGCTCGCGGAGGTGGCCGTCGACGTCGCGGACGAGCTCGCGGCCGCCGACCCCGACAACGCGCAGGAGTACGAGGCGAACGCCGAGACCCTGGCCGGCGAGCTGACGGCCCTGGACGAGGAGTTCACCACCGGGCTCGCCCAGTGCGAGATCCGCACCGTCGTCGTCGCGCACGAGGCGTACGGCTACCTGGCCGAGGCCTACGACTTCGAGCAGGTGGGCATCTCCGGCATCGACCCCGACACCGAGCCGTCGCCCGCGCGTCTCGCCGAGATCGGCGACGTCGTGCGCGCCGAGGGCGTCACGACGATCTTCACCGAGTCCCTCGTCAACCCCAAGGTGGCCGAGACCCTCGCCGACGACCTCGGCGTCGAGACCGCCGTCCTGGACCCCCTGGAGGGCCTGGCCGACGACAGCAAGGACTACCAGGTGGTCATGCGCGAGAACCTCGCCGCCCTGAGGGAGGCGCTCGCGTGCGCGTGAACGACGGCATGAACGACGCCGGCTCGCCCGACCGCCCCGCCGCGGCGGGCGGGCCGTCGGCGGAGGTCCCGCTCGCGGTCGAGGACCTCGGGGTCACGCTCGGGCACGCCCACATCGTGCGCGGCGTGACCTTCACCGTCGGCGCCGGGGAGATGGTCGCCCTCCTCGGCGCGAACGGCTCGGGCAAGTCCACGCTGGTGAAGTCGCTCGTGGGGATCGTCCCGGTCACCCACGGCCACGCCCGGGTCTTCGGCGCCGACGTCGGCGACCGGCGCGCCGTCCCGTGGCGCCGGGTGGGCTACGCCCCGCAGCGGGTCACCGCCACCGCCGGCGTCCCCGCGACCGCGCTGGAGGTGGTGACGTCCGGGCTGCTGGACAACCGGCGGCTGCGGCCCGGCCCCGGCGCCCGGCAGCGCGCCATGGAGGCGCTGGAGGAGGTCGGCCTGGCCGCCCGCGCCCACCGGAGCGTGCAGGTCTTCTCCGGCGGCCAGCAGCAGCGGGTGCTCATCGCGCGTGCGCTCGTGCGCCGGCCCGACCTCCTCATCCTCGACGAGCCCCTCGCCGGCATCGACCGGGAGTCGAAGGAGGCCCTCGCCGGCACGCTCACCGGCCTGCGCGAGCGCGGCACCACCGTGCTCGTCGTCCTCCACGAGCTCGGCGAGCTCCAGGGCCTCGTGCAGCGGGCCGTGGTCCTGCGCCACGGCCGGGTCGTGCACGACGGCGCACCGCCCGCCCCGGTCCCCGGCCACGACGACCCCGACCACGAGCACGACCACGCCCACGGCGACCAGCCCGTCCCCGGCTACGCCGCCCCCGACCTCTCCGCGGAGTGGTGATGGACCTCCTGACGACCCTCGGCGACATGCTCGCCAGCCCCCTCATGCGCCGAGCGCTGCTCGTCGCCCTCCTCGTCGGCCTCTCCGCGCCCGTCGTGGGGACCTACCTCGTCCAGCGGCGCCTGGCCCTCCTCGGCGACGGCATCGGCCACATGGCACTGACCGGCGTGGCGGCGGGCTGGCTCGCCGGCGCCGCCGTCGGCCTCACCCCGCACGACGTCCTCGCCGTGCCGGGCGCGGTCGTGGCCGCCGTCGCGGGCGCCATCGCCGTCGAGCTCGTCCGGGAGCAGGGCCGCACCAGCGGCGACGTCGCCCTCGCGCTGCTCTTCTACGGTGGCATCGCCGGCGGCGTCCTCCTCATCGGCCTCGCCGGCGGGACGTCGGCCAACCTCACCGGCTACCTCTTCGGCTCGATCTCGACGGTGACGACGACGGACGTGTGGCTCACCGTGGTCCTCGCCGCGGTCATCCTCGGCGTGGGTCTGGGCCTGCGGCCCGCGCTGTTCGCGCTCAGCCACGACGAGGAGTTCGCCCGGGCCACCGGCCTGCCGGTCCGTGCGCTGAACATCACCGTCGCGGTGACGGCGGCTCTCACGGTGTCGGTCTCGATGCGTGTCGTGGGCGTGCTGCTCGTCTCCGCACTGATGATCGTCCCGGTCGCGGTGGCCCAGCTGGTGGCCCGGTCGTTCCGGGCGACCATGGCGCTGGCCATGACGATCGGGGTGGTCGTGACGGTGGTGGGCCTGTCCATCACGTACTTCCGGTCGCTGTCCCCCGGGGCCACGATCGTCATGCTCGCCATCGGGCTGTACGCCGTAGTATCGGTGCTGCGCCCGTCGCTCCGGCGTCCGGCCGGGGAGGACCCCCACCTGGACGTGGACGACGACGTCGAGGTCCGGGAGGCGGTGTGATGCTGCGGATGACGCGCCAGCGCGCCGCCGTCAGCGGGATGCTCGCCCGGACGCGGGACTTCCGCAGCGCGCAGCAGCTCCACGAGATGCTGCGCGAGGCGGGCGAGTCGATCGGCCTGGCCACGGTGTACCGGACGCTGCAGTCCCTCGCCGACGCCGGCGAGGTGGACGTCCTGCGCATCGCCGACGGCGAGACCCGGTACCGCCGGTGCGGCCGGTCCGAGCACCACCACCACCTGGTGTGCCGCGGCTGCGGACGCACCGTGGAGGTCGAGGGCGCCCCGGTGGAGCGGTGGGCGGCCGAGGTGGCCCGGGACAACGGCTTCGTCGAGGTGGACCACACCGCCGAGCTGTTCGGCACGTGCGCCCGCTGCGCGGAGAGGGAAGCAGCCCGTGCCTGAGTTCCTCTCGTCCTGGCCGTTCTGGCTCGTGTTCGTGTTCATGTGGTCGGGGGCCACCGTGCGCGGGCAGGCGACGTACTGGGCAGGACGGGTGGTCACCGACCAGACCCTGCGCCGCACCCACCCGGCGGGTGGCCGCGCGCGCCACCTGCACGACTGGCTGGCCGGGGAGGGCACCGAGCGCGGCATCGAGGCGATCCGGCGGTGGGGCCTGGTCGTCGTGCCCTTCTCCTACCTCACCGTGGGCTTCCAGACGATGGTCAACGCCGGGGCCGGCGTGCTGCGCATCGGCTGGGTGCGCTACACCGTCGCCCAGCTCCCCGGCGCCCTGGCGTGGGCGGCCATCTACTCCACCATCGGCTTCGCGGTGTGGGAGGCCGGGCTCGCCGCCGCCGCCGGGTCCCCGTGGGGCCTGGCGGGCATCGGGGCACTGACCGTCGTCCTCGTCTCGACCGTCCTCGTGCGGCGCCGTCGTCGACCGACGACGCTCGACGGCGCCGCGACCACCCCGGCGGTCTCGGAGGAGCCGGCCCGCGGCTGAGGCGTCCCGAGGACCGCACAGTCGTCCGCCCTGCGGTGGAAGATCACGAAACGGTCACGTAACGTCGTGGGGTCCGCGGCGGGCCTCCGACCGCCGCGGCCGGGTCGCCCGCCGGGCGCCCGGTGCACGCCGCAGCGCCACCCCGCCCCGGCGGTCGTGCAGGTCCCCCATCGCGCGGGGGCGGGGAGCCCGCAACGGGCGAGGCACGCGCGGAAGGAACTCCATGACCACGAGAAACACCATGTCCGGCACGGCCACCACGGCCGCGCCCCGCAGCACCGCCGCCCGCGTCCGGCGCGCCGGCGGCGTCGGCGCCCTCCTGGCCATGCTGTCCGTGCCCGCGGTCGGTGTCACCGGCGCCGGGGCCGCCTCCGGCGAGACCTGGGACGCCCTCGCGCAGTGCGAGAGCAGCGGCAACTGGTCGATCAACACCGGCAACGGCTACTACGGCGGTCTGCAGTTCTCCCAGAGCACCTGGGAGGCGTTCGGCGGCACGCAGTACGCGGCGCGGGCGGACCTCGCCAGCCGTGAGCAGCAGATCGCCACGGCCGAGCAGACCCTTGCCGTGCAGGGCTGGGGCGCCTGGCCGGCGTGCTCGGCGAAGCTGGGGCTCTCCGAGGGCGACAAGGCCGGGTCCGCCGGCGCGGCACCCGCCGTGCAGGCCGCACCCGCCCCGGCCCCACAGGCGCCCGCCGAGCAGGAGCACACGCACCCGGCACCCGCCGAGCAGGAGCACACCCACCCGGCGCCCGCCGAGCAGGCGCCGGCACCGAACCCGGCCGCGGAGACCCACACCGTGGTCGCCGGCGAGACCCTGGCCAGGATCGCCACCGACCACGGCGTCTTCTGGCGCGACCTCTTCGAGACGAACCGTTCGGTGGTCGGCGACAACCCCGACCTGATCTTCCCCGGTCAGGTGCTCCGCATCGGCTGACCAGCTGCTGCGCACCCGCTGACCAGGTGCTGCGCACCTGATGAGCCGCCCACACCGAGGGGCCTCCCGCACTGCGGGAGGCCCCTCGTCGTTCGCGCCGCGGGCCCTCGTCGTTGGCGCGGGACGCCCTCGTCGTTTCGCGCGGCGGGCCGTCGTCGTACGGGTGGGTGGCCCTTCGTCGTCGTGCGGGCGATGGCCCTAGATGCCCTCGGGCCGGTCCACCGCCCCGCCGTAGCGGCGGTCGCGACGGGCGTAGGTCTCCACGGCACGCCACAGGGTGCGGCGGTCGACGTCGGGCCAGGCGTCGTCGATGAAGACCATCTCGGCGTACGCGGACTGCCACAGCAGGAAGTTCGACGTGCGCTGCTCCCCGCCCGTGCGCAGGAACATGTCGACGTCGGGCAGGTCCGGCTCGTCCAGGTGCCGGGCGACGGTGCGCTCGGTGACCCGCTCCGGGTCCAGCCGTCCGGCGGCGACCTCCCGGGCGATGCTGCGGGCGGCGTCGGCGATCTCGGCCCGGCCCCCGTAGTTGACGCACATCGTCAGCGTGCACACCGTGTTGTCCCGGGTCTGCTCCTCGGCCCGCTCGAGCTCGGAGACCACCGAGCGCCACAGCCGCGGGCGTCGGCCGGCCCAGCGCACCCGCACGCCCCAGGCGTCCATCTGGTCCCGGCGGCGGTGGAGGACGTCGCGGTTGAAGCCCATGAGGAAGCGGACCTCGTCCGGTGAGCGCTTCCAGTTCTCGGTGGAGAACGCGTACGCCGAGACGTGCGTGACCCCGATCTCGATCGCCCCGGCGACCACCTCGAGCAGGGCAGCCTCCCCCGCCTTGTGACCCTCGACGCGGGGCAGGCCGCGGGCGTTGGCCCACCGGCCGTTGCCGTCCATGACGACGGCGACGTGCCGCGGCACGAACCGCGGGTCGATCGCGGGGGCGCGCTCGCCCGAGGGGTGCGGCGGCGGCGGGACGGGCGCGGCGGCGCTCACGCGCGCTCGACCATCCGCAGGGAGCGCAGCTGGCGCTCGAGGTGCCACTGGAGGTAGGACGCCACAAGTCCCGAGGCCTCCTTGCGCTCGCGCGGCTCGGACGCGTCGGCCTGGGCCCAGTCGCCGGAGAGCAGCGCGCCGAGGAGCGACATCGTCTCCCGGGCGGGCGAGGCCGAGCCGGGTGGACGGCAGGAGTCGCACACCGCGCCGCCGGCCGCGGCGTTGAACCCGCGGTGCGGACCGTCGGTGCCGCACCGGACGCAGTCGTAGCAGCTGGGCGCCCACCCCGCCACGGCGAGGGCGCGCAGGAGGTAGGAGTCCAGCACGAGGGAGGCCGCGTGCCTGCGCGTGGCCAGGGAGTGCAGGGCACCGACGAGGAGGAGGTACTGCTGCGGGAACGGCTCGCGCTCGATCTCGGTGAGCCGGGCCGCGGTCTCCGCCATGGCGTGGGCGGTCGTGTACAGCCCGTAGTCCTCACCGAGGTTGCGCCCGTAGGGGGCGATGGTCTCGACCTGGGTGATCGTGTCCAGGCTCCGGCCCAGGTGGAGCTGGATGTCGACGACGCCGAACGGCTCGAGCCGGGCACCGAACTTCGACGAGGTGCGCCGCACCCCCTTGGCGACGGCGCGGACCTGGCCGTGCTCACGGGTCAGCAGCGTGATGATGCGGTCGGCCTCACCGAGCTTGTGGGTCCGCAGCACCACGGCCTCGTCCCGGTACAGCTTCACCCGTTCATTGTCCCCCACCGGCCGCCGCCCCGGCCCCATGGCGCGCGGGGCACGGGGCGGCCCGGCCGCAACGCCTCAGCGCCCGGCGCGGTTGACCGCCGAGACGATGGCCTTGAAGGACGCGGTCATGGTCGAGGGGTCGATGCCCACGCCCCACAGCACCTGTCCACCCACCTCGCACTCGACGTACGAGGCGGCGGTGGCGTCCCCGCCCTCGGACAGCGCGTGCTCGGCGTAGTCGAGCACGTGGACCTCCACGCCCACCTCGCCGAGGGCGTTGACGAACGCGTCGATCGGGCCGTTACCGGTGGCGGCGAGGACCTTCTCCTCCCCGCCGTCGACGAGGGTCACGGTGAGGACCGCGTCGGTGCCCTCCCCCGCCGTCGTGAGGGTGGTGCCCTTGAGAGCGAAGCGGCCCCACGGCTCGAGGCCCATCGCGGCGGTGTGCGGCAGGTACTCGTCGGCGAAGATCGACCAGAGCTGCTCGGCGTCGATCTCCCCGCCGTAGGCGTCGGTGTGCTTCTGGACGATGCCGGACAGCTCGATCTGCAGGCGGCGGGGCAGGTCCAGGTGCCGGGTCGAGGAGAGCAGGTAGGCCACCCCGCCCTTGCCGGACTGGGAGTTCACCCGCACGACCGCCTCGTAGCTGCGGCCGACGTCCTTGGGGTCGATCGGGAGGTACGGCAGCTCCCAGACGACGGCCTCCTCGGCGCCGCCGGCCGCCGCGACCTTCTCCGCGCGGGCCGTGAAGCCCTTCTTGATGGCGTCCTGGTGCGAGCCGGAGAAGGAGGTGTAGACGAGGTCGCCGCCGTAGGGGTGGCGGGGGTGGACGTCCATCTGCGTGCAGGCCTCGACGGTGCGGCGGATCCCGTCGATGTCGGAGAAGTCGATCATCGGGTCGATGCCCTGGCTGAAGAGGTTGAGGCCGAGCGTGATGAGGTCGACGTTGCCGGTGCGCTCGCCCTGGCCGAAGAGGCAGCCCTCGACCCGGTCGGCGCCCGCGAGCAGCCCCAGCTCGGCCGCCGCGACACCCGTGCCGCGGTCGTTGTGCGGGTGCAGCGACAGCGCGACGTGCTCGCGCCGGGTGAGGTTGCGGCTCATCCACTCGATCTGGTCGGCGTAGACGTTGGGGGTGGCCCGCTCGACCGTGGCCGGGAGGTTGAGGATGATCTCCCGGCCGGGCTCGGGCTGCCAGACGTCCATGACCGCCTCGCAGACGGCGAGGGCGAAGTCCAGCTCGGTGTCGACGAAGATCTCCGGGGAGTACTGGTAGCCGAAGACGGTCTCGTCGCCGAGGACCTTCTCGGCGTAGGCCAGGACCTCGCGCGTGCCGGCGACGGCGAGCTCCTGGGTGGCCTCGCGGTCGTTGTGGAAGACGATGTCACGGAAGACCGGGGCGGTGGCGTTGTACAGGTGCACACTCGCCCGGGGGAAGCCGACGAGGGAGTCGATGGTCCGGTGGATGAGCTCGGGCCGCGCCTGGGTCAGGACCGAGACGGTGACGTCGTCGGGCACCGCGTCGTCCTCGACGAGCGAGCGCACGAAGTCGAAGTCGGTCTGCGAGGCGGCCGGGAAGCCGATCTCGATCTCCTTGTAGCCCATCGTCACGAGCAGGTCGAACATCCGGCGCTTGCGCTCGGCGTTCATCGGCTCGATGAGGGACTGGTTGCCGTCACGCAGGTCGGTGGAGAGCCAGCGGGGGGCACGGGTGGTGCGGCGGGTCGGCCACTGCCGGTCGGGCAGGTCGACCGGGTTGACCTCCACGAAGGGCCGGTACTTCGACACCGGCATGGCGGAGGGCTGCTGGGCGCTGATGCGGTCTGCGGTCTTCATCGGTTCCTCGTCGCTCGTGCGTGATGGCCGGGCACGACGACCGCCGCGACGAGGGGCCGGCCGTCAGTTGGCCTCGTCGCGGCAGAGAAGGAGCAGCTGGTGCTGCACGGACCTGCGCACATCACGAGGCTACCGCCCGCGGTGGGCACGAGTCACCTTCCGGACGGGGTCGTCTCAGCATTCAGGTGGTCGCCGGCGTTCAGGTGGTCGCGGTCAGCTGGGCGCGCCCTGTGGTCGGCCGCGCTCAGGTGGCGGCCGGCGTTCCAGGCGGTCGCCGGCGTTCAGGTGGTCACCGGTCAGGCGGCGGAGTCGCGGTGACTACGGAGGAACCGGGGTGGGTCAGCCCGTCCGGCGCACCGGACTCACCCCGCTTCATCCTGAGTCGCCGAGGTGGGGGCGTGATTCGCCGAGGTGGGGGCGTGCTTCGCCGGGGAGGAGGCCTGACACGCCGAGGAGGGGCCTTGTCAGGGTCGGGACGTGTCAGGGCACTCGGCTCATCGTGGTGTCAGGGCACCCGGCTCATCGTGATCGGTGGCGGGATCTCCCCCGCCCAGCCCACCGGCGCGAGGGGGATCCGCCCGTCGCGGGCACGGGCGTCGAACTCCTCGCTCAGCCGCACGAGCTCACGCTGGCGCGTGTACCCCGTGGAGCCCGCCCGGAACTGCCGCACGAGGAGCCAGCCGGCGAGCGGGAACGCGACGGCGAGGACGAGCCAGCCCACCGCGAGGCCGGACATGATCGAGGCGAGCCCCATGAGCACCACACCGGCGACCAGGCCGGCGCCGATGGTGCGCAGGGAGAAGGCGCGCGAGACCCCGTCACCCGTCACCGCGTGGAACTCCGCCCAGGCGCGTGCGCGGAACTCGGCGACGGAGCCGGCGTCCTCGGGAGCGCGTCCCGGCACACCACCGCGCCGCGCCCCGCTCATCGGGCCTCCTCCCCCTGCAGGACGTGCACGCTCTGGGCCACCATCGTCGCCAGGCGCGCGCACGACTCCAGCGAGCCGCGGTGGAACGTCGAGGCCGTGACGACGACCAGCGCTCCGGCCGCCGGGAAGGGCAGGTGGATCTCGGCGGAGCCGTGCTCGAGCGGCTCCGTCCCCGGCGGCACGGTCATCCCGGCGTGCTCCTGAGCGGCCCAGTCCAGGGCGTCGAGCCGCACGACGGCGGCTCCGGCGGTCACCGGGGTGGTCACGGTCTCGACGTGCGCGCCCGGGTGCCGGGCACGAAGGGCCCGGGCGAGCATGACGTGCTGCGCGACGGGGGCGTCGTCCGGCAGCGGGGGCAGGTCGTGCACCTGCACCGAGAGCTGGACGAACACACCGCGCACACCGTCGAGGACGTCGGAGGTTCCTGCACCGCCGGCACCATCGGCGACGTCGGAGGTCTGCGCGCCGCCGGCACCGCTGTCGATTCCGGGGGTGCCTGCTCCGTCGGTGGCGTCGGACGTCCCTGCGGCGCCGGCACCGTCGGCGTCCGCCGGGTACACCGCGCTCACCAGCCCGGCCCATATCACCGGCCGGCGCAGCAGGCCCCGGCGCAGCACGAGGAGAGCTCCGGTGACCGCGTCGACGTCGGCGCCCGGCGCGTCCCGCCCGACCCGCTCGGCGATCTCCGCCCGCGCCTCGTCCTCGCTCAGGTGCAGCCGGAGGTCGAGCATGTCGCGCGGCACGAGTGCCTCGACGGCGCGCGTCACGGGTGCCGTCGTGCCGGTGGTGACCGCGCTCATCGGGCCAGCTCCTCGGACGTGAGGTAGGCGGTGCCCGCCGGGAGGTCCCACGGGTTGTCGACGTCGTGGGCGGTGACCTGCTGGACGAGCGGAACGCCCGTGATGACCCACTGCGCCTGGTTGGACTTGATCTTGACGGCCTGCCAGAGCAGCTCGTCGGCGTGCATCTCCGTGGTGGTGAAGAGGCTCGGCGGGAGCTCGACCGGCTGCCCGTCGACCCCGCGCACGACGGTGGGCGCGGTGCCCACCCCGGTGGTGCGCCGGATGTGGTTGATCCGGCTGATCGCCTTGCCGGCGATCTTCCCCACGCCGAGGCCGGCCAGCCCCCAGGCGACGGCGGACCAGTCGCCGTCAGCCGCGACGGCCAGCGCGGTGTCGGTGGCGAGACCGGCGGCGCCGACCACCGAGGCGCCCAGCGCGAGGAACGGCGCCGCGGGCGGGAAGACGAACAGCGAGACGCCGGCCGCGACGGCGAGCCCGGCGGAGGCCCAGCCGCAGAAGGCGGAGATGTCGGACAGGCTCGGCGCGATGGACCGGATCCAGTCGCCCACCTCGGAGGAGGAGACCCACCCGCCGAAGTCGCGGACCCAGTTGCCGATCGTGGCGGACCAGCCACCGCCGAAGGACATGTCCCCGGCGGCGTCGAGTCGGGCCGCGTAGGACTTCGAGGCGTCGTTGAACTCGTCGTGGAGGCGGTCGGCGGCGGCGCGCAGGGCGATCACGCGGTCGGCGGCGGCGTTCGCCGCGGCGAGGGCCTCCTCCCGCTCGCCGGGCTCACCCGCACCCGGCCCCATCTGCAGGTAGGGGACCGCGGCGGAGACGGCGGCGCGCTCGGCCCCCAGGGCGACACCGAGGTCGGCGTCGATGGTGGCCGCGCGAGCCTGGAAGCCCGCGAGGTCCTCGGCCCAGCCGGACAGGACGTCCCCGGCCTGGCCGAAGGCGGTCGCGATGGTGCTCAGGCGTGGCGGGAACTCGACCATCGCCTCCTGGTAGGCCCGCGCGGTCTGGCCGGTCCACAGGTCGGTGCGCGCCCCCTGGAGGAACGCGGACATCTCGGCGACGTCGTCGCCGAGGTCACGGAAGAGGCGCGCGAGGTCCCGGGTGCCCTCGACGTCGCCCGGGGTGGGGTCCCAGCCGAGGTTCTCCAGCACCCGTGAGGCGGTGAGGTACCCGCTCATCCGTGCCTCTCCCGGGTGACGAGCTGCTCGGCGAGACGCAGGTCGAGGGTCTCGAAGGCCTCCAGGACCTGCCCGAGGAAGGTGCCGGCCTGCCGGCCCTGCTCGCGCACCTCGTCGAGGCTGTCGTCCCAGCTGTCGGCGAACTCCACGACGTCGTCGTGGAGGATCCGCGCCCCGACCGCGAGCCCGGACATGCCGCGCAGCGTGTCGTGCACGGACGCCATGCGCTCGTCCAGGCGCGTGAGGTCGTCCCGGACGTCCTCGACGTAGGCCCGGTCGACGATCAGCTCGTCAGACATCTCTCCCCCTCGTGCGCGGCGCGGCCCGGAGGCCGCGCCGCGATGTGCGTGCTGGCTGCCGACCGAGGGCGATCCCCCGCCGGCTCCCCACCGGTCAGATGCCGGCGGCCAGCTGCGAGTCGGTGTCGGCCAGCGCCTGGGCGGCGTTGGTGAGGTACTGCGACAGGTCCTGCAGGCCCTCGATGGTGGTCTGCGCGCCCTGGGTGAACTGCTGGTAGGACTCGTTGAACCGCACCGAGGCCTGGTCCGTGACGAACCCGGACTCCACCAGGCCCTGGATCTGGGCCTGCAGGCGCTGCAGGTCGGCGACGATCTGCTCCTTCGCGGTGACGAGGTTGTTCGCCTCGCGCTGCATCTCGTCGTAGGAGACGTTGATGTTGGCCATGTGCTTCCCCCTTCTCGTGGTCCGGCCGCCTTCCGGCCGGATCCGCTGCCCTATTCCTACCGGTATGGGGGGCACCGTGTCGCGCTCCCCCGATGGGGAGAACTCCCCATCACCACCCTGGCTGCGACGACGTCGTCACGCCCGCGTCCCGCTCCCGCTGCCGGTCACCGACGCGGCTGAGCTCGACCTGCGCCCTCACTGCACCAGCGGCAGCTGGACGCGTCGCACCTTGCCACGGTCCACGGCCAGCCCCCGCCCGGGCGGGAACTCGGCCCGCTGCACCCGGGGGAAGCTCGTGCGGAAGATCGTGTCGCCCTCGATGCTCTCGGGCTGCAGGGCGATCCCGCGCCGGCCGTTGCGGACCTCGGCGAGCAGCGGCCACGACGACCCCCACGCCGACGTCTCGGCCTCGGCGACGACGAGGTGGTCGTTGCGCCGGGCCGCCTGGATCAGCTCGGTGAGCGGCCGCTCGGCCGGACCGGAGAGGAAGTCCGCGAGGCTCTCCACGACGAGGACGATCCCCGTCTCCCCGTCCCCGGGCGGGCGCCCGAACAGCGGCAGGACCTCCTTGGCGACCTCGGCGACGTCGGCCGCGCCGGTCGCCGAGCGCTCCCAGCCGGGCAGCCCGGCGAGCTCCGAGCGCCGGGCGGCCAGATGGACGAACCGGGCGTCGGGTCGGGCGGCGCGCACCGACGCCGTGAGCCAGCGCAGGGCGTTGGTGCGCCCGGACTCCGGGGGGCCGGCGACGAGGAACGTCCCGGCCGGGGCGAAGCCGACCGGCTCGAGCGTGTCGTCCGCGACACCGAGGACGGGCCACCCGTCGACGCTCGCCGGCATCTCGCGGGCGGGCACGAGCGCCGGCAGGCGCCGGACCGGGGGCGCCTCGGGCGTGCCGCCGCGGCGCAGCGTCCCGGCGAGCGACTCGACGGCGCGGACCTGCTCGGCGAGGTTCGGGCTCCCGCCGAGGACGGCGATCTGCATCTCCAGCCCCTCGGGCGTGATGGCGCGCCCCGGCGGGGAGGCGGGGTCGAGGACGTCCTTCGGCGCACCGAGCTGGAGGTAGGCCTGCTCGTCGGCCTGGCGCATGACCACCCGCCGGGGCAGCGAGCCGGTCACCGAGATGGGGATTGCGCCGGGGCGGTCGGCCGTCACCGCGACGTGGACCCCGGCGGAGCGGCCGTCGACGAGGATCTGGAGGAACAGCTGGTACCAGGGGGCCCGCCCGGGAACGGTCTCCCAGTCGGCCCGGAAGGCGGCGAACCCGTCGAGGAGGACCAGGACACGCGGCTCGTCGGGGCTGCCGGTGCGCTCCCGGTACTCCGCCACGGTGCTCGCGTGGGCGGCCGCGTACCGCGCGGAGCGCTCCTCGACGAGGTCGCGCAGGGTGGCGAGGAGGCGCTGGACCCGCTCGGTGTCGTCGCCGTCGATGACGGCGCCGACGTGCGGCAGCGCCTCCAGCGGCGCGAGGCCGCCGGAGGAGAAGTCGAGGGCGTAGACGTGCACCGGCCCACCGCGCGGGGTGATCCCGGCGCCGGTGGCGAGGGTGCGCAGGGCGGTGGACTTCCCCGAGCCGCCCGCACCGTAGAGGGCGATGTTGCCGTCGACGTCGGGCCGGTAGTACGTGGTGACCTGCTGCTGGTGGGCGGGGTCGTCGACGACGCCGAGCACGAGGGCGGCGTCGGAGCGCGGGCGCAGCGCCGCGAGGTCCTGGACGGGTCCGAGGACCGGCAGCCAGGGCCGGCGCGGCGCCGGGACGCCGGCCGCCTCGGCGGCGGCGGCCACGGACGCGACGATCCGGGCGATGTCGGTGGGGCCCTCCTCGGCGGGACGCTCGGCGTCGGGGCTCTCCGGCGGCTCCCACCGCACGCCCGCGCCCATGGCGAGGGTCTCGACGTCGACCTCGGCGCGCGGCGCGGCCTCGCTCGTGCGGCCGCCGGCGTACCCGGCCTGGAACATCGTCACCCGTCCCGGGCCGGTCCGGGCGGCCCCGCGGCCGGGGGTGCCGGGGTCGAAGTGGGCGGCGTCGGGCAGGCCGAGGACGTCGCTGGAGTCGTTCTCGTCCGCCATGCGCAGGGCCACGCGCAGGTTGGTGTTCGCCCGCAGGTTGTCCTTGATGACGCCGGCGGGCCGCTGGGTGGCCAGCACCAGGTGCAGGCCGAGGGAGCGGCCGCGCTGGGCCACGTCGACGACGCCGTCGACGAACTCGGGCACCTCGGTGGCCAGCGCCGCGAACTCGTCGACGACGATCACCAGGCTCGGCGGCGCCTCCGGGTCGCCGGTGCGCTCGAGGGTGATGAGGTCCTTGGCGCCCTTGCGGTTCAGCAGCCGCTCGCGGTGGTGGAGCTCGGCCCGCAGGGAGGTCAGGGCCCGGCGCACGAGGTGCGGTGAGAGGTCGGTGACCAGACCCACCGTGTGCGGCAGGTTCACGCAGTCGGCGAAGGCCGAGCCACCCTTGTAGTCGACGAAGAGGAACGTCACCCGGTCGGGGCTGTGCGCGGCGGCCATGCCCAGCACCCAGGACTGGAGGAACTCGCTCTTGCCCGACCCGGTCGTGCCGCCGACGAGCGCGTGCGGGCCCTGCGTGCGCAGGTCGAGGGTGAACGGCTCGGTGGCGCCCTGGCCGATGAGGGCGCGCAGGTTGGCGTCGTGCCGCCGGCGCTGGGGCGGGCGGCCGTCGCGGGGGGTGAGCGAGCCGTTCTCCTGCCAGCGCTCCAGCACCGCCGTCGCTCCCTGGGCGACCTCGGGACCGATGAGGGAGAGGTAGGAGACCCGGGCGGGCAGGTCGGAGGCGTCCTCGACCGGGGCGCCGGCGTCCGCGACCGCCGCGAGGTGACGCGCCAGGTCGGCGGCGGCGGGGGCGGTGAGGCTCTCGCACACCATGGGCCGCACGGCGTCGCCGGTCCGGACGTAGCCCGCGGTGCCGGCGTCGGTGGTGGTCGAGACGGCGAGGAACGTGCGGCACACCGCCGGCAGGCGCTCGACGGCGGCGGCGCACCACACCACGTGCACGCCGGCGGCCGGGCCGGCCTCGGCGAGGCGGACGAGCCGGCCGCGCTCGACCGGGGCGTCGTCCTCGACGAGCAGGACGACGGCGGGCAGGGCGGTCTCGCCGGTGCGCCGGGCGAGGCGGTCCTCGACCAGGCCCTCGAGGCGGGCGACGAGCCCGAGGACACCGGCCTGGTTCGAGCCGACGTGGGCGCCGTCCAGCGGGGAGTGGACGGAGCCGACGTGGGGCAGCCACTTCGTCCAGTCCCAGCGCGGCGCCGAGGCGGCAGAGGTCGCGACGGTGAGGACCAGCTCGGCCGGGGAGTGCAGGAGCACGAGCTGGGCGACCGCGGCCCGGGCGGCGTCGTCGAGGACGGCGCGGGGCCCGGCCAGGCCGAGGGCCCCGGACTCGCGCAGGTCGACGGTGACCGGGACGCCGTCGACGTCGCGGAACTGCGCCCGCAGCTCGGTGAGCCGGTCCCAGTACTCCTGCGGGGTGCTCCCCCGGTTGGGCAGGGTGACGGTGGTGCGCGAGGCCGTGGTCCCCACCCCCAGCCGCAGGGCGAGGAACTCCTCGTGCTCGGGCCGCCTGGTCCACAGCAGCGGCTCGAGGGCGTGCGCGTGGGCGAGGAGGTCGGCGACGGCGGGGTGCTCGGCCAGGCGCATCTGCCGCTCGGTCGTGCGCCGCTCCGCCAGCTCGCTGCGCACCGCGTCGAGGGTCGCCGTGAACTGCTCGACCTCGGCGCGGAAGGTGCGCCGGCTCGTGGCCCGGTTGTCGACGTAGGTGCCGATGACCATGAGCGGCATCATCGCCATGAAGGCGAACATCTCGGGGCTGCGGCCCAGCATGAGGAAGACCGGCACGAGGAGCATCGGCACCGCCAGGATCACCCACGGCAGCCGCACCGGCTTGGGCGGGGCGGGCGGCCTCGGCGCCTCGACCTCCTCCCCGGGGTACGCCGGCGCCAGGCGCGGGGACCTGTTGAACTCCACCACGGCGGTGTCGGGACGGGTGTGCCGGGCCGCGGCGAGCCGCTCGACCCGCAGCGTGGTGTCGCCCAGGGTGACGGTGTCCTCGGGGAGCAGGACGGCACGCTGGACCTGGCCCTCCCCCATGAGCAGGCCGTTGGCCGAGCGCAGGTCGACGATCTCGACGACGTCGCCGACGCTGAGGCGCGCGTGCTCCTTGGACACGGTGGGGTCGGCCAGCCGCACGTCGCACCCCTTGCCCCGCCCGATGACGGTGGTGCCCTCCGGCAGGTCGGCGCTGAGCCCGGCGTCGGGGCCCTCGAGGACCCGCAGCCGGGCCACGGCCGGGCCGGTGCCGCCGTCGGCGAAGCGCCGGGCGGCCTGGGCGAGGGAGACCACGGAGCCGGGCCGGACGGTCTGCCCGGCCGGTGCCTGCGGGTCGAGCAGGCGCACGCTGCCGTCCGGGACGTGGCGACGCAGGGTGAGCCCCTCGACCTCGCCGGTGCTCAGCGGCGCGGCCGCAGGGTCGGTGGCGTGCAGGGTGCGGGCGACGTCGGCGACGGTCGCCGTGCCGTCGACGGTGACGGCGAGGTCGACCGGGTCGGCGGACGTCCGCAGCAGGCTGAGCTTGATCCTCACCGGGTCTCCTCGGGGTGCGCCGGGGCGCGGTCGGGTGTGGTCCTCACGCGCGGGCGCCCGGCGGGACGGGTCGCGGGCCGGCGCAGGGACCGGGTCGAGACGCGCGAGCGCCACCACCGTCGCCGGCCGACCGCGGCGCGCAGCCGGGTCAGGGTGGCGCGCACGTCGCCCCAGTGCCCCTCCACGTCACCCTCCGCGGGCGGGACGGGTCCGAAGGTGGCCTCGTCGGCCCGCGCGGCCAGCTGGTGCAGCGCGCCACCGGCGCCGCTGACCGCGGCGGTGACGACGCGCGCGCCCTGACGCCGGGTCGCGGTGCGCGGGAGGTCCACCCCCAGGTCGGTCGCCGCGTCGATCACCTCCGACCAGGCTCCGGCCACGCGCTGGGTGGGCGTGCCGCGCAGGCGACGCCGGCGGGCCCGCAGGGCCTTGACCGCGACGACCACCAGCAGCGGCAGGAGCAGCACGAGCAGGAGACCACCGGCGACGGCCGCGACGAGCAGGGCGAGCGGGAACGCCTGCTCCTCCTCCTCGTCCTCGTCCTCGACCTCCACGTCCCGCCGGTCCGCCGGTGGCGCCTCGGGGGGCTCCTGGGCGGGCGGGGGCGGCTGGAGCACCTGCGGCTGGGGGCGGTTCTGGGGCTGCGGAGCCTCGTCCTGCCAGATGCGGTCCTCGTCCGGGGTGGGGTGGAACGGCACCCACCCGTGCCCCTCGAAGGGGACCTCGACCCAGGCGGTGACGTCCTCGCCGGTGAGGTCGCCGTCACCGGCGGCCTCCAGGCCCATGACGACCCGGGACGGGATGCCCAGGGCGCGCAGCATGAGCCCCATGGCGGCGGCGTACTGCTCCTCGTCGCCGACCATCGCCTCACCGGCGAGCAGCTCGTCGACGCGGGCGGCGCCGTGGCCGGGGAGGGAGGGCGCCTCGCCCTCGAGGCCGTGGGAGAAGTATCCCTGCTGCAGGCCGGCCTCGACGGCCTGGATCTGCGCGAGCGGGGTGGTGGCCTCGGCGGTCATGCTCGCCGCGACGGTGGTGGCGGACTCGGGGAAGAGCGCCGGGGGCAGCTCGACGTCGGCCACCGGGGCGCCCTCGAGCTCGGTGGCCCGCGGCGCCGTGACGGGCGCGGCGAGGACCTCGTAGGTGTCCCCCGCCCGCAGCCCGGCGGTGGTCAGGCCCGTGCCGCCGGCACGGCTGAAGTAGAAGGAGCGCTCGAGCGTCTCGGCCCGCGCGCCGGTGAAGTCGACGTCGTACGCCCGGCCGGCGACGGGCACCCACACCCCCGCGTACTCCCCCACGGTGACGCGCACGCGGGCGAGCCCCGCGGGCACGTCGGGCTCGATCCTTTCTCCGATGCGGGTGAACTCGCCCGAGCCGGACGCCGCCGCGCCGGAGACCGTCCACGCGGTGCCGTCGTAGGCGTCCAGGACCGCCAGCCGCAGCGCGGTGCCGGCGGGCAGGCCCGACACGGTGAGCAGCGCGGTGTCGCGGTGGTCCTTGACGTGGCTGCGGAAGCCCGCGAGCGGGCTGGCGTAGTCGCGGATGTCCGGTGGCGGCTCGACGCGCTCGCGCAGGATGAGCCGGGGCGCCTCCGGCGGGGCGAGGAGGGCGACGCCGGCGCCGGCGACGAGGCCGAGGGCGGCCAGGGCGGCGACGCCGGGCAGCCGGCCGGCGTGGGCCCGGCCGGTGCGCCAGGTGCCCCACAGCAGGGACCCGAGCGCCAGGGCCAGGCCGAGGGGCACGGCGGTGGTGACGTCCGCCGTTCCGAGGAGGACCGCGAGGGCCAGCACGAGCACCGGCGCCACGAGCGCCAGGGCGGGGCGCCGGGTGCGCAGCGCCACGCTGACCGCCACGAGGGCGGCGACGAGCCCGAGGAGGTAGGGCGCGGTGAGCCTCGCGCCGCCGTCGCCGAGCGGCGGGGCGACCGTGACGACCTCCTTCCACGAGGTGACCACGCCGCGCCCCACCGACCCGATCGTCTCCGGGGTGGGCACGAGCCCGCCGAGCGCCGTCGTGGGCGCCGCGAGGGGTGAGAGGAGGACGAGCGCGACGGCGGTGGCGGCGAGGAGTGTCAGGGCGCCCCAGCGCCGCGCGGCACCGACGACGGCCAGCGCGGTGCCGGCCAGGACCCCGCCGACCGCGGCGGCGACGAGGCGTGCCGAGCCGAAGACGGGCAGGAGGGGGACGAGGGCGAGCAGCACGAGCAGCGCCGGGCCGGCGACGTCGGGCAGGCGGCGGGCCAGGAGGGTCCTCATCGGCGCATCACCGTCCGCAGGGCGGCCGGGAGGTCCGCCAGGGTGGGCACGGTCACCACGGTGACGGCCCCGACCGTCGCGACACCGGGCTCGGCGTCGACGTCGGCGCGCACCGCGACGGCCCGCACGCCCAGGGGAAGGACCGCCCCGGCGGCGCGCAGGTCGTGCGGGGTCGTCCCCGAGCCGCAGACGAGGACGGCGAGGGAGGCGTGCTCGACCTCACGGGCCACGGTGCGGGCCATCGAGACCACCGAGCCGGGCCCGGTCCCGGGGACCAGGCGGGTGAGGTCGTCCAGGAGCGCGCGGGCCGAACGGGTGCGCAGCACCTCGTGGGTGGTCAGGACCGTGAGGTCCTTCTCCTCGGCGAAGGCCTGGAGCCCCAGGGAGGCCGCGGCGGAGACCGCGAGCTCCAGCTCCTCGGGCTCGGGGTGGTCCGCGGCGTTGCGGGAGAGGGCGACGACGACGTGGGAGCGCCGGGTCTCCTCGTACTGGCGGACCATGAGCGTGCCGGTGCGGGCGGAGGAGCGCCAGTGGACGTGCCGGCGGTCGTCCCCGGGGATGTACTCGCGCAGGGCGTGGAACGACAGGTCCGAGCTCGTGATGTCCCGGGTCGGCCGGCCCTCGAGGTCGTGGAGGAACCCCGCCGAGCTCGACGCGAGCCGCACGGTGCGCGGGTGCACGAACAGCTCGACGGTCTCGGTCCAGGTCATCGCCCGACGGACCAGGCCGAGCGGGTCGCCGCGGACCGTGCGCACGGGGCCGACGGCGATGACGGCGCGGCGCGACGTCGGGATGGCGAAGAGCTCCTCGTGCTCCCCGCCGCGTGGCAGGCCCGGCAGCGCGAAGCCGGTCTCGGCGTCACCGACGGCGAGCTCGACCCGGGCGGGCAGGACGGGGTGGGCGGCGGTGTTGCGCACCGTCACCCCCGCCATGGCCCGCTCCCCCACGGTGACCCGGTGCTCCGACAGGCGCAGCTCCACGGCGAAGGGCTGACGCCCGAGGGTGAAGGCCAGCGCACCGGCGAGGACGGCCAGCAGTCCCGCCCCGCCCGCGACGAGCTCGAGCCAGCCCAGCCGGGCCCCGGCAACCCAGGCCACGGCGCCCACCGCCAGGGTCGACCAGCCCGCCGCGGAGACCCAGCCGAGCGCCGTCGCCACGGCCGCGCGGGGCGCGGCGGTACGGGTGAGCGCGGCCTGGACGCCGGGGACGGTGCGGAAGCGCCCGCTCAGGCTCGTCGCGGCGGGGCGTGCGGTGGTGCGGGCGGTGCTCACTGCCGCGGTGCCTGCTCCCGCACGGTGGGCGGCACGACGTCGGCGACCACCGCGGCGACGGCGCCGGCGGCGGTGGCTCCCTCGAACTCGGCCTCGGCCTCGAGCACGAGGCGGTGCGCCCAGACGGGCTCGGCGAGGTCGCTGACGTCGTCGGGCACGACGTAGGTGCGCCCCTGGGAGGCCGCCCACGTCTTTGCGGCGCGGACGAGGGACAGCGCCCCGCGCACCGAGACACCGACGACGACGCCCGGGGCGCGGCGGGTCTCCGCGGCGAGGCGGGCCACGTACTCCAGGACGGCCGGGTCGACGTGGACGGTGTCGGCCAGGGCGACCATGTCGGCCACGGCCGCGCCGGTGATGACGGGGTCGAGGGCGCCCGCCCGGTCGCGCACGGCGGCCGCGGCGAGGATCTCCACGGTCGCGGCGTGGTCGGGGTAGCCGACCGAGGTGCGCATGAGGAACCGGTCGAGCTGGGCCTCGGGGAGGCGGTAGGTGCCGGCCTGCTCGATGGGGTTCTGGGTGGCCAGGACGATGAAGGGCCGGCCGACGCGGTGGCTCACACCGTCGACGGTGACGCGGCCCTCCTCCATGACCTCCAGCAGGGCCGACTGGGTCTTGGGCGAGGCCCGGTTGATCTCGTCCGCGAGGACCACGGAGGCGAAGATCGGGCCCTGGTGGAACTCGAAGGTCTGGGTCTTCGGGTCGAAGATCGACACGCCCGTGACGTCCGAGGGCAGCAGGTCCGGGGTGAACTGGATCCGGCTGGACGTCGCCTGGAGGGTCTGCCCCAGCGCGCGGGCGAGCTGGGTCTTGCCGGTACCGGGGTAGTCCTCGAGGAGCAGGTGGCCGCCGGAGAGCAGCGTGGTGACGACGAGGCGGACGACGTGGTTCTTGCCGAGCACGGCCTGGCCGACGTTGTCGACCAGCCGGGTGAAGGTCTCGGCGAACCAGGCGGCCTGCTCCTGGGTCATCACGGGCTGCACGGTGGTGGTGGTCATGAGGTCCTCGGGGGTGGTGGGCGGTCGGGGTTCGCCGGCTGGGCCGGGTCCTGGGCGGTGGCTGGCCGGCTGTCAGCCGGCCGGGGCGTTGGGCCAGACGAGGGTGTGCTCCTCGCGGACCGGGCCGTCGAAGACGACGCGGACCCGTTCGCCCGGGTAGCCGCGGTACATCGTGGTCTGGAGCAGGCCGTCCCCGCGCAGGCTGTGGACCTTGCCGTTGGAGCTGGAGCCGGAGACGTACGTGCCGTTGGCGTAGAAGGTGACCGTGTAGCTCCCGGCCGGCAGGTCCCAGTAGCGGGCGTCGAGGTAGGCGCAGGAGACGTGCGTGCACTCGCCGTAGGGAGCGCCGATCGCCGAGCGGGTGCGGCTGACCTCCACGCGGGGGTTGGTCGGCGGCGGGGGTGGCGGGGCGGTACGGGCGGAGGCGGAGGCGCTCGTGCGCGCGCCGTCCTCCCGGATGACCCGCACCTCCCCCTGGTAGAGCGTGTCCCACGACCCGCCGCGGCGGGCCGAGTCGTTCGCCGCGACCCGCTGCCACCCGGTCCAGGCGTTGCCGCCGTCCTTGAAGCGCACCTCGGTGGCGGTGATCGCCCGGCCGTTGCCGTCCGGCGTGCTCCACGTGAACGTCACCTGGTCGCTGTTGGCGTTGGCACGGATGGTCGGGTTCCCTAGCGGTCCGTAGGGCACCGCGGTGTTCGACGCGCCGGAGGGGTCGCCGGGGTAGGTGTTGGTGGCCCGCACCCGGAAGGTGTAGCTGGAGCCGTCCTGCAGGCCCGTGACGCGGCGGTCGGCCCGCAGGTTCTGCCAGGCGCCGCCGTTGACGGAGACCTGGTAGCCGGTGATGGCGTCGCCGTTGGGCTGGGCGGCGGTGAACTCGAGCTGGACCACCCCGTCCTGGCCGGTGGCGGTGGCGGTGGGTGTGCCCGGCGCGGAGGGCTTGGCGAACGAGCGCACCGGCGCGGACTGCGGCGACGTCCCGGACCAGCCGGCCTTGTTCTGCGCGGCGACGGTGACCGTGTAGCTCGACCCGGCCGGGGCGTCCTCCTGGAACGAGGTCGTCGACGCCGGCACGGTGAACTCCCGGAAGGCGGCGCCGTCGCGGAGGATCTGCACCTGGTACTGCGAGACGGCGTCGCCGTTGGCGTAGGGCGCCTCCCAGGCGGCGGTGATCTGCTCGGCGACCGGGTCGTCGACGCGCTGGACCCGCGGTGCCGCCGGGGTGTCCGGCACCCCGGCGGGGACCTCCCCGGCGGACCAGCCGGACCACTCGGACGGGTCCGGGGCGGCGTTGCGCGCCCGGACCTGGACGCGGTACTCCTGGCCGTTCGTCAGGCCGGTCCACGTGTGGGACGTCCCGGTGACGGTGACCTGTCCCGAGCCGACGGCCGGGGAGATCTGCAGGTCGTAGGACTCCACCGGCGAGCCGGCGGTGGGCGGCTCGGTCCAGGTGATCTCGAGGCTGGCGTCGCCGAAGGTCAGGGTCGGCGGGGCGGGCCGTTCGGGGCGCACGTCGGGCCGGGCGACGGCGGAGGGTCCGGACGGCTCGGAGTCGCCGACGGCGTTGGTCGCAGTGACGGTGAAGGTGTACTCGACGTCGTTCGTCAGGCCGGTGACCGTGCACGTCGTCGTCGCGCACGCCGTCGTCGACCCGGCGGTCTCCACCCGGTAGCCGGTGATGGGGGCGCCGTTGTCCGCCGGCGCCGTCCAGGACAGCACGACCGTCCGGTCGCGCACGTCCTCGACCCGGGGCGGGGCGGGGCGGGCGGGGACGCCGACGACGTTCATCGTGGCGCGGCCCTCGACCTGCCGGGCCGGGTCGCCGGTGGCGTCGGCGACGGTGAAGCGCACGACGACACGGCCGACGAAGTCCGCGCCCGGGGTCACGGAGAGGCGCCCGCCGTCGACCGAGGCCTGCGCGGCACCCGCCTCGACCACGGCCCCGACGAGGCTCAGCGGCTCGGGGAAGGGGTTGTAGGCCCCGGCGAGGACGTCGCGGGTGACGGTGTCGCCCTGGTCCACCGTGCCCAGGTCGACGTCGGTGACGCCGGCGAGGGGGCGGGTGGACGGTACGACGAGGGCCTCGACGACCCCGGTCACGGGCGGGTTCACGGGGTCGGAGACGGCCACCTCGATGCGTCCCCGGGTCCCGGCGAGGGTGTCGGCGGGGACCGAGACCGACAGGTAGGGCCCCTCGACCGTGGCGGCAAAGCCGTCGGGGACGCCGACGAGCTCGTACTCGAGCCGGTTGAAGTCGGCCGTGTCGGCGTCGGTGACGAGGTTGCGCAGGTTGAGGGTGACGGCCTCCTCCGCCGGGGCGACCTCCACCGAGCCGCCGGCGAAGGTGGGCGGGGTGTTGCCGCCGTCGGGCTCGACGGTGATCGGCAGGGTCAGCACCGAGGACAGCCCGTCCTCGGCGCTGTCGCCGTCCGTCACCTCGAAGGTGATCGACGCCGGCCCGACGTACCCGTCGGCGGAGGTGAACGTCAGCGTGGTGGCGTCGACGACCGGCGCGGAGCCGTCGGAGCTCGTCGCCGACACCGAGGCGGAGTCGGTCAGGCGCACGTCCCGCCCGCTCGGGGCGACGACGTGGTCGGCCAGCGCGATGTCGACGCGCTGACCGGTGCGCACCCGCACGGGCTCGGCGTCGGTGCGGAGCACGGGCCCGGTGTCCTGCGCACCCGGGATGTCGACGAACGCCCACGCGCTGTTGCCGTCGACGTCGGTGACCTCGTACGTGATGACCTGGCGGGAGGGCAGGACCGGGGCGCGCAGCTGGTCGCCCTCGACGGTGACGCCGTCGGCCCCCTCGACGCGGACGGTCAGGGCCTCGGCGGTGCCGTCGGGGTCCTCGTCGTTGTCGAGGACCGGGACGGTGACGACGTCGTGGCCGATGATGTCGGCGGCCTGGACGAGGTCGTCGCGGGCCACGGGCGGCGCGAGCGGGGCGTCCGGGGAGACGGTGACGCCGAGCAGGCCGGTGTCCTGGCCGCCGCGCTGGTCGGTGACGCGGTAGGCGAGCGTGAACGTCGTCGGCTCCGCCGGGGTGACCATCCGCAGCCGGCCCTCGGCGACACCGATCTCGACGCCGTCGACCGGGTCGAAGGGCTCGTCGGGGGCGAGGTAGAGGGGGTCGCCGTCGGGGTCGGTGTCGTTGAGCAGCACGTCGACGGTGACCTCCCGCCCCGGCCGCACGACGGCGGTGTCGTCCTGGGCCTGCGGGGGGCGGTTGGTCTGCGGCGGCGGGACGACGGCCACCCGGACGGGGGCGGCGGCGACCAGACCGAGGCGGTCGCGCACCGTGTACGTGAAGGAGTCGGTGCCCGCGAGGTGGCCGTAGGCCTCGTAGTCGAGGTAGCCCGGCCCGACCTCGACCACCCGCCCGAGCGTGGGCGCCTCGCCGGTGCCGAGGAGCTGGACCGAGTCGCCGTCGGGGTCGATGCCGAACAGCGGGACGGGGATGCGGATGCGCTCGCCGCCGAAGGCGCGGGTCTCCACCGGGCGCGGCAGCGGGGCGGAGTTGTGCTCGGCGTCGGCCTGGACGTGCACGGTGACCTGTGCCGAGGCCTCACCGCCGAGCTCGTCGACCACCCGGTAGACGGCGTGGACCGTCTGCGGCTGCTCCGGTGCCCGGAAGCGCACCGTCTCCCCCGAGACGAACATGTGGCCCTGGGTGGGTGTCTCGGCGAGCTCGGGGTCCAGCTCGAACTCCAGCCCCGAGGGGTGGGAGTCGTTCTGCAGGACCGGGACGGTCACGAAGTCGCCGGCGCGCACGGTCGCGACGTCGGGCTCGGCGACGGGCGGCTGGGGGGCGGCGTCGGCCCCGACCGGCAGGACGACGACCTCGCCGGTGGCCGCGGCCTCGCCGTTGGACACGGTGTACGTGAAGCGGGTCGCGGCCGCCAGGACCTCCGTCGCGGAGATCTTGAGGATGCGGTGCTGCAGGACGGAGACGACGAGGCCCGAGCCGGCGGGGACGTCGACCTGCTGGACGGCCAGGAGCGCGCCGGTGGGGTCCTCGTCGTTGGCGAGGACGTCGACGAGGACCGACCCGCCCACGGGCAGCAGCGCCGTGTCCTGCACGGCGACGGGGGCCCCGGGTGCGGGCTCGACGACGTCGACGCGGACCAGCCCGGTGGCGTCCTTGCCGGAGTCGTCGACGACGACGTAGGTGAGGTAGGCGGTCTGGGCGACGTCGGCGCGGAAGCGGAAGGATCCGGCGTCGTAGTCCGGGACGACCGTGACGTCGCCGGACGGCTGGACGTTGGCCAGACGCAGCGGCTCGCCGTCGGGGTCCGTGTCGTTGGCGACGGGCTCGACGACGACCTCCTCCCCCACCGTGGCGCGGACGTGGTCGTAGACCGGCACCGGGGGCAGCGAGGTGTCGCGCACGTCGACCTCGAGGGTCACCTCGGTGACGGCGCGCGCGTCCGAGACGAGGACCGTCACCGGCTTGACGCCGGCGCTGACCCCGGAGTCGACGAAGGTCACCAGGCCGTCGGGGGTGTACCGCACGACGTCGTCGGTGGTGGCGCTCGCGCCGGTGACGACGAGCTCGTCGCCGTCGGGGTCGCGCAGGTGGGACAGGACGTCGACCGTGCCGGTCGCACCGGTGGAGAGGGTCAGGCGCAGGGGCCGGAGCTGCTCCGGCGGGTTGTTGACCTCCTCGGGGACGACCCGCACGGCGACGGCGGCGCCCGCCTCGCCGCCGCGGCCGTCGTCCACGGTGTAGGTCAGCGAGCCCGTGCCGGTCGCGTCCGTGGGGACCTGGACCTGCAGCGCCCGGCCCCCGACGACGGGGCGCACGGTCGCGGCCGGGAAGCCCTCGAACCCCGAGACCGTCAGGACGTCGCCGTCGGGGTCGGTGTCGTTGGCGAGCACCTCGAGCACCGCCGTGGCCCCGGGCCGGACACCGACGTCGTCGTCCTCGGCGACGGGCGGGCGGTTCTCGGCCTCCCGGTCGAGCGGGATCTCGTCGGTGATGTCCTGCTGGGACTCCTCCTCGAGCTCGTCGCTGGCGTCCGGCGGGGTGACGTCGTCCCAGTTGTCGACGATCGTCATCGCCTCGGTGACGAGGTAGGCGGTGCCGGAGAGGGTGTCGTTGAGGACGACGAGGCCGTGGTTGGTCCGGAAGACCAGCTCCCCGGGGGTGGTCGTCGCCGGGACGGCCGCGTCGGTGGGCGCGCCGTCGCCGCACTGGACGAGGTAGTGCGGCTCACCCCCGGCCCAGGCGGCGTGCACGCACCCGCCCACGACGGCCGGGGCGGCGGGCTCGCCCGCGACCGGGGCGCGCAGGACCACCGGCTCGCCGCCGGCCAGCGGGACCCGGACGAGGGCGTCGGCGGTGGCGAGAGCGACGTCGGTCGCGGCCTCGCCCGGCTGCTGGAGGACCACCCGGGAGGTGTCCAGGCCCAGGCCCGTGAGGTCTCGGGGCTCCTCGCCGGGGACGAGGAGGCTGACGTCACCCTCCGCGGTGCGCGTGAGGACCACGACCTCCTCGCCGACGACGCTGGCCTGGGTCTCGGCGTCGGCGAGCTCCGCCGGCTCCACGCCGAGCGGCTCGGTGGGCAGCACCGGCGCCTCCGCGTCGGCGGCCGCGGCCTCGGCCTGGAGCCGCTCGGTACCCGCGGGGATGGTCACGACCTCGGCCTCGGCGGTGGAGACGCCGTAGGCGGTGCCGTCGGTGCCGACGGTCAGCACGGCGCCGGCACCGAGGGACGCCTGGGGCTCGGCCTCGTCGTCGCCCAGCGCCCCGGGGGCGCCGGCGGGTGCCGTGCGCACCGTGCCGGCCGCACGGTCGAGGACCGCCAGCACGCCGCCGCCCAGCGCCACGCTCCGCTCGGCCGGGAGGGTGATGCCGCCGGTGGTGGCGACCGTGGCGACGTCCAGCGGGGAGAGCACACCGGCGCCGTCGTCGAGGACGAAGACGTCCGACCCCTCCTGGAGGACGTCGACGTCCTGCGTGGCGGAGGTCACCGAGCCGTCCAGCTCCTGGACGGGATGGTTCACGCGTCCGACCCGCAGCTCGGCCGAGGAGGAGACCCACACCCCGCCGTCGTGGAGCTCGACGTCAGCCGTCGCGACGCCGTCGTAGAGCAGGCTCGCGGCGACGACGCCACCGGTCACGAGGGACAGGACGGTCGCCGAGGCCACCTTGCGGCGGGCCTCCCGGCGGCGCTGCGCCTTCCGGGCGCCGGTCGGGCGCGCGAAAAGTCCCACGACTCCCCCTGGGATGAGCACTTGGTCCCGGTCCGGGCACCGCGATGCATGCTAGCGCAGGGGGACGTCCGCAATGGGGGGCAGCAGGTGGGGAGAACTCCCCATCCCGGCTACCGCTCGGGCGCCGCGGCGGTGTCGAGCAGCGCCAGCTCCTCCGCCACCACCAGCCGGGACGCGACCGCGTGCTCGACGAGGCGGGCGCGCCGGTTGACCGCGAGCCGCCCCGGGCCGCCACGCAGGCCGCGCACGCCGTGGCGGTGGAGCTTGTCGCACACGTTGTCGAGCTTGCGGTTGAACCGGGTCAGCGCCCAGCCGAGCCGGGCGGCGGCCTGGGCCGAGGTGGGGATCGTCGCGGTGGTGCCGCGACCGGTGAGGACGGGCTCGGCGAGGGCCAGGACGAGCAGCCGCTGGGACGGGGTGAGGTCGACGGGGCCGACGGTGGTCTCCCCCACCTCGTCCTGGACGGGGCGGGTGGGCAGGAACGCCGGGTCGTCGTTGTCCACGGTGAGCTCGTAGGTCGTGGGGCCGGCGGTGAAGAGGACGACCGTGCGGGCGTAGACCAGGGGCAGGCGCGCGCCCGGCGCGAGCCAGGCCTGGGTGCTGCCGTCGGGGTCGGCCAGCGTGGCCGACAGGCGGGAGCCGACGTTGTGGATCCACCACAGGTCCTCGTGCCGGACGATCTCGAGGAACCGGCGGTGCAGGTAGGGGTTGTCGTCGAGCTCGAGCGGGCCCTCGCGGCCGATGACGAAGGTCTCCGTGACGTCGTAGAGCTCGCCGCAGAACTCGACCCTCAGCCCGGCGGCCCCGCGCGCCGTCACGGGACGCACGCCTCGGCCGGCTGCGCCGACGTCGTGCCGTTGGGCAGGCGCACCTTGACCGCCACGCAGACGGTGGCCTCGGCCCCCTCGACGACGGCGACCGGCTCGGCCGCGGGCCGCACCTGGGGGTCGGCACCGGGGTCGGTGCGCTGCCAGGTGTAGGTCACCTCGCCCGCACCCTCCGGGGGCGACCACGTGAACGTCACGGTGGTGCCCTCGCGGCTGCCCGCGAGCGACACCGGGCTCGCCACCCGCTCCGGCATCGCCAGCCCGGTCCCGGTGACCTCGGTCGGCTCCGGCGGCTCCTCACCGCGCAGCGCCCCGGCCGCGACGACGCCGCCGGCGACGAGGAGGACCGCGACACCGGCGAGGACGAGGCGGCCCCGGCGCGCCGGCCTCTCGGCCGGCGCGGCGTCGGGCGCCGCGTCGGGCGCGGCGAGTGGGCGCGGACGGGCGCGGGTCACGTCGTCGCTCTCGTCCCGGACGACGGTGGCCCCGCGCAGGACGGTCCCGGCGTCGTCGTCGGCCGGGGCGACGTCGGCCGCGTCGCCGTCACCCGCCCGCCCGGTCTCCCGGGGGCCGGGCGGCCGCTCCTCGGTGACCACCCGGGCCCGGGCGAGCGTGGGGTCGACCTCGATGACCCGGCGGACCTCCGTGCGGCCCTCGCCGTCCCCGCCGCCGCGGGCCGCCTGCATCCAGGAGGTGTCCGGCACCTCGATGTCGGTCACCGGCAGGCGCAGCTCCTGCTCGACCACCTGCAGCGCCCGGCCGAGGTCCAGCGCCGAGGCGTAGCGCTGGGCGGGCTGCTTGGCCATGCCGCGGGCGAGCGCCCGCTCGAGCGAGGCGGGGACGTCCTCGCGCCCGGTGGGGGGCACGGGGTCACGGCGGATCCGGCGCGTGTAGTCCAGCCGGGTGTTGGGTCCGCCGGGCCGGGTGAACGGCGACCGGCCGGCCAGGAGCGTGTGGACGGTCGCGGCCAGGGAGTAGACGTCGCCGCTCACGCCGGGGGCCGGGCGACCCTCCACGGACTCCGGGGGCGCCCAGGGGATCGAGACCCCCGCCGTGTCCTCCGCCGCGGCCCCGACGAGCCCGGCGATGCCGAAGTCGGTCAGCGCGGGCCGGCCGTACTCGGTGGTGAGGATGTTGGCGGGCTTGATGTCGCGGTGGACGATGCCCGCGCGGTGCGCGGTCTCGACCGCCCCCGCGAGGCGGATCCCGATGCCGAGCGCCTCGGCCACCGACAGCGGCCGGGTGCGGATGCGCTCGGCGAGGTTGGGCAGCGGGCAGTACTGCATGACGAGGTAGGGCCGGCCGTCGGCGGCCACCCCCGCGTGGAAGATCGCCACGATCGAGGAGTGGGACGACAGCTGGGCCATGACGTTGGCCTCGGCGTCGAACTGCTCGCGCGAGGCCGTCGCGTCGGCCGTGAGGACCTTGACCGCCACCTGACGGCGCGGCATGTGCTGGGTGTAGAGGTACACGTCGGCGAAGCCCCCGGAGCCGAGGGGGCGCTCGAACGTGTACCCGGGCAGCGCGGGAGCCGGGGCGGGCTGTCGTGGGCTCACGCGGGCGTCTCCCCCGCCCGGGCGACGCGCACCCGGACCTCGGCCCCGAGCTCGAGCTCCCCGCCGGCCGGCACCGGCACGCCGGCACCGGGCCGCAGCCGCAGCGCGGGCTGGCCCGCGACGTGCACGACCGTGCCGTTCGTCGAGCTCATGTCGGTGACGACGACGTGGTCACCGGCGGGCCGGACCTCGACGTGGGTGCCGGAGACGTCGCGCTGGGGGTTGGGCACGGCGACGAGCCGGGGGGCGTCGGGCCCGGCGAAGCGGGTCGCCTCGGGCGCCCGGCCCAGGAGCACCGGACGGGTCACCTCCACCCGGGCGCCGGAAGGCAGGACGAGCTCGAGCGCGGCGTCGGTGGCCGTCTCCTCCGCGGGGTCCGTCAGGTGGGGCAGCTCCCCGCGCAGGACGGTGTCCTCGGGGCTGGGCCCCCGCTCGAGGGACGGACGCTCGCCGGTCAGGCCGCGCCGTTCGTCCCCTCCCGCGCCTGGCTCGCTGGGCTCGTCCTCGCGCGCGACGGAGGCGTCCGCCTCGCGCGGACCGGTCGACCACGGGACCGACGAGATGATCGCGGGGCGCGCCCGTCGGTCCGGGGTCGCCGCGGGCGCGGGCGGGGCGGACGCGGGCAGGGCTGGTGCGGGCAGGGCGGGTGCGGGTGCGGGCGGGTCGGCTGCGGACGCCGCGCCGTCCGTCGCCTCGGGCAGGTACGTCGTCTCGAGGGACCTGTCGCCGGGGGTCCCCGGCGACACGCCGCTGGCGGTCTCGGCCGGCGCGGACGCGCTCTCGGCGGGCGCGGACGCACTCCCGGCGCGCGCGGACGCGGCCTCCGCGACCGGCTCGGACGCGGCCTCAGCGGCCTGCTCGGTCGACCACAGCAGGTGGTCGTAACGGTCGTCCGGGCCATCGTCCGGACCGGCGACCCCCGCCGGCTCCACCTGAGGCGGTGCGGCCGCCGGCGAGCTCGCCGCCGCGGGCGGGGCGCCCGTGGCGGGGGGCTCCGCCGGCGGCGCGGCGGGGGTGCCTTCGCCGCGGCCGAGGGCCGCCGCCAGCGCCGGGGCCTGCATGAGGGTCAGCTCGAGGTCCTCCTCGCTCTCCCCCTCGGCCAGGAGGAGACCGGCGTGGGCGTCGGACGTCGTGACGGAGCGCAGGGCGCCCGCGAGGGCGATCCCCCCGACCAGCGGCAGCCAGTCGGCGGCGCCGAGGTCGCCACCGGGCTCGGCGGGCTCGACGCCCGCACCGGCCACCGCCGCTCCCACCGCACCGGCCGCTCCCGCCGCACCGGTCGCACCGGTCGCACCGGTCGCACCCGCGCTGATCGTGAACCCCGCACCGCCGCCGAGCACCTGCTCGCGCCAGGTGGCGTAGCCCGCCCCGGTGACGCTCTCCTCACCGACGCGCACCGCGAGGTCCCCACGCACGAGCACGGCGAGACCGTCCGGGTGGGCCTCGACCATCGCGAAGGACGGCAGCGCCCGGATGCCCCCTGCGGCGAGGTGCTCGACCCAGGTGGCCAGCCGCGAGCCGTCGCGGGTGAGCCGCCACAGCTCGCGGGCGGCGCCGAGCCCGACCGAGGGGTGCAGCAGGGCGACGGCCCGGTCACCCACGAGGGCGATCCAGCTGCCGCTGCGGTACTCGTGCACGCTCATGCCCCCGCCTGTGGCAGCGTGGAGCCGTCCTCGTCCTCGTCCGCCGCCGCGGCCGGGCTCGGCACGGTGCGGCCGCCCGCCCGGTCCGGGTCGCCGGCGTCGACGACGACCACGGTGACGTTGTCGTTCGCGCCGTCGCGCACCGCCTCCGCCACGAGCGCGCGGGCGGCGTCCTCCGCGCCGGGGACGGCGGTGAGGATCTCGGCGATGCGGTCCTCCTCCAGCTCGCCGGTCAGACCGTCGGTGCACAGCAGGAGACGTTCGTCGGGGAGCACCCGCAGCATCCAGAAGTCCACGGAGCTGTCCCCGCCGGTGCCCACGGCCCGGGTGATGACGTTGCGGCGCGGGTGGTGACGGGCGTCGGCGGCGTCGAGGGTCCCGGCGTCGACCATCTCCTGCACCAGCGAGTGGTCGACGCTGATCTGCTGCAGCCGGCCCTCCGCGAGGCGGTAGACGCGCGAGTCCCCCACGTTGAGCACGAGCCAGTAGGGCTCCCCGCCCTGCTCGGTGAGGATCGCGCCGGCGACCGTGGTGCCGGCCGACGCGTCACCGGTGGCGTCGGCCCCCTCGCGGGCCATCGTCGCGCGGATCCGGCCGGCCGCGGCGGCCACCGCCGCCTCGACGTCGGCCGGGGCGATCGGCCCCGGCGCACCGGCGAGCGGTCGGAAGGCGTCGACGACGGCGGCGCTGGCCATCTCGCCGCGGGCGTGCCCGCCCATCCCGTCGGCGACGACGAAGACCGGGGGGCGCGCCAGGGCGGCGTCCTCGTTGATGCTGCGGCGCCCGCCCGTGTCCGAGGCCACGCCCCACTCGATCGACATCCGTACCCTCTCGTGAAGTCCAGGGACCCAGGGTGCCAGAAACCGCCCGTCCGGCCTCACAGCAGCGCGGGGTACACCCCCCAGTACGCCGCGGTGACGAGCAGGACGAGCGCGCCGAGCAGGGTCAGCACCACGACCGCGCGGCCCGTCCCGCGGGCGCCGCGACGCCACCAGGTCTCGACCACCTGCACGAGCAGCGCGGCGGCGAGGATGCCCACGAGCTGCGCGACGAGCCACCCGCCCTGGGCGAGCAGCGGGTTGGTGCGGTAGTTCAGGGCGAGGTCGGCCACGCCGACGAGGTAGGACCCGAACAGCACCCAGGTCGCCGTCGTCGCCAGGCTCAGCGCGGCGGTGTGGCGCCCCAGCGGGGCGGGCAGGGCCCCGGCCCGCCGCCCCCACAGGCGGGGCACCTGCCCGGCGGCGGCGGTGACGGCGCCGAGCGCCAGCAGGCCGAACCCGACGAGGAACGAGGCGACCATCATGTCCCCGGTGGCGAACCAGCGCGGCTGGTCCACCGGCTCGGCCCGGTAGGCCTGGACCGGCTGGTCCCCCGCGATCCTGGGCTGGGCGTCGGCCGTCTCGGGCAGCCCGAGGATCCACCGCGCGAGGTCCTCGGTGAACCCGGGCGCCAGGACGCCGTCGATGCGGATGCCGTGGTTCGCCCCGGCGTAGTACCGGATCGTGTACAGGTCGTTGCCGGCGCGCTCGAGGTCGCGCACGAGGACCTCGGGGCCCTGGACGATGGGCATCGAGGCGTCCGCGGTGCCGTAGACGACGAGGACCGGCTGGGTGAGCCGCTGGTGGTACGGGGAGGGGTCGAAGTCGAAGTACTCGAACCCGCCGCCCGGCAACGTGCCGCCCACCAGCCGCGGGATGGCGCGCAGCACCTGGTCGGGGACGCCGACGTCGCGCAGGTAGGAGTCCGCCGCCAGCGCGCCCTGCTCCCGGATGGGCACCACCGGGGCGGAGACGAGCACGACGAAGGCCACGTCGTCGTTCCCGGCGGCCGCGATCGGCGCGGGGATGGCGCCCTCGCTCTCCCCGTAGACCCCCACCCGGGCCGGGTCGACGCCGTCGTGCTCGCGCAGGACCGCGAGGGAGTCGAGGTAGTCCTCGGCCATGCCGGGGTAGTCGCGCGACCGCGTGGTGTAGGTGTCGGCGCGCTTGTCCGGCACCATCGTCACGACCCCGGCGCTGGCGAGGTCGGTGGTGGTGTCGGCGAAGTTCTCGTGCGTGGCCGTCCCGGCGCCGTGCATGAACAGCACCGCCGGCCGCAGCCCGGGCGCCCCGACGGGCGAGGCGATCGTCGCCTGCACGGTGACGCCGTCGTCCACGCGGACCTCCACGACCTCGCTGGCGACCTCGTAGGTCCCCACGGGCGGGGTGAGGACGTCCGAGCCGATGGTTGTGTCCGGCGTCTCCGGGACGACGGTGTGGCCGAGGGGCTGGGGGTTCCACCCCGGGCCGGCGAAGGCGCCGACGAGACCCAGGACGAGGACCACCACGACGGTGGCGGCCAGCCTGCGGTATCTCACCCGCTCAGGGTAGTTCTCGGCGCTGACGCGCCCGCGCGCGGTGGTCAGAAGCCGAGCCGCTGGAGCAGCTTGGGGTCACGCTGCCAGTCCTTGGCCACCCGCACGTGCAGGTCGAGGTAGACCCGCGCGCCCAGCAGCGCCTCGATGCCCTTGCGGGCGCGCGTGCCGACGTCACGCAGCCGCGCACCGCCCTTGCCGATGATGATCGCCTTCTGCGAGGGCCGCTCGACGTAGAGGTTGACGTGGACGTCGAGCATCGGGGGCCGGGGGTCGTCCTCGTCGCGGGGCCGCTCGTTGATCTCCTCGACGACGACGGCCAGGGAGTGGGGCAGCTCGTCGCGCACCCCCTCCAGGGCGGCCTCCCGCACCAGCTCGGCGATCATGACGTTCTCGGGCTCGTCGGTCAGCTCGCCGTCGGGGTAGAGCGGCGGGGAGAGCGGCAGGCGCGCGAAGAGGACGTCGGTGAGCACGTCGACCTGGTCGCCGGCGACGGCGGAGACGGGCACGATGTCCGCCCAGGAGCCGAGCTGGTCGATCTCGAGGAGGTGCTCGGCGAGGCGTTCACGGCTGACGAGGTCGGCCTTGGTGGCCACGGCGACCACGGGCGTGCGCTGCTGGCCGAGCTCGCGGGCGATGAACCGGTCCCCCGGGCCGATCCTCTCGTCGGCGGGCAGGCAGAAGACGATGACGTCGACCTCGCCGAGGGTCTCGCGGACGAGGTCGTTGAGCCGCTGGCCCAGGAGGGTGCGGGGGCGGTGCAGCCCGGGGGTGTCGACGAGGACGAGCTGGCCGTCCTCGCGGTGGACGATCCCGCGGATCGTGTGCCGGGTGGTCTGGGGCCGGCCGGACGTGATCGCGACCTTCTGGCCCACGAGCGCGTTGGTGAGGGTGGACTTGCCGGCGTTGGGCCGCCCGACGAGGCAGGCGAAGCCGGCGCGGAAGTCCTCGGGCCAGTCCACGCGCACGAGGCCCTCGAGGGCGTTGGGCCCGGCGGTGAGCTCGTCGTCGGAGGGGAAGGTCATGGTTGCTCCTCGTCGGGGGGTCCGCCGGCACGGCTGGCCAGCAGGGTGGAGACGCGTCGCCGGCGGCCCTCGGCGCGCTCGGCGACGAGGTGGAGGCCCAGGACGTCGACCTCGGCGCCCGGCAGCGGCACCTTGCCCAGCGCCTTGGCCAGCAGGCCGCCGGCGGAGTCGACGTCGTCGTCGTCGATCTCCAGGCCGAAGATCTCGCCGAGGTCGTCCACCGGAAGGCGGGCGGGGACGCGCACGGTCCCGTCCCCGAGGTCCTCGACCTCGGGCTCGGCCCGGTCGTGCTCGTCGACCATCTCCCCGACGAGCTCCTCGAGCAGGTCCTCGATCGTGACGAGCCCGGCGATGCCGCCGTACTCGTCGACGACCATGGCGATGTGGACGCTCTCGGCCTGCATCTCACGCAGGAGGTCGTCCACGAGCTTGGTCTCGGGCACGAACACCGGCTCGCGCATGACCTCGGCGGCGGTGAGGCCGGCGGTGTCCTGGCGCCGGTGGACCCGGCGCATGACGTCCTTGAGGTAGAGCACGCCGCGCAGGTCGTCGGTGGACTCCCCCACGACCGGGACACGGGAGTAGCCCGACCGGGTGAACAGGGTGATGGCCTTCTCGAGGTTCTCGTCGGCGTCGATGGTGACCATGTCGGTGCGCGGGACCATGACCTCCCGGGTGAGGGTGCGGCCGAGCTCGAAGACCGACTGGAGCAGCTCGCGCTCGTCCTCCTCGATCTGCTCGGACTCGCTCACCCGGTCGACCATGTCGCGCAGCTCCTCGTCGCGCTCCTCCCGCTCCTCCTCCAGGGTGCGCGGCGAGCGGGGGTGCAGGCTCGCCGAGATGCGCAGGGCCACCGCGCCGAAGCCCGCGAGCGGGGCGATGACGGGCGCGAGGACGCCCAGGACGCCGGTGGGGTTGCGCCGGCCGACGCTGCGCGGGGAGACCCCGACGACGACCGTGACGAGGACGGCGGTGAGCACGACGGAGACAGCCAGCACCTGCCACCAGCGCGGGAGCAGGTCGGCCACGACGAGGGTGAGGCACACCGCCGCGGTCATCTCCGCGAGCAGGCGGACGAACGCGGTGGCGGCCATCGCGGCGGCGCGGCGCTCGACCAGGCGCACCACGGTCGCGCCGTGGCGGTGACCGGTCGCCGCGAGCTCGCCGGCCGCCGCGCGGGTGATGCGCGCGAGGGCGGCCTCGCCCGCGCTGAGGGTGGCCCCGACGGCGGCGCCGACGACGACGAGGAGACCGAGCCACACCTCGGGGACCTGGTCGATCATGCCGTCCACCGGCGTCAGCGGCCCGCGAGGAAGGTCAGGAGGAGCCGGCGCTGGAGGTCGAACATCTCCTTCTCCTCGTCCGGCTCGGCGTGGTCGTACCCGAGGAGGTGGAGGATGCCGTGCGTGGTGAGCAGGAGGAGCTCCTCCACGGTGGAGTGACCCGCGGTGCGGGCCTGGGTGGCGGCCACCTCGGGGCACAGCACGATGTCGCCGAGCGTGCCCTCGGCGGGCTGCTCGCCCTCGCGCGCCGGGCGCAGCTCGTCCATGGGGAAGGACAGGACGTCGGTGGGGCCGGGCTCGTCCATCCAGCGCTCGTGCAGCTCGGCCATGACGTCGGTGGTGACGAAGAGGATCGACAGCTCCGCCTGGGGGTGCACGCGCATCTCGTCCAGGACGTAGCGGGCCAGGGCGGCGAACTCCTCGCCGTCGACCTCGTAGCCGGACTCGTTGTTGATCTCGGTGCTCATCGCCGGCCACCGCGCCCCTCGCGCCGCTCACGCAGCTCGGCGCGCGCGCGCTCGCCCTCGCGGGAGCGGACGGTGGCGTCCCAGCGCTCGTAGGCGTCGATGATGTCGCCCACCAGCCGGTGGCGCACGACGTCGGCGCTGGTGAGCCGGCAGAACGTGACGTCCTCGATGTCGTCGAGGATCTCCTGGACCACCCGCAGGCCCGACCGGGTGCCGCTGGGCAGGTCCACCTGGGTGACGTCGCCGGTGACGACGACCTTCGAGCCGAACCCCAGGCGGGTGAGGAACATCTTCATCTGCTCCGGGGAGGTGTTCTGGGCCTCGTCGAGGATGATGAAGGCGTCGTTGAGGGTCCGTCCGCGCATGTACGCCAGCGGGGCGACCTCGATGGTCCCGGCCGCCATGAGCTTGGGGATCGACTCAGGGTCGAGCATGTCGTGCAGGGCGTCGTAGAGGGGCCGCAGGTAGGGGTCGATCTTCTCGCTGAGGGAGCCGGGCAGGTAGCCCAGGCGCTCGCCGGCCTCGACCGCGGGCCGGGTCAGGACGATCCGGCTCACCTGCTTGTTCTGCAGCGCACCGACGGCCTTGGCCATCGCGAGGTAGGTCTTGCCCGTGCCCGCCGGGCCGATGCCGAAGACGATGGTGGAGGCGTCGATGGCGTCGACGTAGCGCTTCTGGCCCAGCGTCTTGGGCCGGATGGTCCGCCCGCGGTTGGACAGGATGTTCTGGGTGAGGACCTCCGCCGGGCGGGCGGCGCTGGGCGCGGTGAGCATGGCGATGGCCCGCTCGACGGCGTCGGCGGACAGGGCCTGCCCGGCCCCGGCGACGGTGGAGAGCTCGTCGACCAGGCGCTCGGCGAGGGCGACGTCGCCCACGGGCCCCGTGAGGGTCAGGACGTTGCCGCGGACGTGGACGTCCACGGCGGGGAAGCCCCGCTCGACGGCGCGCAGCACCTCGTCGCGCTGGCCGAGGAGGACCACCATGGGGACGTCGTCGGGGACGGTGACCTGGTGCTGGACGTGGCCGGGGACGTGGGTGCCGTCGCCGGGAGCGGTCTGCTGCGTCATGGGTCGGGCCGGCGGCCCAGGCTCTCCTCGGTCGGTGGGACGCACGGCGCGCGCCGTGCGTGCCCAGGATATCGGGTGCGTGCCCGGTCAGCCCCAGCGGCCGAGCCGTTGCGCGAGCACGGCCAGCGCGGCGGGTCCGGCGGTGGAGGTGCGCAGCACGTGGGGCCCGAGCAGCACGGCGCGCGCCCCGCCCGCCTCCAGGGCGGCCACCTCGGCGTCGGTGATGCCGCCCTCGGGACCGACGACGACGGCGACGTCGACGGCGTGGGCCAGCCCGTGGGCGCCCGGCGCGAGCGTGCCCGGTCCGGGGAGCGGGACGGCGGCGAGCGGTCTGGTGGCGCGCTCGTGCAGGACGAGGACCACGCCGCCCGCCGCCACGGTGGTGGCCACCGCCGCGGCCAGCTCCCGGGTGGTGACGGGCTCGTGGACCGCCGGGACCCAGGCCCGGCGGGACTGCTTGGCGGCGGCGAGGGCCACGGCCGCCCAGCGGCGCCGGCCCTTCTCCGCCCTCGGCCCGGACCAGACGGAGACGGACCGCTCGGCCTGCCAGGGGACGACGGCGTCCGCACCGAGCTCGGTGGCGGTCTCCACCGCCTGCTCGTCACGCCCGCCCTTCGCCAGCGCCTGGACCAGGACCAGCCGGACCCCGGGTGGGGGCTCGTGGGTGAGGGTCTCGACCTCCACCCCGAGCTCCTCGCGCGCGGCGGTCACGACCGTGCCGCTCGCCCGGGCGCCTGCGCCGTCGACGAGGTCGACGGCCTCACCCACGCGCAGGCGCCGCACGGCGACGGCGTGACGGGCCTCGTCGCCGGTGACGGTCACGACGGTGCCGGGCGCGGCACCGTCGAGGTCGGCGAGGAAGACCGCGGTGGTCATCTCCCGGCGAGCTTCTCGCGCAGCTTGGAGAAGACCCCCGAGCCCGAGGCGGCCAGGCGGGCCTCGGGCTGCTCCTCGCCGCGCAGCGACGCGAGCTCGGCGAGGAGCTCGCGCTGGCGCTCGTCCAGGCGGGTGGGCACCTGGACGTCGAGGTGGACGTGGAGGTCACCGCGGCCGGGCCGGTGCAGGTGCCCCACGCCCAGGCCCGGCAGGGTGACGACCTGCTCGGGCTGGGTGCCCGGCGCCACGTCGACCTCGCGCGGACCGTCGAAGGACTCCAGCGGCAGGACGGTGCCCAGCGCCGCGGCCGTCATGGGGATGCCCATGGTGCAGTGCAGGTCGTCCCCGCGACGGACGAACACGGGGTGGGGCTTCTCGCGGATCTCGACGTAGAGGTCGCCGGCGGGCCCCCCGCCCGGGCCGACCTCGCCCTGGCCGGTCATCCGGATGCGGGTGCCGGAGTCCACGCCCGCGGGCACCTGGACGTTGATGGTGCGGCGGGTGCGCACGCGTCCCTCGCCGGCGCAGTCCGGGCAGGGGTCGGGGATGACGGTGCCGTGGCCCTGGCAGGCCGAGCACGCGGTGGTCGCCATGACCTGGCCGAGGAAGGATCGGGTCACACGCTGGACGGAGCCGCGGCCGTGGCAGACCTCGCAGGTGCGCGGGGAGGTCCCGGGCCGGCAGCACGAGCCCTGGCAGGTGCCGCACACGACGGCGGTGTCGACCTGGAGGTCGCGGCTGCCGCCGAAGACCGCCTCCTCGAGGTCGATGTCCAGGCGCACGAGGGCGTCCTGGCCGCGGCGCCCGCGCGGGACGGGCCCTCGGGGGGCACCGCCCGCGGCCGCGCCGAAGAAGGTCTCGAAGATGTCCTGGAAGCCGCCGAACCCGGCGCCGCCGCCCCCGCCACCGAGGGCGGACTCGCCGCCCATGTCGTAGAGCTGGCGCTTCTCCGGGTTGGACAGGACCTCGTACGCCCGGGTGACCTCCTTGAACTCGTCCGCCACGTCCGGCCCCGCGACGTCGGGGTGGAGCTTGCGGGCGAGCTTGCGGTAGGCCTTCTTGATCTCCTCGGCGCTCGCCTGGCGGGAGACACCGAGGATCTCGTAGTAGTCGCTCACGGGGTCACTCTCTGTCGGCTTCGGGCCGGGGGCTGCCGGCCTGCGGTCGTGGCCGGGGCGCCGGCCTGGGGGTGGGGGCCGGACGGGCCGGCGGTGCGCTGCGGTCCGGACGGGCCGGCCGCGGTGGGCGGGTCCGGACGGGCCGGACCGCCGGTGCGGTCACCCGGCAAGGAACCGGGAGAGGTAGCGGGCCACCGCGCGGACGGAGGCCATGGTGCCGGGGTAGTCCATCCGGGTGGGGCCGAGCACGCCCAGCCGGGCGATCCCCTCCGCGGGTGCGGAACCACCGTACGCGCTCGCGACGAGGGAGGCCTCCGAGAGCGCCTCGGAGCGGTTCTCCGACCCGATCCGCACGGCGACGTCGTCCTCCATCTCCGAGAACAGCCGAAGGAGCACCACCTGCTCCTCCAGGGCCTCCAGGACGGGACCGATGGTGCGGCTGAAGTCGACGTCGGAGCGCGCCAGGTTGGCCGTTCCCGCCATGACGATGCGCTCCTCGGCGTCCAGGCGCAGCGTGTCCAGGACCTCCTCGCTCACCGCCTCCACCAGCGGGCGGTGCTCGGGGGCGAACTGCGGGGGCAGCGCCGCGAGCGGCTCGACGATGGCGCCGAGGCGCCGGCCGGCGCACGCGACGTTGAGCCGGGCGCGCAGCTCGCCGACCACCCCGGGGTCGAGCTCGTTGCCGGTCTCGACGGTGCGCTGCTCCACCCGGCCCGCGTCGGTGATGATGACCACGAGCAGCCGGTGCGGGCTGAGCAGGACGAGCTCGAGATGGCGCAGGGCCGAGCGCCGCAGCGACGGGTACTGCACGACGGCGACCTGGTGGGTCAGCTGCGCGAGCAGGCGCACGGTCCGCTCGACGACGTCGTCGAGGTCGACCGCGGTGTCCAGGAGGTTGGCGATGGCGCGGCGCTCGGGGACCGAGAGGGGCTTGAGCGTGGAGATCTGGTCCACGAAGGCGCGGTAGCCCTTGTCGGTCGGGACGCGTCCGGCCGAGGTGTGCGGCTGGGCGATGTACCCCAGCTCCTCCAGGACGGCCATGTCGTTGCGGATGGTGGCCGGGGAGACGCCGAGGGAGTGGCGCTCGACGAGCACCCGGGAGCCGACCGGCTCCCTCGTCTGGACGTAGTCCTGCACGATCGCGCGCAGCACGTCGAGCCTGCGGTCCTCGCTCACGGTTCCTCCCTCCGCCGGGCCAGCACTCTCGGCCTTCGAGTGCTAATCCTACGCGCCACGCCCGCGCACGCTGCGTGGGGGCGCGCCACCGGCGGCCTACCCTGCCCGGGTGGACGACCGCTACGGCACCGACATCCTCTCCGCCGACCCCCACCGCGCGGGCGCCTACGCCCACCGGCCCACCACCACGGACCGGGCCGCGGAGAAGGGCCTCGTGGTGGAGGAGGTCGGCACCGGCTGGGTCGGCGCCGTGGTCCGGGTGGAGAAGTCCGGCGGCATGCACGTGGTCGTGCTCGAGGACCGTCGCGGCCGGACCCGGACGTTCCCGCTGGGCGCGGGGTTCTGGGTCGAGGGCCGGCCGGTCCGGCTGGTCCCCCCGGCGGCGGCGCGGGCACCGCAGGGTCCGCGGACCGCGGGCGGCCGGCGGCTGACGGCGTCCGGCTCGCTCGCCGTCGAGCGCGAGCGCGCCCGGGTGGCGCGGGCGTCGCGGATCTGGGTCGAGGGCCGCCACGACGCCGAGCTCGTCGAGCGGGTGTGGGGCGACGACCTCCGGGTCGAGGGCGTCGTCGTCGAGCTGCTCGACGGCGTGGACAACCTCGCCGCCGCGCTGCGGGACTTCCGTCCCGGCCCGGGCCGGCGCGCCGGGGTGCTCGTTGACCACCTCGTCCCGGGTTCGAAGGAGTCCCGGATCGCCGCCGAGGTGACGGCGGGCGCCGCGGGTGAGCACGTGCTCGTCCTGGGCCACCCCTACGTCGACGTGTGGCAGGCGGTGCGGCCCGAGCGGGTGGGGCTGCAGGAGTGGCCGGACGTCCCGCGCGGGACCGACATCAAGGTCGGCACCCTCGCCGCCCTGGGCTGGCCCCACCGCGACCAGGCGGACATCGCCTCGGGGTGGAAGCGGATCCTCGGCACGGTCCGGTCCTACAAGGACCTCTCGCCCGCCCTGCTGGGCCGGATGGAGGAGCTCATCGACTTCGTCACCGGCGTGCCGGAGTGATGGCGCCCGCGGCGCGGGCCATCACTCGGGTGCGACCGCCGGCCGGCGCCGCCCGGCCGGTCAGCCCGCGCTGCCCGGCACCATGACGACGCCGCCGGTGAGCCGGCGGTAGACGAACGCCGAGGCGATGACGACGAGCGGGAACGCCACGAGGAGCCCCACGACCAGGGCCAGCGCGCCGAGGATGACGACGCCGAGGGCCGCGAGGATGAGCAGGACGGCCGTGCCGAGGTTGTCCTTGACGAGGACGAAGCTCGCCCGGAGCGAGTCGACGGCGGAGAGCCGGCGGTCGATGGCGAAGTGCAGGTAGAACATCCCCAGCACCCCGATGATCAGACCCGGGATCACCAGCAGGAGGATGCCGACGAACATCGCGAGCGACAGCAGGACCGCGGCGAGCAGCGCCTGGAGGAAGTTCGGCACGGAGAGGAAGTCCCCGACCTGGATCCTCCTGCCGTCCACGGTGCGCAGGGCGGCCGAGACGAGCGCGGCCCCGATCGCGAAGTTGATGATCGTGAAGATGATGTTCACCAGCGACGCCGCGGGGTCGAAGGTCATCATGACCCACCCGGCGTCGCCGGAGGGCGCTCCCGCGTTGCGGATCGTGCGCTCGATGCTCGTGCCGGTGCTGCTCACGACGAGCATCACCAGCGCGGCGAGCACCCACGGGCCCGCGTTGACCTTGAACGCCTGCCACGCGTAGCGGAAGGCCTCACCGACGGAGACGGGCGGGGTCTGGAGGGCGACGTACGGCGCCTGGCCGGGGCCGTACTGGCCGCCGTACTGGCCCTGCTGCGGGGGCTGCCCGTAGGCCGGGGGTGCCTGCTGCCCGTACTGCGGCGGCGCCTGCTGGCCGTACTGGGGCGGGGCCTGCTGCCCGTACTGCGGCGGAGGTACCCGCTCGCCGTACTGCGGCGGCTCGCCGCCCGCGGGCGCCCAGGGGGCGTCGTGGCGCTCGTCGTCGCGCGGCTCGTCGGGGATGCGGTCGGGGGTCTCCCCGGGGGGAGGCGGGCTCTGGCTCACTGGTGGGTCCTCGCACTCGTCGGACGCGCCCTGTCCCTCATGACGATGGCACACCACGTGGCCTGGCGGGAGAGTCCTACGGCCCGTTCTCAGGCGGTGAGCTCGCGCACGACGGCGTCCGCGAGGAGCCGGCCCCGCAGCGTCAGGGCGACCCGGCCGTCCCGGGCCGGTCCCGGCTCGACCAGGCCGCGCCGGACGAGGTCCGTCACCACCGCTGCGAGGCGCCCCGGCACGGCCCCGCCGGGCCTGAGCTCGACGCCGTCGGCCAGACGGACCCCGAGCATGATCCGCTCGAGCTCGGCCTCCCGCGCTCCGAGGACCTCGCGCCCCGCGGCGGGACTGAGACCGCTCTCGAGCCGGTGGGCGTAGGTACGCGGGTGCTTGACGTTCCACCACCGCACGCCGCCGACGTGGCTGTGCGCCCCCGGGCCGACGCCCCACCAGTCGTGCCCGCGCCAGTAGGCGAGGTTGTGCCGGCAGGCGTCGGCGGGCCGGCGCGCGAAGTTCGACACCTCGTACCAGTGCAAGCCGGCCCCGGCGAGCACCTCCTCGGCGAGCTCGTACTTGCGGGCCGCGTCGTCGTCGTCGGGCAGCGGCAGCTCGCCGCGGCGGACCTGGGCGCCCATCCGGGTCCCGGGCTCGACGACGAGGGCGTAGGCCGAGACGTGGTCCGGCTCGAGCGCGACCGCGGCGTCCAGGCTCGTGCGCCAGTCCGCCACGGACTCCCCCGGCGTGCCGTAGATGAGGTCGACCGACACCGCCAGGCCGGCGGCCCTCGCCCGGGCCACCACGTCGGGCAGGCGGGCGGGGTCGTGCGTGCGGTCGAGCGTGGCGAGGACGCCGGGCACGGCCGACTGCATGCCGAAGGAGACCCGGGTGAAGCCCGCCTCGGCCAGCGCCGCCAGCGCGGCCGCGTCCACGGAGTCGGGGTTGGCCTCGGTGGTGACCTCCGCGCCGTCGGCCAGGCCCCAGGCGTCCCGGACGGCGCCCAGCATCCCGGCCAGGTCGCCCACGGGCAGCAGGGTCGGCGTCCCGCCCCCGACGAAGACCGTGCTCACGGGGCGGGCCGGCATGCCGGCGGCCGCGAGCGCCTCGTCGGCGAGGACCCGGGCGGCGAGGTCGATCTCGCGCCGGGCGGTCTCGGCGTACGCCTGCGCGCTCGCGCCGCCGCCGAGCTCGGCGTTGGTGTAGGTGTTGAAGTCGCAGTACCCGCACCGCACCCGGCAGAAGGGCACGTGCAGGTACACGCCGAGGTCGCGGTCGGCGGCGCCGGCGGCCGCGGAGAGCGGGAGCCTGCCGTCGTCGGGCGGCGTCTCGCCGTCGGGAAGTGCCGGTGCCATGGCCTCTAGTGTCTCCCACGTGGACCGTGCCCCCGAACCTCGCACCGCGCTGCACCGGCTCGACGGCGACGACCCCGCCACCGCCGCCCGGCGGGCCGCCGTGGCGCGGCTGCGCCCCCTGCCGGCGCAGGAGCCGTTCTCCTCGCGGGCCGAGGTGACCCTGCCGCTCGCGGACGCCGAGCCGACCCGCACACCCTTCGCCGTCGAGCACGACGGACGGGTGGTCGGGTTCGGGGTGATCGACTCGCTGGGCTACCTGCCCGACGTCGTCGACCGGCCTGACGAGGCGGCCCTGCTGCGCGGGTTCTACCTCGACGCGGCGGAGCAGAACCGCGGGATCGGCCGCGCGACCGTGCCGCTCCTGCGCGTCCTGGCCCGCGAGCTGGTCCCGGCCGCGCGGATCCTCGTCCTCACCGTCAACGAGGCCAACCCGGCCGCGGTGCGCGCCTACACCGCGGGCGGGTTCGTCGACGTCGGGCGCTACCTCGGCGGCGGGCTCGGCCCGCAGCGGGTGATGGCCGTCGCACTGTGACGCGCGGCGACCCCGCCGGGGTCAGGGGCGGGCGGCGGCCCGGTCGACGTACTCACGCAGGTAGTCGGCCATCCGCCAGCCCTCGTCGGCCGCGTGGGCGAGGAGCGTGCGGGCGTCGGCGGGGTCCTGGGCGGTGAACCACCGGCTCACGCTCACCCCGTGCCCCGGGCGGCGCACGACCACGACGTCGTCCCCGGCGGCGACCGGGCCGGGCACGACCACGCGCAGGTAGGCACCGGTGCGCCCGTGCTCGGTGAACCGCGAGACCCACCGCTCCTGGCGCAGCCACCGGCCGAACGTCGCGCAGGGGGTCCGCGGACCGGTCACCTCCACCTCGAGGCGCTCGCCGATCCGCCACCGCTCGCCGATCTCGGCGTCGTCGACGGCGACACCCGCGGTGCGCAGGTTCTCCCCCAGACGACCCGGCGGGACATCCTGCCCCAGGACCGCCGCCCAGTGCTCGGCCTCGGCGGCGTCGACGGCGTAGAGCGCCTTGTCGGGGCCGCCGTGGTGCCTGCGGTCTGCCTGGACGTCGCCGCGCAGCCCGTACGTGCCCACCCGGGCGGCGCCGTCGACGGGCCGCTTGTCGATCGCGGTGACCCCGGCGGAGCCCGCATCCGGGTGGAGCCGGGCCACACGGCACACGTGGGTGACCACGGGCACGGCGGCGGCTACTTCTTGCCCGTGGGCGCGTCGGAGGTGAGGGCCGCGATGAAGGCCTCCTGCGGGACCTCGACCCGGCCGATGTTCTTCATGCGCTTCTTGCCCTCCTTCTGCTTCTCCAGGAGCTTGCGCTTGCGGGTGATGTCTCCGCCGTAGCACTTGGCGAGCATGTCCTTGCGCAGGGCGCGGATGGTCTCGCGGGCGATGACGCGCGCGCCCACCGCGGCCTGGATCGGCACCTCGAACTGCTGCCGCGGGATGAGCTCCTTGAGCTTCTCGGCCATCGTCACGCCGTAGGTGTAGGCCTTGTCGCGGTGGACGATCGCGGAGAACGCGTCCACCTGCTCGTGGTTGAGCAGGATGTCGACCTTGACGAGGTCGGCCTCCTGGTCGCCCGAGGGCTCGTAGTCCAGCGAGGCGTAGCCGCGGGTCTTGGACTTGAGCTGGTCGAAGAAGTCCCCGACGATCTCGGCCAGCGGCAGGGTGTATCGCAGCTCGACCCGCTCCGGGGAGAGGTAGTCCATGCCCAGGAGGGTGCCCCGGCGGCTCTGGGTGAGCTCCATGATCGTGCCGACGAACTCGCTCGGTGCCAGGATCGTGGCCTTGACGACCGGCTCCCGGATCTGGCTGATCTTGCCCTCGGGGAACTCGCTGGGGTTGGTCACCCGCACCTGGCTGCCGTCCTCGGCGACGACGTCGTAGGAGACGTTCGGCGCCGTGGAGATCAGGGCGAGGTCGAACTCGCGCTCGAGCCGCTCCCGGACGATCTCCAGGTGCAGCAGGCCGAGGAAGCCGCAGCGGAACCCGAAGCCGAGCGCGACGGAGGTCTCGGGCTCGTAGACGAGGGCGGCGTCGTTGAGCTTGAGCTTGTCGAGGGCGTCGCGGAGCACGGGGTAGTCCGAGCCGTCGATCGGGTAGAGCCCGGAGAACACCATCGGCTTGGGCTCGCGGTAGCCGCCCAGGGCGTGCGCGGCCGGCTTGGACAGGTTCGTCACCGTGTCGCCGACCTTGGACTGGCGCACGTCCTTCACGCCCGTGATGAGGTAGCCCACCTCACCGACCCCGAGGCCCTGCGACGGGATGGGCTCGGGCGAGATGACACCGATCTCGAGCAGCTCGTGGGTGGCCCGGGTCGACATCATCTGGATGCGCTCGCGCGGGCTGAGGTGCCCGTCGATGACCCGGACGTAGGTGATGACCCCGCGGTAGGTGTCGTAGACGGAGTCGAAGATCATGGCGCGGGACGGCGCGTCGGCGTCACCGACCGGTGCCGGGATGTCGCGCACGATGCGGTCGAGGAGCTCCAGGACCCCCTCCCCGGTCTTGCCCGAGACCCGCAGGCAGTCCTCCGGCTCGCCGCCGATGAGGCCGGCGAGCTCCTCGGCGTACTTCTCCGGCTGCGCGGCCGGCAGGTCGATCTTGTTGAGGACGGGGATGATCGTGAGGTCGTTCTCCATGGCCATGTAGAGGTTGGCCAGGGTCTGCGCCTCGATGCCCTGGGCGGCGTCGACGAGGAGGACCGCCCCCTCGCACGCGGCGAGCGAGCGGTTGACCTCGTAGGAGAAGTCGACGTGCCCCGGGGTGTCGATCATGTTCAGCGCGTACGCCTGGTCGCCCACCTGCCATGGCATCCGCACCGCCTGGGACTTGATGGTGATGCCGCGCTCACGCTCGATGTCCATGCGGTCGAGGTACTGGGCGCGCATCGCCCGTGAGTCCACCACGCCGGTCAGCTGGAGCATCCGGTCCGCCAGCGTCGACTTCCCGTGGTCGATGTGGGCGATGATGCTGAAGTTGCGCAGCAGCTCCGGCGGCGTGGCCGACGGGCTGATCTGCGCCGACAGTGCCGGGCTGGGGATCGGTGACAACGCGGGCTACCTCTGCGGGGGTGGTGCGCGCGGGGGCGCGCGGGACACGGACTGGCCCCATCGTCCCACGCCCGGGCGCGGGCGCCGCGCCGGAGGGAGACGCCGTCGGCGAGCACGCCGTGTTCGCCCGGGGCGAGGCCGCTCGGCGCCGGGCCGGCGGGCGTGCGAACCTGGGTGCATGACTGCGACGGCGGACGTCCTCGCCCAGGTGGTGCCCACGCTCGTGCGGGTCGCGCGGCGGCCCGGCGCCGCCCTGCTCACCGGTGCCGGGCTCGGGGTGGGCGTGCTCGCGCTGCTCGGGCTGGCGCTGGGCGTCACCGCGACCGGCGCGTGGGCGTGGGTGCCGCTCGGCCTCGCCGCCGTCCTGGCCGTGCCGGTGGTGGTGCTGGCCGTGCGCCGTGAGCGCCTCCAGGCCCAGACGGCGGACCTGCAGGTCCACCGCACGGTCGGCACGGGTGAGCTCGTGGTGCTCGAGCCCGGCAGGGCGGGACGTGACCTGCGGGCCGAGATGGACGCCCTCGACGCCGCGGCCGCCGAGAACGCCCTGCGCACCGCGCGCTTCCTGCCCCGGGTCGAGGCCGCGCAGCGGGCCGCCCTCGTCGCGGCGGGCGGCCCGGTCCACGCGCCCTACCTGCGCGACGACCTGCGCGTCACCCTGCTCGCGCTCGTCGGCACCGTGGCGGCGATCCCGCTGTCCGTGCTCGCCTCGGTCGGCACCGCCGTCGCCCTGCTGCTGTCCTGACCGGTTCCCCGCTGCACTCCTGACCGGTTCCCCGCTGCACTCCTGACCGGTTCACCGCCACTCTCCTGACCGGGTCAGCCGCCCTCGCGGGGCGGACCTCACTCCTCGAGGGTCATGAGCACCTCGACGTGCTGGGTCGACCGGCCCCCGCCCGAGAAGACCCCCCGCACCGGGGGCACGTCCCGGTACTCCCGGCCGCGCGCCACGAGCACGTGGTGCGGCCCGACGTCGATGCGGTTGGTGGGGTCGTAGCCGTACCAGTCGCCCGACCAGAACTCCACCCACGCGTGGGACTGCCCGACGGCGACCTCGCCGGTCCCGGCGCCGGCGAGCGGGTGGAGGTAGCCCGAGACGTAGCGGGCGGGGATCCCCAGCGCCCGCAGGGTGCCCACGGTGAGGTGGACGATGTCCTGGCACACCCCCTTGCGCGCCTCCCACGCCTCCGCGGCGCGGGTGTGGACGCCGGTGACGCCCGGCACGTACTCCATCTCCCCGCGCAGCGCCCCGCACACGGCGACGGCGCCGTCGTGGACCCCGAGCCCGGCGGCGGCGTCACGGGCGAGCTCGACCAGGTCGGGCGGGGGGCTCGTGGTGGGCGAGATCATGAGCATCTCGCTCATCCGGTCGGTCAGGGCCGGGGCGGCGAGGCTCGCCCACTCGGTGCCGTGGACCCGCTGCGGCGCGGCGTCCCGCTCGACGCGGGAGTCCGCGACGAACGTGAGGCTCTCGTGCGGGGTGAGGACCTCGACGGCGTCGACCCGCGTCCCCCAGTAGTCCCGGTACTCGCTGCGCCACGTCTCCGGGGCGACGGTGAGGGTGGACTCCAGCACCCGCTGGCCGAGCATCGCGGCCGGGCGCATCCGCAGCTCGTTGTAGGACACCCGCACGGGGTGGGCGTAGGCGAAGGTGGTGCGGTGCACCACGTGCAGGCGGGTCACAGGTGCTCCCCCATCCAGACGGCCGGCTCGGCCAGGAAGTAGCGGGCCCGGATGTGGTCCGACGCCTGGCTGCAGGCCACCTGGACCGCCTCCATCTCCGCGAGCAGGTTCGTCTGCAGGTCCGTCACGGGCAGGTACTCCAGGTGCGAGCGGGCGCGACCGAGGGTCCGTGCGGCGTCCTCGCGCACACCGGGCAGGCGGACGCCCGGCTCGAGCTCGGCCAGGCACTGCTCGGCCCGGTCGAGGGCGTGGACGATCGAGCGCGGCAGGTACCGGTCGAGGAGCAGGAACTGGGCGGCCTGGACGTCCCCGACGCGGCCGCGGTAGGTCCGCAGGAAGGCCTCGTAGGCCCCGCCGGAGCGCAGGAGGGAGACCCAGCTCGCCCCGCCCGTGCCGCTGACCGCCCGGGAGGCGACGAGGCGGGCGGTCATGTCCGCCCGTTCGAGGGACCGGCCCAGCACGAGGAACTCCCACGTCTCGTCCCGCGACGTCGAGGAGTCGACGATCCCCGCGACGATCGCGGCCCGCTCGCGCACCCACTGGAAGAAGTCGTAGGCGCTGCGCCCGTGGGTCATGGCGGGCAGGGCGTTCCAGGTGGTGTTGAGGCACTCCCACAGCTCGGTGGAGATCGTCTCGCGGGCCCGTCGGGCGCTCTCGCGCGCCGCGACCAGGGCACCGGCGATCGAGCCGGGCGCGGTGCGGTCGTAGGCGAGGGTGTCCAGGAGCTGGCGCCGGCCCACCGGCTCCTCCACCGGCGGCGGCGGAAAGCCCATGATCGCCAGGACGGAGCGGGAGTGGGCGTCCTCGTCGACCCAGGGGTCCTCCAGGAGGACCTGGAGCTGGACGTCGAGGAGGCGGGCGGTGTCGTCGGCGCGCTCGACGTAGCGACCGATCCAGAACAGCGACTCGGCGATCCGGCTCAGCACGGCGCCACCCCGCTCTGCTGCTGCGCGGCCGGCCGGCGCTGCTCGGGCTGCTGCTCCACGGTCTGCTGCTGGGCCTGCTGCTGGGCCTGCTGCTGCTGCTCGCTCTGCACCCGGACGGTGTCGGCGGCGTCGGAGTCACGGGGCACCCCGACGGGCACGACCAGCTCGCCGTGCACCGGCGGCTCGGGCGGTGGTGGTGGGGTCCGGCGGTGCCCGACGACCCACGTGTCCTTGGACCCCCCGCCCTGGGAGGAGTTGACCACGAGCTGGCCCTCCTGCAGGGCCACCCGTGTGAGGCCGCCCGGGAGCACCCACACGTTCTCGCCGTCGTTGACGGCGAACGGGCGCAGGTCCACGTGCCGGGGCCGCACGTGCTCGCCCGCGAGGGTGGGCACGGTGGAGAGCTGGATGACGGGCTGGGCGATCCAGCCGCGCGGGTCGGTGCGGAGCCGCTCGCGCGCCGCGTCGACCTCCTGCCGGGTGGCGGCCGGACCGATGAGGATGCCCTTGCCACCGGAGCCGTCCACGGGCTTGACCACCAGCTCCTCCAGCCGGTCGCAGACCTCCTCCAGCGCCGCGGGCTCCTCCAGGCGCCAGGTGTCGACGTTGCTGATGAGCGGCTCCTCGCCCAGGTAGTAGCGGATGAGGTCCGGGACGTAGGTGTAGATGAGCTTGTCGTCGGCGACCCCGTTGCCGACGGCGTTGGCGATGGTGACGTTGCCCGCCCGCGCCACGCCCATGAGGCCGGGGCAGCCCAGGAGCGAGTCGGAACGGAAGACCACCGGGTCGATGAAGTCGTCGTCGACCCGGCGGTAGATGACGTCCACCCGGCGCCGGCCGCCCGTCGTGCGCATGTACACGCGACCGCCCGCGACGAAGAGGTCGCGGCCCTCGACCAGCTCGACGCCCATCGAGCGCGCGAGCAGGGAGTGCTCGTAGTACGCGGAGTTGTAGACCCCGGGGGTGAGGACGACGACGACGGGGTCGTCCACGCCGTCGGGGGCGGAGGCGATGAGCGCGTGCAGCAGCCGGCGCGGGTAGTCCGCGACCGGGCGCACCCGCAGGCTCGCGAAGAGCTCGGGGAAGGACTGCGCCATGGCGCGCCGGTTGGACAGGACGTAGCTGACCCCGGAGGGGACCCGGACGTTGTCCTCGAGGACACGCCAGGTGTCCGCGGCGTCGCGGATGACGTCGATCCCGGCGACGTGCACGCGGACCCCGTTGGGCGGCTCGATGCCCCGCGCCGCGCGCGTGAAGTGAGCCGAGGAGACCACCGCCGAGCGCGGCAGGACCCCGTCGGCGATGACCCGCTGACGGCCGTAGACGTCGTCGAGGAGCGCCTCGAGCGCACGGACCCGCTGCGCGACCCCCGGGGCGAGGGCGTCCCACTCGTCCGCGGTGACGACGCGCGGGACGGTGTCCAGTGGGAAGGGCCGCTCCTCGCCGCCCACGTCGAAGGTGATGCCCTGGGCGAGGTAGGACCGGGCGAGGGCGTCGGCGCGGGCCATGAGCTCGTCCGCGCTGAGCCCGCGCAGCGTGTCGTAGACGTGGCGGTACGGCACCCGGACGCCGTCGGGCTCGATCATCTCGTCCCACGCCGCCCCGGCGGGATAGCCGTCGAAGAGGTCCATGGGGGACGACGTTAGTGCGCCGACGTGTCCGGCGTGTGACGAGACCCGGGCGCCGCGCGCGTCCCGCCGGACCCTCGCGCGGGCACCGCCCCGACCGCACCCCGGACCGCACCCCGGCCGGGCGCGGCGACGCACCCCCCGCTAACCTGCCGGGCATGAACCCCATGCTCCGCCGCGCGCTCGGCGCCGCCGGCGACGCCGCCACCCGCGTGCTCCAGGACTACCTGCGCCGGCCGCGGCAGGCGCGCCCGGCGCCGACCCGCCGCCGTCCGGTCCCGGGCGCCGGACCGCGGGGCTCGTCCTCGCCGGCGGCCACCGTCGGGGAGCAGCAGGTCGAGGCCGGCTCGCGTGACACCGTCGAGTACGACGTCGCCCGGCTCGGCCTGCCGGACCTCGCCTACGCCCCGCAGGCCGACGACCAGCCCGACCCGGGCGAGGTCGTGTGGACGTGGGTGCCCTACGACGACGACCCCGACCAGGGCAAGGACCGCCCCGTGCTCGTCCTCGCGCAGGAGGGCGCCGGGCTCGTCGTGGCGCAGATGAGCTCCCAGGACCACGACCGGGACGCGGCGGACGAGGCGCGCTGGGGCCGGCGCTGGATCGACGTCGGGTCCGGCGCGTGGGACTCGCGCGGGCGGCCGTCCGAGGTCCGCCTGGACCGCCTGCTCTGGGTGGACCCGGGCGCCGTGCGCCGCGAGGGCGCCGGGCTGCCGCGGGAGCGCTACGACGAGGTCGTCGCCGCCCTGCGGGCGCTGCACGGCTGAGACGGCGCTCACCCCGGCCCGGGGTGAGCGGCACCGGGGCGGGCTGCTAAGGTGTTCTCTTGGGTTGCCGCCCGGTCGGCGGTGGCCCGGCCACCGACCAACCACGAGGTCCCCCACGCCCCAGTCCCGGTCGCGGCAACTCCCTCAACGACCGATGACCGATCGCTCAGGCGAACGCAACAGAGAGTGCATACGTGGCGAACATCAAGTCCCAGAAGAAGCGCATCCTCACCAACGAGAAGGCGCGGCTGCGCAACAAGGCCGTGAAGTCCGAGCTCAAGACGTACGTGCGTCGGGTTCGCGAGGCCGTTCTCGCCGGTGACAAGGACTCGGCGTCGGAGGCCCTGCGGGCCGCCGGGCGCAAGCTCGACAAGGCTGTCAGCAAGGGCGTCATCCACGCCAACCAGGCTGCCAACCGCAAGTCGAAGCTGGCTCGCTCCGTCGAGAAGATCTGATCCTCCGCGGCCGCGTGCGGCCGCGACCGAAGGGCGCCGCTCCCCCGGGGGCGGCGCCCTTCGTCCTTCCCGGACGCCACTGCTGCGGTCTCATCGCACCGGCACGTCGAAGGGCCTCCCGCCGTCCCGCGCCGCCGTTGCCACGACGGCCCGGTAGTGCTCGAGCAGCGCGTCGCCGAGGGCCTCCCACGACCGAGGTAGGACCCGGCGGCGCCCCGCCTCGCCCATGCGTGCGCGCATCGCGGGGTCGGCGGCGAGGACCCGCACCGCTCGGGTGAGGGCGCCGTCGTCCTCCGGGGCGTAGAGGTAGCCGGTCTCCCCCTCGGCGACGACGTCCAGGGGCCCGCCTGCGGCCGGCGCGACGACCGGCACGCCGGAGGCCATCGCCTCCTGGAGCGTCTGCCCGAAGGTCTCGTGTGTGCCGGTGTGGACGAAGACGTCCAGCGCGGCGTAGGCGTCGGCGAGCTCGTCGCCGTCGAGACGGCCGAGGAACGTCGTGGCCGTCCCCCGCAGCAGTCGCTCGAGCAAGGGCCGCGAGGGCCCGTCACCGACGACCACCAGGCGCACCCCCGCCAGCGTCGCCACACCCCTGAGCCTCTCCACGCGCTTCTCCGGCGCCAGCCGTCCCACGTAGCCGACGACGGCGGTGCCGGCCGGTGCGCCCTCGAGGACGGACGCACGCACCGCCCGTGTCCCCGGTGCCGCCCGCCGGCTCGGGTGGAAGGTCGCGGCGTCGACGCCGCGTCCCCACAGGGCGCACCGCGCCACGGCGTTGTCGGCGAGGTCGGCGAGGCTGGCCTCGGAGGGGGCGAGGGTGAGGTCGGCCTGGGAGTGCACATGGCGCAGCCAGCGCCGGATCCCGGGCGCCGTCGCGGACAGGCCGTGCTTGCGCGCGAAACCGGCGACGTCGGTCTGGAAGACCGCCACGGTGGGGATGCGCCGGCGTCGTGCGGCGGTGATCGCCTGGGCGCCGAGACCGAAGGGCGAGGCGGCGTGGAGGACGTCGGGCCTGAAGCCGTCCAGGACCCCGGCCAGCTGGACGCTGGGCAGGCCCGCCCGGAAGCCGCGGTAGCTGACCGCGGGCACGGCGACGACGGGGAAGCCGGCGTACGTCGGCGGCGCCGGGGCGGGGCACACGACGACGGCCTGGTGCCCGCGGGCGGCCAGGTGGTCCAGCACCCGGAGGACCGAGGTGGTCACCCCGTTGGCCGACGGGAGGAACGACTCGGTGACGATGGCGACGCGCACGGGCCCACCGTCCCGCGACGCGGTGGCCGGCCGTCGTCTGCCGCGGGTGTGTCCGGTGTCGCGCCGGTGAACGCTTCGCGGCGGGAGCTCGCCGGCCCGGGATCGGCCGGCCCGCGACGGCGTCTCAGTCCTCCAGGGTGAGGCCGCGCTGCTCCTTGAGGAGGAGCGAGCCGCCCGCGGCGAGGAGGAACGCTGCGGCGAAGACGGTGAAGATCAGCCAGATCCCGCCGGACCGGTCGAGGAGCGGCACGGACAGCGGCGCGAGGATCGACGCGATCCGGCCGAACCCGGCGGCCCAGCCCGCCCCGGTCCCACGTACGGCCGTGGGGTACATCTCCGGCGTCACGGCGTAGAGCGACCCCCACGCCCCGAGGGCGAAGAAGGACAGCAGGCACCCGGCCGTCACGACCCCGGCGGGGGTCGTCGCCGTGGCGAAGAGGAACGAGGCCCCGGCCGCGCCGGTGAGGAACGCCGCGAGGGTGGGCCGACGGCCCCACGCCTCGATGAGGAAGGCGGCGAGCGCGTACCCGGGCAGCTGAGCCGCGGTGATGACGACCGTGTACTCGAAGGAGCGGACCATGCCCAGCCCGGAGGCGACGAGGAGCGTGGGCAGCCAGGTGAAGGCGCCGTAGTAGGCGAAGTTGAGGAAGAACCACACGATCCAGAGCCCCGCCGTGCGCACGCGCAGCGGCCTGGCCCACAACGTGCGCAGCCGCACCCCGACCGGGCCGGCGGTCGCGGGGCCCGTCCGGGCCGGCGCACCCGTCGGGCTGGTCGGGCCCGCACCCGCAGGGCTCGTGTGACCCGCACCCGCTGGACCCGCCGGACCGGCCGGACCCACACCCGCTGGACCCGCCGGATCGGCCGGACCCGCACCCGCGGTACCCGCCGGACCCGCACCCGCGGCCGTGGCGCCCTGGGAGAACACCGGCCTGGCGTCCTCGAACCGGCGGACGGCGTCCTCGGCCTCGGCGGCCCGGCCCCGCGACTCGAGGAACCGGACCGACTCGGGGATCGCCCGGCGCACGTACAGGGCGTAGAGGGCGGGCACCGCGCCGAGGGCCAGGGCCCAGCGCCAGCCGTCGTCGGACGCCGAGACGACGAAGTAGCCGATGAGTGCCGCCGCGAGCCAGCCCACCGCCCAGAACGCCTCGAGGATGACCACCAGACGGCCGCGGATCCTCGCCGGGGCGTACTCGCTGACCAGGGTGGATGCGACGGGCAGCTCCGAGCCGAGCCCGAGACCGACGACGAAGCGCAGGGCGAGGAGGGCCGCGAGCGAGGTCACCAGCGCCGACGCACCGGTGGCGAGCCCGTAGACGAGGAGGGTCAGGGCGAAGACGTTGCGGCGTCCGACCCGGTCCGCGAGCAGACCGCCGAGGGAGGCGCCCAGGGCCATCCCGACGAAGCCGATGGAGCCGACGAGGCTCAGCTGGGTGGGGTTGAGGCCCCACTGCACCGACAGCGCGGCCATGACGAAGGAGATGAGTCCGACGTCCATGGCGTCGAGCGCCCACCCGATGCCCGACCCGACGAGCAGGCGCCGGTGCTCGGTCGTGAAGGGCAGCCGGTCGAGCCGCTGCGAACGGCTGAGGCCGCCGGTGTCCCGCGCGGTCGTCGCGGCCGCTTCGTCCATGAGGGTTCCCATCACGGCGGCACACGGCCACCTGCTCGTCGAGCCGCCTGGTGGGCGGCGGGGGCCGGGCGCCGCGGGCGCCGGTCGTCCTCCAGGTTAGACCCTGTGCGAGCACAAGGCCGCGGACGCCCGCTGTCCGACCCCCTCAGCGGTGCGCGGCGGCGATGCGCAGAACCGCGCGCTCGACGGCGAACACCGGGTCGCGGCCCAGCCCCTTGACCTCGGCGTCGGCCGCGGCGACCGCGGTGATCGCTGCGGCGAGCCCCTCCGGGGTCCAGCCGTCGAGCTCGCGCCGAGCCCGGTCCACCTGCCACGGCGCGAGCCCGAGGTCGCCCACCGACACCCCGGTCCGGCCGCGGGTGGCGGCGACCTTGGCCAGCGTGCGCAGCTTCATCGCCAGGGCCGCGACCACGGGGACCGGGCCCGTGCCGGTGGCGACGGCGTGCCGCAGCAGGGCGACCGCCTCCCCCGCCCGCCCCGCGACGGCGGCGTCGGCGACGCGGAAGCCGGTCGCCTCGACGCGCCCGCCGTAGTAGCGCAGCACGACATCGGTGGTGACGGTGCCGGTGGTGTCGGCGACGAGCTGGGCGGTCGCCGCACCGAGCTCGCGCAGGTCCGTCCCGACGGCCTCGACGAGCGCCTGGACGGCGTCTGGCTCGATGCGCCGGCGAGCCCGTCGGAAGTCGGTGCGGACGAGGTCGGCCTTGTCGGCGTCGCGCTTGACCGGGTCGCACGCCACCACGGGGTGTCCGGCCGCGGCGACGGCGTCGAGCAGCTTCTTCCCGCGCGTGCCGCCGCGGTGCCGCAGGACGAGCCAGACGTCGTCCGGCACCGCCTGGAGGTAGGCGAGCGCGTCGTCGAGGAACGGGTCGGACATCGACTCGAGCCCCTCGACGACGACGCACCGCGGCTCGCCGAACAACGACGGGCTGGCAAGCATCTCGAGCTGCCCGCGCTCGTACGCGGCGGCGTCGACCGTGGTGACCTCCACCTCCGGGTCGGCCTCCTTCGCCAGCTCGAGGAGCCGGTCCACCGCCCGGTCGGCGAGGAGCCCCTCCGTGCCCCGCACGAGCACGACACGGGCCAGCGCGACCTGGTCCCAGGTGAGCACGGCGGGCTTGCGGCGGGTGGGGGGCACTCCCCTAGCCTGCCACCTCCTGCGGGTGTCCAGGACGGCCGTTCACCGGCACCGGGAGACGGTGGCGAGGTCCGGCCCGCGACGGACGAGGGCGATCTCTCCGCAGGTGTCGGTGCGCAGCACCACCGAGCCGGTCCGCGCGTACAGCTCCAGGGCCGAGGCCGCCGGGTGGCCGTAGTCGTTGCCCGCCCCGACGCTGACCACCGTCAGGCGCGGTCGCAGGGCCGCGGCGAGGCCGGCGTCCTGTCGCGCCGACCCGTGGTGCGCCATCACCACGACGTCGACGGCACCGCCACGGGCCCCGGCGAGCCGGCCGCGCACACCGGCCTGCCCCGCCAGCTCGACGTCACCGAGGGCGACGACGTCGGCGCCGGGTGCCGTGAGCCGGAGCACGAGGGAGAGGTCGTTGACGCCGTCGCCGCCCGGGGACCGGGCGACCGCCGCGGGGGTGGGCCACAGGACCTGCCAGTCCACCTCTCCCGCCCTGCCCCGGTCCGCCGGCCCGGCGGCCCGGCCCCCGGGCGCCACCGGCACCTCGTGCGTGACCGGGCGGGACACGGGCACGCCCGCGTCGGCCAGCAGGGTGAGCGTGTCGCGGACCCCGGGGGCGGGCTCGGGGCCCGGCCCGAGGACCGCCGCGGTGACCTCGGCGGCGGCGAGCACCTCCGCCAGGCCGCCGACGTGGTCGGCGTGCGCGTGGGTGAGCACGAGCAGGTCGACCCGGCCGACGTCCGCGGCGCCGAGGCAGTCACCCGCGGCACCCCCGTCGGGCCCGGTGTCGATCATGACGGCGGCATCGTCCCCCGAGCGCAGGAGGAACGCGGCCCCCTGGCCCACGTCGCACTGGATCGCCACCCAGCCGCGCGGGGGCCACCCGTCGGGCAGGGCGGCGACGAGGTCGTCACGCCAGGGCAGGACCAGCAGCGCCGGCACCACCACCGCCACGACCACCACCGGGCGCAGCCAGGCCGCGCGCGGGCCGGCCCGTGCGAGCACCCCCACCCCCGCCGCCGTGGCGACGGCGAGCGCGAGCACGCCCGGGCCCCCGGCGGGCCACGGCACCTGCGCGGCGGGCAGACCGGCGAAGGTCTGCGCGACGGTGGCGATCCACCAGGTGAAGGCCGCCGCCGCCGTGACGAGGACGCTCGCGGCGGTCGGCCAGACCGGGCCCAGGAGGGTGGCCGCCACCCCGAGGACGGTCGCCGGTGGCACCGCCACGGCGGCGAGGAGGTTGGCCGGGACGGCGTAGAGGGCGACGGCGGGTGTGAGCAGGACGACGACCGGTCCGCACGCCGCCTGTGCCGCTGCCGGCACCGCGATGCCCACGGCCAGCCAGCGCGGCACCACGTGGCTCAGCCACGAGGCCCATGGCCGGGCCAGCAGGACGAGGCCGCCGGTGGCGAGGACGGACAGGGCGAACCCGTACTCACGCGCCAGCCAGGGGTCGAGCAGGATGAGGCCGACGACGGCACCGGCGAGCGCGGGAAGGGCCCGGGACGGGCGTCCGAGCAGCAGCGCGACCAGGACGACCGCTCCCATCGCCGCGGACCGCAGGACGCTCGCCTCGGGCCGCACGAGCAGCACGAACGCCGCCAGGGCAACGGCCCCGACGACGGCGCGACCCCGGCGCGGCAGCCATGCGGTCGAGCCGAGCACCGCGCCGAGGAGGATCGCGACGTGCGCACCGGAGACGGCGGTGAGGTGGGTCAGGCCGGTGGCGCGCATGTCCTCCTCGAGCGCCGTGGGCAGGGCACGGTCGTCACCGACCGCGATCCCTGGCACCAGGCCCCGCGCCTGCGGGGAGAGGTCGGCCGTCACCGCGCGCAGCCGGCCGCGCATGGCGTTGACCACGCGCAGCGTGGCCGGGGGTGGGTCCGTCACGTCAGGGGGGTCACCGGCGAGGAGCAGGGCCACGGCACGCTCGCCCGGTTCGGTGGCCGCGAGGGTGGCGCGCACGCGCACACGCTCCCCCAGCGTGACGTCGCCCCACGTGGCCGGTCCGAGGAGCACCACCGGCGCGGACGCACCCGAGCGTTCGCCACGGCCGGCGACGCTCTCCAGGTCGAGCTGGACCCGGACCCGGGGCGCCGCCTCCCACTCGCGGGCACGCCCGAGGGGCTCCGGCTCGCTCGCCACGCGGCCGGTGACGACGACGGACGCGCCGCGGGAGGTGAGGTCGGCGAGGTGGCCGCCCTGGCGGTGGTGGAGCTGGGCGGCGGTGCTCAGGAGCACGGCCGCGACGACGCCCGTCACCAGCAGGGCGGCCGCGGACGGTGACGTCACCGCGCTGCGGCGGTGCCGGCCCGGCTGCGGCCGTGCGCGGCGGGTGGCGCCGATCACCGCGCCCGTCACGAGGGCGAGCCCGAGCGCGGCGGCCGCTGCGAGCGCGACGGCGTCCGCCGGCTGGGCGACCGCTACCCAGGCGGCCGCCCACGCCCCGACGGCCGGGAGGACCGCCCGCGCGTCGACGGTGCGGACGTCCTGCGCGCTGCGCGGCACGGGCGGGCCGCTCACACGCTCACCAGCTCCCGCAGCCGCTCCATGGTCGTCGGACCGATGCCGGAGACCGCGTCGAGGTCGTCGACGGTTCCGAACGGCCCGTTGGTCTCGCGCCACTGGAGGATCCGCTCGGCGAGCGCCGGGCCGATACCGGGGAGGGCGTCGAGCTCGGCGGCGGTGGCCGTGTTGAGGTCGACCGGCGACGGCGCAGCCGGAGCGTCGGCACCGGAACCGGAGGAGAGCCCGGGGGCCGGGCCGGCCTGGCTGCCGGGCACGCCCTGCCCCTGGACGGGCACGAACACCTGCTCGCCGTCGACGAGCGGGCGCGCGAGGTTGACGGCGGCGAGCTCCGCGTCCGGGGACGCTCCGCCGGCAGCCTCCACCGCCTCACCCACCCGCGCGCCGGCGGGGAGCTCGACCACACCCGGCCGGGCCACGGCGCCCGCCACGTGGACGACGAGGGGCGTCGCGGCAGCGGTCGTACCCCGCACGTCCGCCGCGTCCGGCTCGTCCGTCAGGCCCTCGCCCGGCACTCCGCCCGCGCCGTCGTCGCGCGGCGCGCCGGTTCCGTCGCCGCGGGGCTCACCGGTCCCGCCGTCGGCGCCCGCCGGTCCGCCGCCCGGCACGGACGCGGCCGCCCGGTCCGCCGGTGGGAGCGGGACGGGCTCGCCGGGGCGGCCGGCCCATGCCCACGCGGCCACGGCGAGGGCCACGACGAGCACGACGACCACCGCGGCGACCGCCGCCCGTACGGGCGGCGCCCAGCGCCAGCGGCTGCGGCGGTGGTCGGTCTCCGGGTCCACCTCGAGGTGCCCGGCCGTCGCCGTGTAGGCGGCCCGGGTCAGCCGGTGCAGGCGCTCGCCGCGGCCACGGTCCATGACGACGATGCTCCGGCCCGGGACCGCCATCGACCCGCACGGGCGAGGACGGTGTGCACGGCGGCGTCCCGCCGCCGGATGTGGAGGAGCGGCGCGGCGTCGCCGGGCGCGGCGCCGGGCCCGCCGTTCGGGGACGACGGGCCCGGTGGTCGATGCCTTCCGGGTTGCTGCGGGAGGGGCGGGCTGCCCCTCGCGCGGTTACGGGAAGAGCGGGGCGCCGTCGGGAAGCTCGACGCTGGGTGTGTACGTCCCGCTGGTGAGGTTGTCGTAGTTGGCGCCGGCGAGCTGGCACAGGGCCGTCTCGTCGATGTCGCCGAGCTGGGCGGCGGTCACGGTCGCCTTGACGTCGCCGTCGAGGTCGACGGTGCTGTCCACGAGCTCCTCGGTCGTGGTGTTGCAGGTGATGACGATGAGCCGGTAGAGCGCGACGTTGACGAACGTGGGCGGCGTCGTCGGTCCGTTCGTGTCCTCGAGGGTCAGGTCGACGGTCTCGACGTCCGGGTCGGGCTCGTAGCCCTCCGGGAACGGCGCGATCTCGTCGATGGTGTAGCGCCCGAGACGCAGGTGCTCGAGGAGGAACTCACCGACGTCGGGATCGGCGTCGGCCGCGGAGTTGTCCAGGACGGTGACGCACACGTCGGTGATGTCGTCGAACGTGTCGGGGTCCGTCGAGGTGTTGAGGTTGTGCGTGCGGCACACCTGGAAGGTCGCGCCGGCGAGGCGGGCACCGGCGTCGTCGTTCTTGAGCCAGGTGAGGCTGCCGTCGCGGAACTCCTTGACGGCACCGTCGGAGCTCGAGCCCGTCCCGTTCGTGCTGCGGGTGAGGGTGTCGCTGCCCTCGGTTGCGGTGATGGTCAGGGTCACCGTCGCGGTGCCCGTCACGGTCCCCGCGGTGGCCGAGGTGAAGACGACGACGCACTGGCCGTTCGCGTCGAGGTTGTCGCCCGTCTCGTCGCAGCTGCTCGCGGTGGCGTCGACGGTGTTCACGGCGCCGGAGGCGTCGGTGAGGGTGACGTCGACGTGCCCCTCGGTGGCGGCGACGAAGCCATTGCCGTCGCCGAGGTTCTTCTCGACGTCGACCGTGAACGTGTGCGACTCACCGATGGAGTTGATGTCGTCGGGCTCGATGGTGATCTTCGCGTCGACGAACCGCTTGACGGCGTCGGGGTTCTCCCCCGGGTCCGAGCCGGTCTCGACGTCGATCGTCTCGTCGCCGACGGCGATGCTCGCCGACGCGTGGCCGGTGACGGTCCCCGCGGTCGTGGAGGTGAAGGTGATGGTGCAGGTGCCACCGATGGTGCCGGTGGTGGAGCAGGTGTCCGCCGTGACCGTCACGGGGTTGGCCGCTGTCACGGAGTGGGTGAGGGTGACGTCCACCAGGGTGCCGTCGTCGGCCGGGGCCGACTCGCCCGCGAACGTCTTGCTCGCGGTCACGGTGAAGGTGTGGCTCTCGCCC